>JAYUHW010000394.1:0-23078 GCA_043766615.1 Fibrobacteria bacterium | reverse complement strand
ACGTGCCGCGCCACCATTTCTTTGCCACACCCACTTTCTCCGCGCAAAAACACTGGGCAATCCGCAACGGCTACGGCGGAAACCAGGCGCAAGACGTCTTCCATCGGTGAGCCGGGTGCCAGGATTATTTCTGAAGAGCCGTCTTGACCGGGCTGTGGCATCCTGGCGTTAAAACGGCTGGGTGAAATAGGAAAGGCGGAGGTTAATTGGGCTGTTCTACCGGGTGCGAATAGGGTTTGAATCATATGGAAGGAAGATAATCCAGAACTTGAGTCTATACTGTGATTGCGGTCTCGTCCATCAGTGGTTCCAGGGATTGGAATTAGATTTATTTTCAGTGGCTTTTATTTATCCGGAGGTAAAAATGAAGACATTGACTGAAGCGCCTTGGAAAATATATCTGGACGAAGCGGCACCCCAAGATCCGGTGGCCAGATTTTCCGCACATGTTCAAAAAACCAGGGAATTTTTGGATAGCATTTCCCCAGCGCGGACAGATGAAAAGTATGCTACGGAAAAATGGAGTGTAAAACAGGTCATGGGCCATGTGACAGATGCAAACCTGATTTTTCTCTATCGACTCGTTTGCATCGCCAGGGGAGAAAGCAAATCCCTTCCCGGCTTTGATGAAAATGAATATGTAGTACAGGGCCGTTTCGAAAAAGCAAACTGGTCGGACATTCTAATAGCTCACCGCGGTATCACTGACGCTACCTCCGCCATCCTGTTGGGATTAGATGACCAAGCCTGGAACCGAAGGGGTTCCGCCAACGATGTAGAGATTACGCCCCTAGAAATGTTGAGGGTTTTGATGGGTCATGAGCGGCACCATATGCAGGTGCTCAAGGCGCGTTATGGCCTTGGGTGAATTAAAAAGGGAAGCCGAACCCAGTCTTGGTCCATTGGTTTTTTTGTTCAATGGGGACGCCGATGGCCTGATCGCCCAACGTATTCTGGAATTGCATGTGGGGGCGCCAGATCTGCGTATTACTGGTTTGAAACGGGATATTAAACTGCTCCAAAAGTTACCGCCCATGGAAGCGGGGCATATCCATGCATTGGACATTAGCCTTCGTCAAAATCAACCTGAGGTGCATACCCTGTTGGCAAAGGAAAATTTACAGGTGACCTGGTACGATCACCATGACCCAGGTGAGGTCGAACCGCATCCACGTTTGCATCTTCATATTCAACAGTCCTCGGGAACCTGTTCGGCCGTTATCGTCAATGCATTATTTGGAAGGCAACAAGGGCTCTGGGCGGCCATGGCAGCCTTTGGCGATGCAATTCCTGATACCGCCAAGGCATTGATTCATGATGTCGGTGCTTCAGTTGTAGAGAGCAATTTGTTACAGCGATCCGGTATTCTCCTCAATTACAATGCGTACGGAGAAAAAATCAGCGATGTCCTTTTCGACCCCGCCGATTTGGCCAAGCGAATGTCCGAATTCACATCCGCGCTGGATTTTTGTCAGGAAGAAAGTGTTTTCGGTCCGCTGGCCCTGCAGTTTGCATCGGATCAATCGATGTGTAAAAACTTGGCTGCGCTAAACAATTCGGAGGCTGCGCGAGCCTATTTGGCGCCGGATGCGCCTTGGGCTCGCCGGTACTTGGCTACCTGGGCCAATGAGCACATCCTAAACCATCCCTTGCAGGCCCTGGCCTTGATTCATCCTCGTGCGGGAGGGGACTTCCAGGTTTCCATTCGGGCTCCCCGCCGTTCCGATGCATTCGTGCCTTCAGCGGCAAGTTTAGCGTCGGAATTTGCAACGGGAGGAGGTCGCAAACTGGCGGCCGGAATTAATGTTTTACCTGCTCACGATTTGGAACGATTTGTAAATCGGTTTGAACGGTTTTTCGCGGAGGGTCACTAAGCCTGGTCGTCAAAAATAGCGGAAAGCTTTTCCGATATAGCATCTCCGACGGAGATATCGTTATAGTAACCCGTCTTCATTCGAAATTTGATGGTTTCCATATGGTCTTCTGGGCTGATTCCGCTTTCGGCGACGGGTCCGGAGACATTCGGAAATGCCAACGCAGTGGTGAGAGCCGCTGCGGGGCCTGGCAATGCCACTGGCGCTGAAACTGGCACTCTAGCGGTTGCTGAAGGGGAAGCGATTAGCGCTTTGGTGAAGGCCGCCGTGAAGGTGCGTCCGCCAAGTTTAGGCTGATTGCCGGCAATCGGGCCTTGGTCGGGTTTTGGGGCTTGCAGGGGTGTACGGTTTTCAATTTTCATGGCTTTGTCTCTTGGCTCTACTTTAGAATATCGGTACCATGGTTTTATTCTTGAATCTTTTCTTAAGTTTTCCTTTAACTATAAAGGTACCAGAGTATGTCTTCCATTGTTTGTAAATTCGGTGGTTCCAGCGTTGCCGACCACTTCCAATTCCTAAAAATCAAAAAAATCCTCCAGTCCAATCCTAAACGCCGGGTCGTTGTGCCCTCGGCCCCGGGCAAACGCAATGCCGGGGAGACCAAACTCACGGACTTGCTTTACCTTTGCCACGACATGGCGGTTAAGGGTCTTAATCTGGATTCCCCCTTTACGCTGATTAGGGATCGGTTCCTGGAGATTGAACGTGAGCTTGGCCTCAAAACGCACATCGGCAAAACGTTGGAGCAATTTCGCCATGAGGTGGAAAAAGGTGCGACGCGCGATTTTGTGGCTTCGCGCGGTGAATATCTTTGCGGCTTGCTCATGGCCGATTTTCTGGATGCGGAATTTATTGATCCTTTAGAGACGATTTTTTTCGATAAAGCCGGCCGCATCGATACCAAGACCTACACGGTTCTGGGCGCCCGCATGCAGAATCAAAACCGCTTGTACATCATACCGGGTTTTTATGGAGTGGATGTAAAGGGCCACATCAAAACTTTTTCCCGTGGTGGCTCCGATATTACCGGGGCCATTGCGGCGCGTGCCGTTGCGGCTGAACTCTACGAAAACTGGACCGATGTTTCCGGTTTGCTTATGGCGGACCCACGTATCGTCGAGAACCCGCACTCCCTGGACGAGGTGAGTTATCGGGAGATTCGGGAGTTGTCCTACATGGGAGCCAATGTGTTTCATGACGAAGCCATCGCCCCCGTTCGCGATGTTGGTATTCCGATCAATATCCGCAATACCAATCAACCGGAGGATCCGGGCACCCTTATCGTTTCCAAATTGCCGGCAGTCACCAAATACGATATCGCCGGCATCGCAGGTAAAAAGAACTTTTCCATGTTCACCATCGAAAAAAACATGATGAACAAGGAAATCGGATTTGCCCGAAAGGTATTGGAAGTATTTGAAACCAAAGGGGTCAGCATCGAGCATTGCCCCACTTCTATTGACAGTATGAGCGTAGTGGTTTCCAGCGAGGAAATCGGGGAAAAAACCGAAGCCATTCTCGAGGACATACGGCGGATCCTGGAGCCGGATACACTGGAAGTGGAACACGAGCTTTCCCTGGTCGCGGTGGTGGGTGAAGGCATGACGCACCAAGTGGGTATGGCAGCGAAAGTGTTTTCTTCGCTCGGCGCCGCCATGGTCAATATCCGCATCATCGATCAAGGCGCTTCGGAACTGAACATCATCATCGGTATCAATAACGCGGATTATGAGAAAGCGATTCGCGCCCTGTATATCGGCATGATGACTCCCAATCCCAGCTATCGATCGCCCTGAAAAACCCAAAATCCTCCAGAATGTAAGCACCGCTTTCAATTCAATAATAGGTAGGTTTTACGGTATGCAAGAACCGGAAAAGGCTTGGTCGCTCAAAGCCCAGGAACTGAACAATTGCCCATACTACAGCAAAGGCGATTCCCTGCAAGTGCAAATGCCGGGAGTTTTCGGAAATCAATTGCAAATCTGTTCCATGCCGGTTGCCACTTTTATTCCCGTGGCCATTGAAGGCACGCGCGTGGAAGGCCAGATTGAAGCGGGTTACAAGACTTGCTCGTGTCGCTGGAATTTTTGCCAAGTGAGCAAGCTTTCCAAACCCGCCATTGCGTTTGAAGAAGTGCTCAATGCGGAATATCAGATGTCTAAGCCGTTTCTGGAACAGATGCCGGCCACAGTGGCTGAAGCGTTTCGTGAACGAGCCGCACCCATGCGTTTCCGGGCGGGTGAAGTTATTTTGGAAGGCAATGTAACCAGCTCGCATTTTCATGTCATAGCCAAGGGCATGGTGCGCATTGCCAACCGCGGCAGCGACGGACGCGTTCTGGAGCTTACCGTACTGCGCAAAGGCGATTGTTTTGGAGAGATGTCCATCTTAACGGGAGCGACGACCAGTAATCAGGTTGATGCCTTGGAGGAATGCCTGACCCTCGCGATTTCACGGCAAGAATTCTATAAGTTGGTGGCCGACTTTCCCGTGCTCAGTATTTTGCTCTATCGGATGTTGTCCAAGCGCATTAAAGCCAACAATCATAAGCTCTCTCAACTCATGTCACCGGGCCTTTCCGGAGATTTGCGTTTCTTCCCTTTTGTGGACTTGGTGCAAACCGTTATGAGTTCGCACATGACCGGAACCCTGGTGGTTGAACTGGCTAATCTCCGTGCCCGCTTCGGCTTTCAAGAAGGTGAAATCATGCATGGGAGCATGGGTAACACGCAAGGTGCTGAGGCGCTAGACGATGTGCTTCGCTGGCGCACCGGCTCGTTCCGCTTCCACACGGATGAAGCCCCTCCGGCACAAAACCTGGAAGGGGACACCATGGCCATTTTACTGGATGCCCTGCGCCGGATGGATGAATCCACTATGATGGAAAAAAGTCCGGAAGACCAGGCATCGATTTCCTAACAGGGGCAAGTTTTACCCCTCCTTCTTCAACCATTTCCGCTTAAATCGCTTCCATTTCTGCTGATAGGGCCTTTTTACCACCCATAGGCCGTGGCACGCCCTTTGCGTAATCCTCTATTTAAAGAGGAAGTTAAAGCGACTCGAAAAGTGAAAATCCCAATTAACCCTGAATGGCTGGAATCAAGACCATGAAACCGGAATCTGTAAATAGCCTGGACCGCCTGCAAAGCCAAACCGGTACCCTCAAGACCGGAATCACCGACGCGGAAAGAAAGCGCTGGAAAGCCAGTCTCGATTTTGAGGCCATGTTTCTTGGTCAGATGTATAAGGCTATGCGCGAGACCGCCTCCAGCGCTGGAAATGATTTGACCGAGGCTTCTCCGGGCCGGGAAATTTTTACGGAAATGTTGGATAACCAGTATGCGGGAATGCATGCCAAGTCGCCGCTTGAATCCGGCGAACAAGGTTTAAAAAATGCTATGAGCGGTCTTTCCAACGGAATGGCTGCCCAAATCTACCGGTCCTTGAGCCGCAAAGAAGGCGATAGCTTACCCACGCCGGCCGCCGCCCAAACATTGGGCCAAACCTCCCGTAACGGATGGGTTCCCCAGTCTGCTTCCATTTCCAGCGAAAAACTGAATCCCATTGTGGACTTTGCAGCTAAAACCTACGGCGTCGCATCGAACCTGATTAAAAGCGTCATTAAAGTTGAATCAGCGAATCAACCCATGGCGGTTTCTAAAGCCGGCGCAAAAGGCTTGATGCAATTGATGGACTCGACTGCCACGGATCTTGGTGTGCGCAATGTCTTCAACGTTCACGAAAATATTTTGGCGGGAACTCGCTACCTCAAGAAGCTTTTGGAAAAATTTCAGGGAGATGAAAGTAAGGCTTTGGCAGCCTATAATGCCGGGCCCGCGACCGTAGAACGTTATGGCGGCATTCCGCCTTACCAGGAAACCAAGGACTATGTTAAACGGGTCCTCAAGGCCAAAAGCGAATTCGAAGCTGCGGCTCCGTCTGGTTCGGAAAGGATACGATGAGTTTCAAATACAAGGAATTGGTCCTAGGCCGGGAATTCGCAGATCTGCTTCAGGAATCGGTGGTGAAACCGACAGCCGGAGAGGATCCCGCGGCACTGGGCGAAGAACTCATCGTCAACCTCAACGCTCAGTTGGCTTTGTACGACGCATACTTGTTGCAGGCCAACCGGCAACGCATGGCCCTGGTAAATAGGAAGTTGGCTGAAAACTCCGATGCCAATGTGGAGTCTGAGCGCTTGATTGGTTCCTTGTTTGTTCTTGAGGAAGCGCGTGTACTCATTACCGAGAAGCTGCTGGGGGCCACCAAAGGGCGTGAAGGCTCGTTCCAAGCCAAATGCGAGGACATATACCCATTGCTACGTCCCGACCAAGCTGAACGCCTGCGTGCTTGTCGCGAAGCATTGCTCAAGTCCACTGGAGAACTTAAAAGTGTGCTTTGCATCAACATGGCATTGGTTGAAAATGGCAGTCGCATCATCCATACCACGGTCGGCATCATGACCAGCGTGGTTGGTCGTAAGCAAAATGAAAAAATGAATACCTATTCGTCCAAGGGCGCCGTTCGCATTGGCAAAGTTCAAATCCGCAATTTGATTAACCGGAGCGTTTGAGATGGGATTATTTGATGCATTAGGAATTGGGATGCGCGGTTTGAACATCGCTCAAACCCAAATTGATGTAACGGGTCAGAATATTTCCAATGCCAATACCGAAGGTTATTCCCGCAAGCGCGTGGACTTGCAAGCGGCTACAATCAACAGCGAAGTGTATGGTCAACAAGGTATCGGCGTAGAGATTTCTACCATCGCCCGGGTGCGGGATGAATTTTTGGATCGCCAAACTTGGGAACAAATGGGCGAAAAGGGCTTCACCACGGAAATCAATTCGGCTTATACGCGTCTCGAGGATATTCTGAAAGAACCAACGGAAACGGGGCTTGCGGCCCAGATGAATAAATTCTGGGCTTCTTGGCAGGACTTGGCCAACAGTCCCGCAAATCTTTCGTCCCGAGAAGCCGTAAAATCCTCCGCCTTGGTGCTCTCGGATTCCATGCATAGCGCATTCAAGGAAATTGAAGCCTTTGGACTCTCTATGAATAGTCCGCTGGATCAGAAGGCGAAAACCGTCAACGATTTGACGGGTCAGATTTACCTTCTGAACGAAAAAATAATCGGTGTCGAAGCCAGCAAGGGCCAGGTGGCCAATGAATCCCGAGATCAACGAGATTTGGTGGTCCGCAAGATTTCAGAACTCATTGATATACAGACCATTGAAGATAAAAATGGTGGAATGACCATCACATCCGGGGGCAATCTACTGGTAGGCGCTTCTGAAGTCCTAAAAATCGGAACCTATGGTGTGGATAGAACCCTATCAGATGGTACCCAGACTACGGAATTACGGCTCAAGTTTCTGGCTTCCGGCAAAGCCTTTGAACCTCGCAGCGGCAGTTTGCGCGGCATAATGGATGCACGCAGCAAGGTCTTGAACGCATATAAAGAGCAATTGAACAAGTTGGCCAAAGCGCTGGTAACCCAGGTCAACGGCGTGCATATTGAAGGTTATACTTTGAACAAAGCCACTGGGGTGTATTTTTTTGATCCAACAAAAACCACTGCAGGAACCATGGTGCTCTCGGATTCTGTGCTTGCGGACAGCGCAAATATCGCCGCAGCTGCTGGAGGCAAAATCATAGATCTTGCCGCGTTGCCTTTGAGTGTTCCCCTCGCGGCCAGTCCCGTTCTGGATCTCAGCGCCATCAGTTCAAATTATCAGAACCTGGTCCAAGGTGGTGTCAAGCTGACGATGACCTCCGGCGCGGCCAATGGTATGGTGCTTGAGGAAGGTGCGGGTAAAGATTATGTCGTCGACTATGAAAAAGGCACTATTACCTTTTTGAACTACGCCCGGTATGCCGCCTTAGACACGGTCTCGGTTAAATTCGGCTACAACACTACCGGTTTTTCCGGAAATGGAAACGGCGGAAATGCTGCGGCACTGGCCAAAGTCCGACTCGCCAAATCCCTAAACAATGATGCCGATGGCTCACCCACCCAGAGTATTGGTGATTTTTACAGCGCCGTTATCGGCAGGATGGGCATTGAAAAAAACGAGAACAAAGCCCGGAAAGAAACCCGGGAATTTTTAATAGCCCAAATGGATTCTGAACAGGGTTCCATTTCCGGAGTCTCACTGGATGAAGAAATGACCAATATGATTAAGTTCGAAAACAGCTATAAGGCATCTGCCAAATATATTCAGACTGTCAGTCAAATGTTGGAAATCCTGATGGGTATCCAATAGCATTTCAAGGAGTGAATCATGCCTAATCGAATAAGTTTTGGACAAATCAGCACCCGAATTTTGGAACGGCTCTATGCAAATTACGGCAGACTGGAAAGCGTTCAGCAACAACTTTCCACGGGAAAAAAGCTCAACCGATCCTCGGACAATCCCGTGAGCACTTCCCAGAGCATGGAATTGCGTTCCGAAATTGATCAGTTTAACAGCTTTCAGCGCAATGTAAATGACGGATTAGCCTACTTGGGAACTGTAGATTCCACCTTGGGTACCGCCAATAATTTGTACCAAAACATGCATGAACGCGCCATTCAAGCTGCAACAGATTCCAATACCGCCGAGACCCGATATTTTATAGGGAATGAAGTCCGAGCCATTTTCGATCAAATGGTTGCGTTGGCCAATACCTCTTTTAAGGACGAATACATTTTTTCAGGAACCAATTCTCAGGTTCCTCCGTATGAAATTCGTGGCGGCGCCTCTCATGTTTTAACGGCTCCTGGTGCCTTGTCCGGGGATATGACCATGCCAGCACTTGGAACGCCTATCCAAATCATCGACAAAAATGTGGAGGACTCCAAGGATACTGCAACCAGCGATGCCAATGCTTATCAGATTATACCTGGTACTTTCGCCGTGAACGGTTTAACGGATGGAACCGATTACACTGTGGATTACATTAAAGGTACGGTAACCTTCCTGACCGCCAGTGCTACGACGCTAGCGGGGGGCGCGGGCATCGATATGTCCTACAATTGGCTGCGACGCAATGAAAAGGATTTGGATGGCATTTCGAATCGCGAAATCGAGGAAGGTGTATCAGCCCGGCTTAACACTACCGCCACGGAAGCCTTTGGGAGCAATGTGGAACAAAACGCCTGGGAAGGGATTATAAACCTCATGGAAGGCACCATGAAAAACAAGCCAGATAAGATTTTGGAATCCATTGGCAAATTGGATGCGTCCTTCAGGCACCAGCTTTCTGCGCAATCGGCCAATGGCGCCCGCGTGCAACGCTTTGAATCGACTCAGATAAGAAATGACGAACGTACCGTCTATACTTCAGAATTGCAATCCCAAACAGAAGATGTGGACTTTGCACAGGCCATATCCGAATTCAATATGCAGCAGACAATTTATGACGCCTCATTGAAGATGGGGGCTAAGGCCATGCAGAATACGCTGATGAACTTCCTGTAACAGTACCCTGGTCGTGCGGGTAGAAGCTAAATAGAATCCAAATTCTCTGCATCATCCTTATCCAGCGGTGGTGGGCTTTTCCGAAGTTTTAAACTGAACTCCACTACCCTTAAGGATTCTTGATACAGTTCGTTGGTGGGAAATAGCTTAACCAGTCTCTCTGCCAAAATGGGTTTTGCGCTTTCGGGTCGTTCCATGTCATGCATTAATATGGAAGCTGTTTCCCACAATGAACCCTCATGGTCCGGATTGATGGCCAATGCTTTTTCAAATTTGAGCAGGGCTTGTTCGGCTTCCTCCATGGCGGTTAGACAACGGCCCCAATAATAAAAGCGGATGAGATCGGAATCGGTGGCGGTGAGATTTTTTTTGATACTGTCGATGCAGGCTTGCAGAATGCGGCCTGCTTTTTTCTCTTCGCCATCAGCCAGAAGATCCAGCGCTTGATTCAATGTTGCTTCATAATCCATGGTCCGGCTCCGAATTGGGGAAGCGGAAATCTAGCATAGTGAAAACAATATCGGGATGGAGTGTGCTAAGGGAGGCTTGTGATTACTCGGTAATGGCCAATCCTTGTGATTGCATCCGCTTTTCAAGAGCACCCCAGTTAGAGAAAAACACATCGTCGATAACGGCATGGCAGCCGAAAAGGGCGAAAAGTTCTTGAACATAATCCGAAGTGGAAACCAACATCAAGGTACATTCGTGTTCCTGAAACTTTCGGACATTGTGTAGAATCGACCCGATTCCCGTGCTGCAAATAAGACTCACATCCCCCAAATCAAGGGCAACCCAACGGTGTCCTTTGTGGAGTAACGATTCCAAATGCTTGTCTAAAACACGCCAACTCTGTAAACGAATTTTTCCTTTAACATGGATAATTTGGAGGTCCCCTCTTTTGGTAATGCTGATTTCCATTTATCCTACCTGTGCTGTTACGGGGCGGCAGATTGGGATCCGACGCTTTGGATAGTTTACAGGGTGGCAGGTAAACGCTTGCTTATGGTCGACAACGGAATTATTTGAGCTTCTCGAATATTTTGATGACAAACGATAATATCGGCATTCCCAGTTTGTTACTTTTGAGTTTAAGGGTGGACAAATGGGTGCAAAATGGGCGCTCCAAACTCCAAGAAAGGCAATATGGCAAAATTTGGTATAGCCATGACGATGCTACTGTCTGCGTTCCTAGGCGGCTGTGCAAACCAGATGGCCCAATCCCATGGGGGCTCGGGAACTGAAAGTGGTATCCAACCCAAAGTTGCCGGAGTACCCGTTCTCGAAAATTCAAATGGTGGAAAAAGATTTAGTGAACCGGATGATTTGGACAAATTACTGGACGCCAAGCCTATGGTATTGGCCAGCGTCAAACCCACTACACAGTCCACAAATACAAATGGTTCTGCTGGAACCAGTGAAACAAAGAATCCGGAAGTCTCGTTATCCGGAAAGTCCAAATTTCGAATACAGATTAGCGCCGAGGCGGATATAGACGCTGCCCAATCGAAAAAAGCGCTTTACGAAAAACAATTGGGTGGTAGCGTGGACATGGTGTTTGACGCGCCCTATTACAAGCTACGTTGGGGCTTTTTCGATTCAAAACAAGATGCAGAAGACAAGCTGCTGGAGCTTTCCGACAAAAAGATCCAGGGCTTTGTAGTCAAGCAATAGATTCCGGCCATTCCCCGGAGAAGACCTCAACGGCCGGCCCACTCATCAGGACCTGGCCTTGGCCAGTATATTCAAGCAGCAGATCTCCACCTGTGAGGTGAATGGTCAGGCGTGAACCAGTTTTCCCAAGTTTGAAACCAACTGCCGCTACTGCTGATGCACCGGTTCCGCAAGCCCAGGTTTCACCAGAGCCTCTTTCCCAGGTGCGCTGCACAACCTCGGACTTGGAAATGATTTGAATAAACTCAACATTCACTTTGCGCGGGAAGTAAGGATGGGTCTCGATCAAAGGACCAATTTCATGAACGGGAAAATCAACAACGTTATCCACGTAGATGACGCAATGCGGATTTCCCATGGACACGGAACTGAAAGTAAAGGTTCGGCCAGCCACTTCGATATTTTTTTCCATCACTTCGGGAAGACTAAAAGTGGTCGGAATTTGTAAACCAGAAAAAATGGGTTCACCCATTTCGATGCGCACTTGATCGGCATCACCTGCCGGATTCCGATGCACAACCTTGGCCTGCCTCCAGCCAGCCCCTGTCATCAGTTTAAAATCGTTTTGGCCGCGGGAATGGTGATCGTGCATGTATTTGGCGACGCAGCGTAGACCATTGCCGCACATCTCCGACAAGGAACCGTCGGCATTGTACATCACCATTTCCGCATCCGCATCCGCTCGTGGTTTGATGAGAATCAGTCCGTCTGCCCCTACCCCAAAGCGCCGATGGGAAACCGCTTGCGCGAGTTTTACCGGATCGGCAACCTTCTCTTTGAAAAGGTCTACATACACATAGTCATTGCCCGCGCCTTGCATTTTAACGAATTTCATTACCACCCCGATACTGTTTGATCCAAAACCACTTTGACCAGGCTTTCCACGGCTAGACGCTGCCCGGTTTGTTCCGTTTCGCCTTTGTCAATGGCATACTGTCCATATCCGGGCACATGGTCATCCCGGTAAAGGGTATCCCCTTTGGTACGATCCACAAACAGGACGCTCACCAATAAATCCACTCGGTAGCTTGTCACGGTAGATCCGCTGGTGGTTTGCGGCCGATGGGAGTAATCCATCAAAGTACAAATGAGTTCGGCGTCGCCGTTAACATTCACTTTGCGTAAATTGGTGCGACTGCTGAAACCCTGTTCCAATCCTTGAGTGATTTGATCGGCCAACGAGGATTCCAAGGTTCGGTTGACGACGGGAACGACATGAACTGTCCGTAAATGGCTGGGTAGAGTCGTGCCGGAAAAGCTATAACATCCCGCCAAGCACAGGATCAGGAAGCCAATGACCGAGGCTGAAAACCATTGAATCGGAACGGAAAAATATTTGGTCATCCAGCAAATTTCCCCAATGCTTCCCGAGTCTTGGAAAGCAATTCCTGTTCCGTTTCACAAACTATGACATCACGGCCGAGGCCGCGCAGGTACATCTTACCGTATTTCTCCGTTATGGGCCGTGGGTCCAGGATCCAGATGATTTGCGGGCGCCCCGGACGATGCGGAAGTCGGTTCAGCTCTTGCTTAAGACGCAAAATAGACCAGGGCAGCAAATAGTCGTAGAGGGGATTTCCCTTAGCTGCCGTAAGCTTATCGAGATGTGCGGCTGTAATGGGTTCCGTGGGAACCGGAAACGGCAGCTTGGTAACCATAATGATTTCGGGAATTTGATCCTCAGCACCGAGATTGGCCATAAAGGTCTCGGTACCAAGCAAGCATGTGTCTTTTCGACGACGGAAAAGATGCAGGAGATTTTCGCGGCTTCCATCGATATGTTGCGCCAGAACCATGCGGCCTTTGGCAGATAAGCCTTCCTGCAATATTCCACGAATTTGTTTAAGCATTCCAACATGGGTGAAAAAAACAAATGCGGGGTGAACGATTTCCAGTAATCCACGCAATATAAGTGCGCCCATGGAATCTGCGGAGGCGGTATTATTGAGAACGGGGCTGAAGCGCGCGATGAAAACGGGTACAGGCTTATCTTCTTTATCCTTGCTCCTAACCAAGGCTGTTTTGACACGGTCCGATTGCAAATCGAGTCCAAGTTGTTCGGCGAAGAAACCGAATTGATCGCCGAGGGTGAGGGCAGGAGAGGCAAAAACCACTGAGTCCATTTGGGGAAGAAACTTTTTTGCCAGCCAAGGACCAATATCCATCGGTGCGCAGCGGATATGAGCTCGGTGTGGATTGGGGAAATCCTCTATCCAGTATACCTCGCTTGACTCTGCAAAGGGTTCTTCAGTTTCCGCAGCAATAGCCTGAGGATGGGAGAGGTGTTCCAAATCAGCGCGAAAGGCACGTAACAAGTCGGATACCTTACGGATATCGGCGGCTAGATCCGGAAAGGCATCGGCCAGCTTAATCAGCAATCCTTCCAACTCTTCCACTGAAGCCGTGACCGGTTCCGGTCCACTGCCAAATTCAATAACAAGCTTATCCGCATACCGGATTCGGTTCTCGCCGTCTTTGCGTCGCTTCTGGGCGTGCTTTGCCAATTTGTTGAAAAACTTTTGCAATTGTCGTTCCGGCTCAAAGATTTTTTCTTTGAGCTTTTCAAGGGTCTCCAGAGTTTCCGGTCCAGCTACGGATTCGGTGGCTTGCCGTTCCATTTCCGCTAACAGACCGGCGGAGCTTGTTTTGGAAAAGGCCAAAAGTTGGATGATGTATTTCAGGCGGAAAAAACTAACCTCCCGTCCCAATCGGACTTGTCCGATTTCCGGAAGATAATGGGCTTCGTCGAAAACAATGGCGTCATAGGGCGGAAGGATGGAAAATTCCATTGCCAAATCATCCATGAAAAGGGCCTGATCGATAAGGACAAGGTGCGCGCGCAGGGCCTTTTCCCGAGCGGCATGGGCATGTCCACCGGGTTCACCCAGGTAGGATTCCGACGACAACTTGGACCAAAGCAGCTTATTTCGATCCTGGTTGAAGCCCATATTTTTATTTATATCACCATCCAAAGTGGTTTCCAGCCAAGTGATAAGTGGAAGAATGGCCAACTTTTCTTCAGCAAACAATCGGGTTTCCGGATGGTCCATGATTGCGGAAAATTTTCTTGGACTCAAATACGCGGAGGGCGGCTTGAGCATGGCCAAGCGCAGTTCTTTACCATACAATGCCTGCATCACAGGAAGTTCTGTGGCTATGATGCTTTCCATTCTCTGACGATTGGAAACCGCAAAGTAAACTGGACGGCGACGGGAAATCCCATGACGAACGGCGGCTACTATGCACGCCAACATCCGGCCTGTACCCGGTTCAGATTCAACGGCCAAAACTCGCGACTCTTTGAAGCTGCGTTCTACCAGGGAAGCCATGCGGATTTGACGCGGTCGGCTTTGATACGTTCGACCCAGCGATTTGAACGCTGCGTCAATGGCTTGGCCGGGGGCAAAAAGTTCTTCGACGGGGGTGTTGATTGCTTCTGGTTGGGATAGTGCTGGAGCCAGTACTGGCAAGGCAACCGTGTCTTCTCCTGCTTCAACACTGGACGTGAAGAGCGCACGCCATTGAGCGGGACCCGATTCGAGCACGCGGCTGAGCCGAGCGAGGGTGCGGGAAGAGTAACTTGCAAGTTTCACTTGACCCATAATCCACAATTGGGCGGCTTGTTCCGCATCAGGCAAGGCGCGGTGGGCTTTTTGGACTGGGATTTCCAATTTATCGACCAGATTTTCCAGGCGGTGATTGTCCATGCCGGGCCAGGCAATTCGCGCCAGTAAGAGGGAATCGTAAACAGGGTTGCTCAAGGGCGCAAGTGAAAATTTGGTTATGGCATTGGCAATGAAGGCCACGTCAAAGTCGGAATTATGCGCCACCAGGGGCAGGTCTCCGACAAAGCGCAGGAACGCTTCAATGGAAAGCTTAGGATCTTGGCCGGACTCGGCAAGCATGGCCGGTGAAATACCGGTTAAGGATTCGATCATCGCGTTAAGCGGTTTTTCCGCTTTCAGCAGACAAGAAAATCTTTCCTCCAACTGCCCATCGCGCACGCGCACGGCACCGATTTCGATGATCTCATCGGCATCCCTTTCGAGACCCGTGGTTTCCAAATCGAAGGCGATGAAATCCCGCAGTGGGTTCAACATAAAGTGTTCTCCATAAATCATTAAAGGCTAAGAAGCAGTTGCTTGGCTTTCTTTTGGCCGTCCACATCACTTTTTGGGATTAAGGACAGATACTTGATTAATGCCGCTTTGGTTGCTTCAAGGATTGTTTCAGATCCACCGATGCCTCTACGGATTTGCAAATCGGCAAACAGCCAATAGTATTGCGCTTGATTCTCCGTGGTCATTTTTGGAAGCCAGGATTCGATTCGGGCAAGCTCACCTTCAGCAAGATTGTACATGGATTGGTCGAGCAAGACTTCAACCTTAAGTAACGCGATAGTTGGGTGGAAGGAGATATCCAGAGCTTTGGTCACCAACAGGAGCGCTTTGCCGGCATCATGATTTTCATTAAAGCGTATCTGCGCTAAACTGAAATAGGCTCTTTGCTGGTCATCCTTTGGCAGCGCACGTATTTTTTGTTCCGCTGCATCGCTATCCCCACTCTGCTTTTTCCCACCTTGAGAAATTGCAGTCGATGATTTTGGCCAGGCTAAGTACGCTGTATAGGCCACAGCAGCCAATGCCATGGCACCGATGAACAATGGGAATCGGCTCTTCCAAGTGGGTTTTTCGTGCAGTAAGGCGCGGAATTCCGCCGTGGTAAATTGTCCTCTTGCGAAAAAATCATAAATGACTGTGGCGGGTGGAACTTCGCCATGATACAGCTTATAAATGGGGCGGATGGCGGCTAGCATTTGCGAGGCATCCTGAAAGCGTTGGGCCGGATCCTGTGCCATGGCTTTTCGAATGATGGTAAGCAGCTCCGCATCGCTGCCGACCCATTCCATTTCCAAGTCCACGATATTCCACTTTAAAATGTTTTCCAGCGCTTGGGTTTTGTTGTTTCCCTTAAAAGGTCGGAATCCTTTGTGCAATTCAAAAAACATTACGCCTAGGGCAAAGACATCGATAGACCGCGTGCTTGGTTCTCCGCGTAGGCGCTCGGGTGCCATATATGCAACGCTGCCACTGATGTGCTGGGTCATGGTCATTAAATCCGCGCCCACTTTGGCGACTCCAAAATCACAGATCACCGGTTGCCCATTTTTCCGGATCATAATGTTTTCCGGTTTCAAATCCCGATGGATGACGCCATCGAATTCCGTATTTCCAAAAGTAAGCCGAGCTCGATGGGCGTGCTCAAGACCTTCTAGTATGCCGTAGATAATGGCCAAGGAAACGGATAGGGGAATAGACTGTTGTTTTTCCAAGGTTTGTCGCAGGCTCATGCCCTCGATGTACTCCATTTCAATCTGTAACTTGGAAGTGGATTGAGTCACATCAAAAACCTGGACGATGGCGGGATGTTTAAGATGGGCGGAAACCTGGGCTTCCAACATGAATTTTGCGCGCCGCTTGGCATCCATCAACATGTCATTGTGCAGAATTTTGAGTACCCGTAATTCTCCTAGGGCCAAATGTCGGGCGAGATAAACGGTGGCGGAGGCACCTTGACCAAGAATCTTAACGATATCATAGCGTGGGTCCGGGGCATCGGAAAGCTGACTGAGCATTTATCCGTCGCCTTCAGCTACAGCCTCGATCATGGTGAAGAACTCCTGCAGCCCTTGCCCCATCTGCATACGGCGGGGACCTTTGGGTATAAAGCCTTTAAGACCTTTGATAATGAACAGGGGAAGCTCCACTCTACCGAAAGCGTGTAGCTCATCAAGAATAAATTCCAATTCGGTTTTGAAAAAGTAAACCGGCGAACCTTCATGGTCCTCTTCATCCAAAAGCACTTGCAGCCAGGAAGCGACTTCAATCCGTTCCGTTCCATCAAACTGTATTTCAATAACATCTTCCACGTTATTGAGATCATGGCTGCTGTAGGCGATATCCGCAAGCAGGCTTTGGGCCCGTTTTATTTCGGAGGGTAAAACCATCAATTGAAATTTTACCGAAACGGCATCTTCCTGGCGCCATTGGCAAAGTATCCCGTGATGGCGCAAATATTTTTCCAGCCGCTCCAGGGAAGGACGCTCCACGCTGGAGGCAATGGGTACGAGCTCATCCATGATTGGCAGGGAAAGGTAGTTTTTTTAGAGGTTTTTAGCGTAGCCGATTTAAAAGTGCGTGTGACTACCAGCTTGGTGGCCAGGAAAACTTTTTGCGCTTATGCATGATGGGCGTTGCCGTGACACCCACCGCTGTAGAATCGGTTCCTGAAACGGCATTTCCATCACCCACGCTTTTGGGTTTCACTTCAAGGGAATCCGTCCACATGACATAGGGCTCTTGTACCGACCAGGGGGTTAGGCTGCCGGGATTCCAAATGCCGTCCCCGTTCGCATCGCGAAAATAATCCAAGGCGTACCAGCCCTCAGGCAAGCTATCCCAGACGAATTCTTGGACGGATGGGACTAATCGGCTGAATTCCGCTGGCGAAGACAAGCTGCGCAGTACCATTCGGGAGCCGAAAGCAGAAGGTTCAGTGGTAAATTTTAGTGAGCCTAACTTGGTGGCGTCCATCAGTGTGTACGAGGCAAAGGGCACCGGAGGAGAGGCTTTCCCAGTGTCTGCACGATAATTCCCCGTATCTGCTCGATAGGGTAGCAGGCTGAATTGGAGTCTTTGTCCGGCGAGTTTGATCGAGGGCATTTGGATCGCAAACTCATGGTGATTGGCACGCAGCAACGTGTACGAAACCGGACTTGAATCCGCCTTGACCACAAGACGGCTTTTCAAATTGGCCATGACCGAGTCCGTGAGCAGTTTGGGAAAGTAAATCGCCAAGCCACGATTCGGCATTAACTTGTCCATACCGATTTTTTCGGGCTCCCCATTCACCTTGCGGGGCCCTAGAAAAATCATGGTCGGATAGGCCGTGTCCGCAGTGCCAGTTACTCGAAATGGGGCTCGGGAGCGCGCACTATCCAAGGGATGGCCATAGGGATCCGTGAGTCCAACACAAGAGACGACATATTGACTGTCCGCAAATAGTGGAGCGGTGTGCAATTCCACTTCGCCGGTTACCGGATGGACACACACTTCAAGTACCGGAATGCGGGCCCCGTTCACAATGGAATCTTTAGATCCGGCTTTATGCACCGCATAACTTTCCCGAAGTTGGCAAAGTAAGGGATGAATGGCTCGACTGAACTTGAGTCGCACGGTACCGTCAATGGGTTTGCCCTCACCGCTTTCCTTGACCCATTTGGCTTCCATCATTTTTACCGGCACGGTGTCATAAGCGAACAGCGCCAGGGTTTTACTCTCCTCGGATGAGGAAACCTCCACGGTAGGTCCAATGGCCAAAGCTTCGACTCCAATATCCGGATTCAAATTGGCATTGATGTCTTGGAAGCCAAGCAGGGCATAACGCCCAGGTCGAACGGATCGGAATTGAAAGTGGCCCACGGAATCGGAGGGTGTCAAATAGGCTGGCCGTTCTTTGGCCGGATCCGGCAATGCTGCGGGTATAACAGCACTGTCTCCCTTGCGATTCAAGTGCTGAAAGCGTAAGCGCAAATCTGCACCTCGAGGATATAGGGCAACGAAACTTCCGGCGGTAGGTCTATTCTGAAAGGGCACCACGCGGCCGGAAAGCGTTCCGGAATCCAGTTTGCCACCAGTGCCAAAGACGAGTTCAAATGGCCCTTCCAACGGTAGGCCGTGCAAATCTTTGACTGTGCCAAGTACACCCAGCAAATAGGTTGTTCCCGTGTCCAAGCGCGCTTTACTGGAAAGGGTTAGCAGGTTTCCGGATAGATTGGTTTTGAGTTTGCTTGCCAATGGCGGATTGAGATAGACCTTGCCATGTGCCACGTCCGCATCCACCCATTCCGAAAATGCAATGCGGGCTTTGAGTTCTGGAGAAATGTGCAATGCGTCCGGGGCCGGGTCCACGGCGGACACATAAGGTTTTTTGGTATCGGTCGGTCCGCCAGGCGGAGCTTCCATATGGGCGCAACCCGCCAGCCACGCGGCTGCGACCCATGGTACTAGGCCAGAAAGGCCTAACCAAGCCTTATTCGATGAGCTTGCCAATACGGGTCCACCGAACTTTCTGGGGAATGAGCAGCCAGGAGAACGGGTTGGTGAATTTGAAGCTTTCGTCCGCATTTTCAAAGGAGAAGTAAATGATAAATGCTTTGGCTTTGACGAAGTCCTTGGAAAGCAAGCCCCAATATCGGCTGTCCGATGAGTTGTCCCGGTTGTCGCCCATCATGAAATAGCATTTCTTTTTGACGGTATACGTATGCACATTTTTGCCGTCTATGTTCAAAGACGGTTTGATCCAGTAATGACGACCGGCTTGATTGCCTTGCCCAATCACATTAAGGTTGATGAAATCCAAATAACTGCCGAAAAAGTATTCGTTGTTCTCGACGCGTCGGCCACCCCGGTGCAAGGCTGCAGAAGCACTGTCGGAAGGATTGTAAGTTAAAAACGCGGGAAGATCGTTGGTCCTAATGAAACCGGTGCGGGCGGCTTTTTGGATGATGCTGAAGGGAATATTTTCCGCATGAAGGTACATGGTGCTTCCTTCGTATGCCCGCTGCCAGCGCAGGTTCAGTAGAGCGTATACGGCACCGTGCGAACCGTTCTCGGGATCCCCATTGAGATAAGGTAGGGTATAGTTGTTGTCGACGGTGGAGTCCTTCATCAAGTCCAGTTGCAATTCCACCTTGCTGTCGGGATTTTCCTGGTACGCCAAGGAACGGATCCATACGGCATCCTTAAGGGAAAGCGTATCGAAATCCAGGGTTTCGCCAGGGGCCGGCAATCGATACACCAGCGAATCGCGCTGGGGATCATAACCGCGGGGATCTTTGTGCTGGCCTCGCGGCGGCAAGGGGGACTCAATGCCATCGATCAGTAGGCGTTTACCGGACACCGTCAAGGTTTGTCCGCTTTGCGCCACGCATCGCTTGATGAAATCCTTGGGCATGTACCAAACCAAATGGTTGTACCCATTGGGCGGTGTCCTGTCCCAGTAGAGATTTCCGAAAAGGAAAAGGTTGGCCACAAACTTGTATTTGTCTTTGTCGCCTTCCGGGTATTCCGGATCGCCGGGATACTTGAAGATTAAGACATCACCGGGTTTTGGATCGGTTAATCCGGGAAGCTTATGATTGGAAAAAGGAATGGGCGAACCAAAGACAAATTTTAGGCCCAATAGAAAATCACCTACCAAGAGTGAATTTTCCATGGATGCGGAAGGAATTTTAAAAGCCTGAATGACGAACTGAATGACCACTAAAGCAAGTAGAATGGGAACCAGGATTTCCTTGACAAAAGTCCTGCCTGCCCTGCCTAGGCTTCGGGATTCACCTGGTTTTTGTATGGACATGTACTGCCTTTGATGGGCCCCCAAAGCGGGAAACCTCAAATATCCTAAAAAAGATCAAACCCATTTTTAGCAATTCAGCTCAACCGAAGCGCATGGGCTTTGATCTGATATAGGCCGCCTAAGATAAAAACCTCGGGCCTACTTGTCTTGCGTCCGTCCATTCCTGATGCGTATAATATCCATGAACGCCATAGGGTTGGGCGAGAGAGGCGGACGAATGCCCGATCATTTGAAAATGTATGATGAGGAGCTGGTAAAGGAGATCATGATTTCCACGGCTCTATGTATACAGGAATTATTAATGGACGATCCGCAGGCACAGCAGGATGATGTTTTTGATTTCGTTGATGCCAATTTTCGGCAAATCATCAATGAGACGTTACGTGCGGAACGGGAGCGGGAGCGGGAGCAGGAGACGACCGAATCCGGCGAAAACCCTACCGAAGACCATGGGCCACCCCTTTCAGAAGAGCCCTGACCTGGCTAAAGCGTGCTGATTGGGGACATGGTTTGCGCCACGCTGGCAGCACACTTCAAATTACTACATTAACCCTCGGTAACGGCTCTCTTTGGCCTGAATTTGCCATGTCCGGGTACCGATCCTACGCAACTGGAGGGAAGGAAATCCAAATGTCCGACAGTTTTCTGGAAAAATTGAAAAGAACAGTGTTGGCCGGCGCTCAAACTTCCGCCACCAAAATCGAAGAGGCAGCCAGAAATGGAAAGCTGCATTTAGATCTGATGGCGGAAAGACGAAAGTTGGCCAGAGAGTTTACGGAACTCGGCAAAGAAGCGTATTCGGCTATCATGGCGGAGTCCCTGGCCGGGTTTGAAATTCGACCAAGTAGCATCGATATGCAGCGAAATATTCAAAAATTCAAAAAGAACATCCTTGAACTAGAAGCCAAGTTGGGCGAAGCCCAGCGCAAACCTTAGTAGAAAGGGACTCGGTGGGTTGGCATGCCCACAGTAGAGACCAACATGGACAAGAAGTTCAGAATCCTCTTCTATCCAAAAGATGCCAGCCGTGTCAAAGTATTTTCCTTTTCGCGACGGTCTGGACTCCTGGTAGCTGGCACTATTCTGGTTTTTGCCGGTCTTGGGATTGCTCTATCGGTGGCCGGATTTCTGCATGAACGGCCAGAAACATTTGAACTACGAAAAAAACTGAGGGCGGAAAATCGGGTTCTATCAGAACGGGTTGGAGCCCTTGACCTCGATTTGCGTGGCCTCAAAAGTGACCTAAGCAGGCTCGAAGAACAAAGAATCAATACCCTAATGATGACAGGCGGCGACTATATCGAGGGTGAAAAGCAGCAAAAAGCGGCCAGTCTGTTTTCCTTTTTCCCGAATTTTTCCGGCAATAAAACGGATATTTCCGCCTCCCTTGAACGAGCCCAAAAAATTTCCAGTTATTTCGATTCCACTATTCAACTTTTGCAGCGGCAGAGCGCGCGCGTGGAAGGCCTACCTACTGGCTATCCCGTATCTACTGAGGCCATTCTAACTCGGGAGTTCGGTTACAGCCCCGATCCTTTTACCGGCCGTAAAGCGCTGCATGCTGGGGTGGATTTTTCCCTGCGGGCTGGCGCGCCTGTCTTTGCTACAGGTGGCGGCATTGTCGAAAGCATGGAAAGGGATTTGCTCTGGGGAAATCGAATTAGAGTCAGTCACGGTCGAGGAGTCTTCACCACTTATGCCCATCTTCAGGACATCTTGGTACGACAGGGACAGAAAGTGACACGCGGCGAAACCATTGGCACCATGGGTATGACAGGCGTAGCCTCCGGTGTGCATCTTCACTATGAGCTAACGGTTCACAATTCCAAGACCGACCCGATGGATTATTTTTTGCCTGAGCTTGTCCTTTCCGAAAATTTGAACAGCACGAACAACGTGCCCGGGATATAATGGAACCACTTGCAACGGATATAATTGAGGAAAGCATCGCGCTTCGCCGCCGAATCCACCAGGACCCAGAACTGAGCGGGGTAGAATTCAAGACTCGCGATCTCATCGCCAAGGAACTCAAAGCGGCTGGACTCGAAGTGGTGACCTTTCCAGATTCCACCGGCGTAGTGGGACTTTGGCCGGGTCTAGATAGGACCCGTAGTGTGGCCTTTCGGGCGGACATGGATGCACTGCCATTAAAGGAAGCTTCTGCGTTACCCTGGTCTTCCCATGCTGATGAAGTGATGCATGCTTGCGGCCATGATGGACATTCCAGTATTTTGCTGGGCTTGGCAAAGCATCTTGGGCGGTCACGCAAGTCCTACACCACCGATATTAAGCTCATTTTCCAGCCGGCGGAAGAAAGCGGCAATGGTGCGCGGTTGATGGTGCAGGATGGTGTCCTTGCTACACCCACAGTGGAAGCCATTTTTGGATTGCATGGTTGGCCGGATCTCGCATTGGGTACAGTAGGTGTTCACAAAGGTGCCGTTATGGCCTCCGTGGACAATTTTGAGATTAACGTACTCGGCCGGGGCGGACATGGGGCCCAGCCTCATCAAACCTTAGACCCTATTTTTGGTGCCGCTCAACTTATCCTGGCAGCCCAGTCGCTGGTTAGCAGAAACACGGATCCAATGGAATCCTCGGTCTTGACCTTTGGTCATGTGCAGGGAGGCCGCACCTACAATGTCATTCCAGA
>JAYUHW010000393.1:0-2625 GCA_043766615.1 Fibrobacteria bacterium | reverse complement strand
CGATCCAATTCCCGAAGCAAGCGAGGCGACAAATCCTGCGGAGGCAGAATGCAGGCGGAGTCACCGGAATGAATGCCCGCTTCTTCGATATGCTGCATGATGCCGGCCACCACTACGGTAGTCCCATCCGAAATGGCGTCGACATCGACTTCCATGGCCGAATCCAAAAATTTATCCACCAGTACTGGACGCTCCGACGACGCTTCAACGGCAGTGGACATGTACTTTTCCAACTCTTCCTGACTGTACACGATCATCATCGCCCGTCCGCCCAACACAAAGGAAGGACGAATTAAAACCGGGTAGGTCAAGCCCTGCGCAATGGTTACGGCCTCCAGAGTATTGGTGGCAATGCCATGTGGGGGCTGGCGCAATCCCAGTCGTTCCACCATTTCCGAGAACAGTTTGCGATCTTCAGCAATGTCAATGGACGTGGGAGAGGTCCCGATGATGGGCGCTTTGGCAAGCTCCAACGGCTTGGCCAATTTGAGCGGGGTCTGACCGCCGAATTGCAGGATGATTCCGTCCGGCTGTTCCAGCTCGATGATATTGAGAATGTCTTCGCGGGTGAGCGGCTCAAAATAAAGTTTGTCGGAAGTATCGTAATCGGTGCTTACGGTTTCCGGATTGGAATTGACCATGATGGACTCATAGCCTTCTTCCTGTAATGCGAATGAAGCCTGGCAGCAGGCATAATCGAATTCGATACCCTGCCCGATTCGATTGGGTCCCCCACCTACGATGAGCACCTTTTTGCGTGGTGAACGGATGGATTCATTTTCTTCTTCATAAGTGGAATAGTGATACGGCGTGAACGCCTTGAATTCCGCCGCGCACGTGTCCACGGTTTTGTACACGGGAAGGACACGGATGTTTTTACGGTGCGTCCTTACGGCATCTTCAGAAGACTTGAGTAGAAATCCCAACTGGTAATCGGAATAGCCCCACTGTTTGGCCTGCTTGACGATTCCATTGGATACAGTAGCCAGCGTTTGACCCAAAAGTTCCCGTTTTTCAAACAGCACCAAATCCTGGATCTGGTTCAGGAACCATGGATCGATCATGCTCATGTCATGCAGCTTTTGCACGCTCCAGCCCAGCTCAAAGCCGCGCCGGACGGAAAGCACGCGGTTGATTCCCGGCCTCCGAAAGTCCAGATTATTAGGGATCTCCGCATCCGGGATCTCCTTTTTGCCATCTGCACCAAGGCCATACCGATCGATTTCCATGGAGCGCATGGCCTTTTGCAACGATTCCTTGAAAGTGCGGCCAATGGCCATGGCTTCGCCCACAGACTTCATCTGTGTTCCTAGAATGGAATCCGCCTGCGGAAATTTCTCAAAAGTAAAACGGGGAATTTTAGTCACCACATAGTCTATGGTGGGCTCGAAGCAAGCAGGCGTGACCCGGGTGATGTCGTTCAGCAATTCGTCCAGCGTATAACCGACTGCCAGCTTGGCCGCAATTTTAGCGATGGGAAAACCCGTAGCCTTACTGGCCAAAGCAGAACTGCGGGAGACCCGGGGATTCATTTCGATGATGAGCATTCGACCGTCTTTAGGATTGACGGCGAATTGCACATTGGACCCGCCGGTTTCCACTCCGATTTCACGAATACAGGCTATGGAAGCATCGCGCATGCGTTGGTATTCTTTATCCGTCAATGTCTGCGCCGGAGCCACGGTGATGGAGTCGCCGGTGTGAATGCCCATGGCATCTAAATTCTCGATAGAACAAATGATGACCACGTTGTCAGCCTTGTCCCGCATAACTTCCATCTCGAACTCTTTCCATCCCACGATGGATTCTTCGATGAGAACTTCGGAGGTCGGACTGAGTTGCAGGCCGCCGGCGGTAATCCGTTCAAATTCTTCCTCAGTATAGGCAAATCCGCCACCGGCTCCACCCATGGTAAACGCAGGCCGGATTACCAAGGGCAAACCGATTTCGGCTTTGGCTTTGCGGGCTTCTTCAATCGTGTGCGCCACAAAAGACCGCGCGGATTCAATGCCGATTTTTTGCATGGCCACTTTGAACTGTTGGCGCGATTCCGCCTTCTCGATGGCTTCCAGGTTGGCGCCGATCATCTCGACACCGTACTTTTTTAGAATGCCGCGCTTGGCAAGTTCGACGGCCGTATTGAGGCCGGTCTGTCCACCCAAAGTGGGCAAGAGTGCGTCGGGTCTTTCCTTGGCGATGATTTTCTCGCACATTTCCCAGGTTATGGGTTCAATGTAGGTGGCATCCGCCAGGCCTGGATCGGTCATGATGGTGGCCGGATTGGAGTTGATCAAGACAACTTCAAAGCCTTCTTCTTTAAGCGCTTTACAGGCCTGAGTTCCGGAATAATCGAATTCGCAAGCCTGCCCAATCACGATGGGGCCGCTGCCGATGAGCATAATCTTATGAAGGTCGGTTCTTTTGGGCATCGGGGGGGAAAGATAACATTTTAACTATGGCTTTCAGGTCCATTTCTCCCATCATAGCAGGAGCATCCCCAGCAGCCACTTCCAATTGAGGGTTGGCTGCCGAAAAACGATAAACCCTTCTGGAAACCATGCCAACCAGGGTTAGGCTGCCACTGCCCAAATATTGAAACAATCGCGGTTCCAGCCCTTTGATGGG
>JAYUHW010000392.1:0-3151 GCA_043766615.1 Fibrobacteria bacterium | reverse complement strand
CCATGCTTGTCGATGGCGCATCCGCCTACATCGGCATGGCGATACTGTAGTTCAAAACCGAACTTCTTGCCCGTCCAATCCAGTACCTTAATGGCCTGCTCCATGACTTCGGGGCCAATTCCATCACCTGCTAAAATCGCGATTTTATAGGACTTCATGCCAACTCTTTCTCACCTAGATTATACCGGTGCCATGGGATATGGAGCCGGAGGTATTGGAAATGCATTTCCAGGCAAAAATATAGCCCCAGGCCCTGCGAATGCCAAGCCAAACCCAGCGAGGATCCAGTGCCGATCCGTTTGCTTTGCCCTTCAGTCGGCTTTGGGGTGGCTTCCGCGTTACGTTAGGCATAAATAGGCGTATTCCCATTATTTCTACTTTTCCCAGTGCAAAGATTTGTCCCTTACAACCACTTGGCAACCCATTTCAGGAGTAGACATGCGAAACCCTTTTTTACCAGCGTCCAGTTTAACACTCGCTTTAACTTTAGTTTCAGCCTCGGCTTTATCTTCTCATGCCGGAATTAAAATGACGCAAAGTTTCCAGAACCTCAGCAATAAAGCGGAGGCTACCACCAACTTGATTTATATCGACAAGGATAAAGTTCGCATTGAAACTGGAGCCAATCCGGAGCAATATTTTATTTACCGATCCGATAAGAAAGTGTTCCTGACCATCAATCTCAAAGACAAATCCTATATGGAAATTACGGAAAAAGACTTTGTTGAGATGTTTTCCAAAATGGACGAAGCCAGAAAAAAAATGACGGAACAAATGGCCAACATGCCACCTGCACAAAAAGAAATGATGGAAAAGATGATGGCAAAAATGATGCCCGGTGGCGGCAGTACGGTTAAAACTGTTTATAAAAAAGTGGGGCTTGGCGGCAAAGTAAACGGATGGAATACGGACAAATATGAAGGCACCCGAGAAGGGGCCAAGCAATCGGAAATCTGGACCACGGACGCCAAAAACCTGGACGTTGGTCAGGCGGATTACCAGGTGCTCAAGGACATGGCAAAATTTTTTGAAAAGTTCGCCAAAAATATGGAAGGTCTGATCGGCGACAAAGCCAATAATGGTATGGACGGCATCCCCGTCAAAACTATTTCCTACAAGGAAGGCGCAGCAAGCTTCTTAACCGAAATGAAAGAAGTGAAAAAAGAAGCCTTTTCATCGGATCTTTTTGAAGTGCCGGCTGGACTCAAGAAAAGAGAAATGTCCAAGCCGAAGGAGCATTAAAGGTCAGGAAGACTAGGCTTCACACCTGGATTAACCTGGAGTGAAGCCTATCTAAAAAATAAGTTGAACGTGATCTAACTGACTCTGTGCTAAATAAGTGAAATCTGGCGAATGAAATTACCCTGGGTGGTTTGCACTTTAACTGCATAAATACCGGGCTCCAAATGGTTTTGCTTGGCGATTTCACCAAACCGGTATTCCGCGCCCTCTATGCCCTCAGTGTGGAAGACCTGGTCCCCATTCAGCTTATATAGGCTGAAAGTGTGCTGCCCCTTTTCGCCCACATTTAGACTGGTTTGTGAAAGCCAAATTTTTAGGTAGGCTTCACGTTTGGGAACTGGTGCTGTGGCCACTATGGCAGGTTTGCAATTGCCGGTATATGTTACCCGCATGATACCTGGATTGACGGTGTTGTAAAAGCCATCGTAATTTAAAATATAGAGAGCGCCTTCCTTGCCATACATGGCTTGGACGTAGTGACGCATAGTGAAAGAACTGAATATTGTGCTGTCCACTTTTTGCGTATTGGTGACCTTCATGGTTGTAGTATCGAAAGTCGCCGCCCACATACCGGCATTGAAGGAACCTATTAGCCATTTGTTATGAAAATGGGGCGGGAACTTTACATCCGATACCAAGCTGCGATCGAAGGTATAAATGGGTCCACCTATGGCCACATTCACCAAGTTGTTGATGGCACCGGGTGTGGCGGGTGGGAGCTCGGTAACACCGCTGTTATAGATTGACGTGTTCATAGGGGTCAATGGGTTCATGGTTATGCTTGTGCAACTCTTTTGGTTGTCGGCCATAAAGTAAGGGTAGCCGGTAAAGACGGGATGGTCGGTAATATTGAATTCGTCCAGCTTGTCGCCGGTATTCACTGTTCCCCAAGCCAACCAGCGCTTGGTTGGATGCACGGCGATAGAAAAATTGCTGCGCTCTCCTTTGACATAGACTTCCGGCAAAACTTTAGCAGTATCACGGTACTGAGCGGCCAGTGCGGTTTTTCCCAGCTTGTCGAATTGATCGGCCCAATATTCTCCAAAATTGCCTCGCGGAATGCTGTAGCCTTTAGCCGAACTGTCTGGATGAATACGCAAGAAGCCCCCCCGCATACTGGCAGTATTGGAAGACCCCCATTCCGCACTATTGGAGCTGTCGGTTTTCGATAAAACGCTGCATGAATCGAGAATCAGGACATTGCTGTTAACCAGGTCATTGCTGTTATTGCCTACGGACATCCATAAGTCTCCATAAGCATCGAAAGTCATGGGTCCGCCGCTATGCCAATTATCGGTTTTACTGCCTTTAATATTGATTAGCAGCTTCATCCCAGTTGTATCAAAGGTGTTGTCGGATTTTACATTGACCCGAGCCAATCGCAAAAGCCGATTTTCACCTATTCTTTCCTTAGGCGAAAACCATAAGTACATCCATCGATTGTTGTTGAAATCCGGGTGGAGAACCACACCAAACAGTGCATTATCCGCATTCCCCCAAACACTGATTTTTCCCATGACCTTAACCGTTTTGGCGGCACCGTCATAAAATTTTACGGTACCCGCCCGCTCTACAAAATAAATGTTGGTAGTGGAATACACCCCATTTTGATAGACGGCTTGTAAATCCATCCGTACCGGTTCCGCCAACGATGCGTCCCTTGTTAAAACACCAGGCCCGCCTGCCTTGCTTAACAGCTCAGTCATTTTGAAATCTGAGGCGGCTAATGGTACCGGACATTCTGTGGTGGTCAACTGGGCCATAATGGGCATTGCCATGCCTACCAACATTCCTAAACCAATCCATTTCTTCATTTTTTCTCCTTTAGGTCCCAAATTTCTTCTTTAAAATTCAACGCGTGCCTAAGTCTCAATAATACGGGGAGTTCCCCCCAACTGGGTCTAGCTCC
>JAYUHW010000391.1:0-14624 GCA_043766615.1 Fibrobacteria bacterium | reverse complement strand
AGTGATGGCGGCCGTCAAGGACGTCTTGCCATGATCCACGTGACCAATGGTACCCACGTTCACATGCGGTTTATTGCGGTTGAATTTTTCCTTGGCCATGGTGCCTGTATCCTCCTATTAACCGTCGTTTTATTTTTTTGGAGCAGTAATTGATAGAAAAATTCCTGGGAAAATTCACCCTTTTCCATCTTAATTCATGCAGAGCCACCCACTTAGGCGACCCTGACTGCCATTCCGTCCCTTTTGCCCCCATTATGGAGCCCAAATCGGGAATTGAACCCGAGACCTCTTCCTTACCAAGGAAGTGCTCTACCCCTGAGCTATTTGGGCCTATAATGAAAGAAGAGTGGAGCGGGCTAACGGACTCGAACCGTCAACAGCCACCTTGGAAGGGTGGTACTCTACCAATTGAGTTAAGCCCGCTTGCCCTAGGCGCTTTGGCCAAAGCGAGGCCTGCTCGCGGCATTGCCCTCGTCGGCGTACAATAGTACGCTCTCCTCGGGCGGCTTTGCGATCAGGCCCCGCTTTGGCCAAATCGGCCTAGGGCAACTCTTTTTTTGACTTCCTTTTACTGCCTGTCTATCTGCTTTCCTTTTTGAACCTTTGTCTAAAGAGCCTTTAAATGGGTGGGGGCGGTTTCGAACCGCCGTAGGCATAGCCAGTGGATTTACAGTCCACCCCCATTAACCACTCGGGCACCCACCCGTTTAAAGAACCCCTTTTTTCTATCTCCGTCGACCCTTTATGGCCTAATTTGTTAAAAGCCAACGATAGGAATTGAACCCACGACCGCCTGATTACAAATCAGGTGCTCTACCAACTGAGCTACGTTGGCCCGAAACGCCCCTTCTCATCTGTTGGTCTAAACTGGCGAAGTGCCGATTTTCGACCAAAAACGACGAACTTTAAAGGGAGGGTGAAAATTAGCAAAATAATGGAGAATGAAGCAACAAATAGACCATTTGTAACACGAATTTAATGCGAGGCTGCTTTTTGACAGGAAAACTTCCGCTACAATACAGGAATTTCCATCGCCTTTAGTCGGTTTTCCAAAATTGGGTGCGAGTAGTAAAAGGTGCTGTACCATGGATGTGGGGTCAGGTTTGAAAGATTTTTTGCAGCCAGCTTGGTTAAGGCCCGGCTCATGGATTCTGTGCCGCGGCAAGCCTTTACAGCATAGGCATCGGCTGCATATTCAAATCTACGAGAAATAAAATTTTGGATGGGCATCATCCAGATGGAAACGGAGGATAGGCAGGTGAGAAAAAGAAAAACCCTCGGCGCCGGCCCCACCTGCGAGGCAAATCCAAATGCACCAACTAGCGGCTGAAAGTGGAGCACCAAAGAGGCCAAGTACAGAAGTGCGCCCAGCATTAAGGTCTGTAAGCAAATCTGCTTATAGATATGCGCATGCTTATAATGCCCGATTTCATGGGCCACCACGCTAAGCAGCTCTTGATTTTCCATCTGACGAAGCAGCGTATCAAATAATACAATGCGACGCCATTTTCCGATTCCCATGAAATACGCATTTGCATGTAAGCTGCGCAAACTGCCATTCATGACATGAATGTCGGCTGCTGGAAACTGTAGACGCTGCGCCATACTAAGCAGAGCGGTTTTTAATTCTCCTTCCGGGAGCGGGTGAAAACGATTGAATAGGGGCGCGATAAACACAGGATAAATGCCCATCGCAATGACTTGAAAGCTGACTATGAGCGCAAATGCCCACAGCCACCAATCCGCTCCTGCCTTGGCGATAAAAAAGAAAAAGGCATAGAGCAGGGGAACTCCAATAGCTGAGACAAGGAGCAATTGCATAAAAGTGTCGCGCCAGAAAAGTTTCCAGGTCATGGTATTGAATCCAAACGCACCCTCAATTCGAAAGGTGGAATAGCAGGAAAAGGGAATTTTAAACAACGTTTGCGCCGCAAGGATTGTGGACAAGAAAAGCACGCTGTGCGTGAGTCCATCGCCTACGAAATGATTTAAAACCTGGTCAAGGCCCAGCAGCACTCCGGAGTAAAGCGTTATTATTGTCAGCGCTGCGCTGACAAGCAGAAAAAAAATACTGAACGCCATGTGCTTAAGCGAATAGGCCTGGCTTTTTGCGAAATTTTCCGGATCGAACAAACCCTCAAGCTTGGAAAGGCTGGGTGGGCAAGTTCTATGCTTGAGTATTTCCTGTCGATTGAGGACATGGAGAGCCCATTCAGTAGCCACTCCCAGCGCAAAAAGGCAAAAGAAAGCGATACGGAATTCGAATGTCTCCATGTCGTTATTTCCTTGCAGGATAAGGCCTGGATCTAAGTAGATTACTGGCCATGGAATTTTTTGAAAATATAGTCTTGGTAACAACTCTCAGGAAGTCGGTTGTGGCAGTTGGTTATGTGACGACGGTTATTGCACTCGGCTGTGGGCCATTGGCATGCAGTTCGGCACCAGTCAAACTTCAGTGTTCGGAAATTAAGGCCCGCATCGAGTATGGTGATTTGACGGGCGATCAGCTTCGTTTTGCCCAGCAGGAACTGGAGGACTGCCAAGCCCGGCAAAGGGCAGCGGAACAAAAAGACTCCAGTTGGGTGGAGGGAACGGAAAAACGCTTTACCCCAGCATCTGAAATGGAAACCGATTCTTTACCTCTCGGCGGCGGAAGGGTTCCATGATTGTATCCAGTGACAGCCTACCCAAGCGCCTGCTGGAAATTGCGCGTGAAATCAATGGCATCGGAGGCTCCATCTACCTGGTGGGTGGATGGGTACGCGATTTCCTCCGGGACGCACCATCGCAAGATTATGACCTTGAGGTGTATGGCCTGGACATGGAAAAACTTTTCAACGTCCTAGTTCGTTATGCCAAGCCAAACCTGGTTGGAAAGGCTTTTGGTGTGATCACCATGCGCATCGATGGCCTGAACTTCGACTTCGCTTTTCCCAGAACTGAAAACAAAACCGGTCCAGGCCACAAAGGATTTGCAGTTACAGCCGATCCCTTCCTTGACTTTGCCACTGCGTCCTCGCGACGCGATTTCACCATCAACAGCATGGGGCTTAAAATCCCTGAAATGGAATTGGTGGACTGCCATAATGGTTTTGAAGATCTCAAAAACCGGATCTTGCGACACGTCTCCCCCGCCTTTTCCGAAGATCCGCTGCGGGTATTGAGGGCCGTGCAATTTGCCGCCCGATTCGAATTGGAAATCGCGCCGGAAACATGTGATCTCATGAAACAGCTTTCCTTAAAAGAACTTCCCATGGAGAGAATTTACGGGGAGTTCAAAAAACTTCTTCTGCAATCGCCACGGCCATCAGTGGGCCTAGAGTGGATGCGGAAGCTGAACCTGCTCGAGTATTTTCCCGAACTTAAAGCCTTGATTGGCGTACAGCAGGATCCCGAATGGCATCCTGAAGGCGATGTCTGGGTGCACAACAATATGGTGCTGGATGAGGCAGCCAAGCTCCGCCGGGAAGAGTACGGTGAGTTTGATAATATGGCCTTGATGCTAGGTGCGCTTTGTCATGACTTTGGTAAACCAGCCGCCACTTTTTTCTCAGAAGGCAGATGGAGGAGCCCGGCCCATGATGTTAGGGGTGAAGGACCCACCAGAAGGTTTCTCGATCGTTTAACCCGCGAAGCAGCCCTGGTAGATACCGTTGTGGTCTATGTGCGTGAGCACCTGAAGCCGGCGCTGCTGTACAAGGCGCGAAACGAAGTCAAGCCCAGCGCTATCCGTCGCTTGGCCTTACGAGTGGATATTGAAAAACTGGTACGGGTGGCGAGTGCAGACCACTTCGGCAGGACCACCCCAGATGCTTTGGCCCGGGAATTCCCCGCTGGCGAATGGCTGCTGACTCAATCCCGTGATCTCAATGTCTTGGAAAAAAAACCCAAACCTTATCTCACAGGTAAATTTCTGCTCTCCTTAGGCATGCGCCCCGGTCCCGAAGTCGGAAAATTAATCGCTGAAAGTTTTGAACTGCAATTGGATGGGGAAATTGCCGATGCTACAGAGGCAGAAGCTTGGGCGCGAGCGAGACTGCTGGAATAAGCGGAGAAGTTAGGTTTCCTGGACTTTAGAATTCCAGGAGTATTCCCCCGCGTCCAGACCAGCCAGATAGCGAGCCCTGACGCTCATAATTCCCCAAAAGGAGAAAGCTGGAGCTGCGTCCGTTGCGGATGTCAAAACCTCCACCTGCGCGCCACAAAAATCCAGAATGACTCTTGTCGATAACATAACCTACATCACCAGTGGCAACGGGTAACACAATACGTCCAATAGGCAAACGAATCATGGCGCTGGCCAATATAGGGATGCCGCGTGAACCGGTCAGCGCGCCTTGCCCGCTCTGAAGGCCTATCAGAGTCTGGTCGTCAAAAGTACCGAACAAACCGACATTGTAAGCAAAATGACCACCCTTAAAATGATCGCGCGAATCCGCGCCAAGCGTGCCCGTAAGGACCGCACCCCCGTGTGCCGAAAAGGGCAAAATGCTGAGAAGAATCGCAAGGAGAAATTTGGGATTTGAGTGACCCATCAATTCGAAAGATAACTTAATCCAATCCCTAAGGGGACAGCTCATTAACCTTGTACCTACCGGGAAGCGTTTTCTCCGAGGTTCTATCCACTTTAACATCGGCCCGCTCTACTCGATTCCACATGCCTCCTTCATTGCGAAACATGGCGCGATACAGCCCTATGAGCAAAGCCAAGTTCATGGACACGAAGTAGAAGGGGATGAGGAGCAGTTTGGATTTCCGGGTCTTGCCATTTCGAAGGTACCCGAGTCCGGCAAAGCTGTACAGGAGAATCTGCAATACGAAAGTGAGCGCATAGAAGGAGTCCTTCATCAGAAGCGTCACGTTTGCCAGGAAAAGGATAATCATCAGCGCCGGTGCCAGCCAACGCAGCAGCTTATGGGAAAGAAAGCCATAGGCCACTAGCCCTCGTAACGGGTTCAGTAACGGCAAGTAGCGGGGCAATAGATTGAAATTCGCTTGGCTGATGCGCACCTTCCGATGGAATTCGCCATACGTCTCGAGGGAAGTTTCTTCGCTGCCGATAGCTTGAGGCTCATACATGGCCGTCTTTCCCGCTTTAAGGACGCAGGTGGTAACAAAAAAATCATCCATGGCGATTTTGTCGACAGGAATCCGTTCGAAAAGTTCTTTGCGAACGGCGTAGATGCCGCCGTTGGCGCCGATGACAATGCCGAGTTTGCCTTCTTGCTTTTTAATCTCCGATTCCAAGTTCCAGTAAATGCTCTCTCCGATTCCTAGGGCGGACTGGCCGGAGTCATGCAAGATGAGACGACCGCAAACGCAGCCGACACTCGGGTCCTCAAAGTGAGCCAATAGTTTTTGAAGCGCGTTCTTTAGGAGCATGGTGTTGGCATCGCAAAAAACCAGGATTTCTCCCTGTGCCCTTGGGGCGAGCTGATTCAAAACGGAAGCTTTTCCACCGCGCTGAGTGAAGGCAAAAAGCTTCACCTGACCCGCATATTTGGAAATGATAGCATCGGTTTTGTCTGTGGACGCATCGGATCCAATGAGGACCTCAAGATTTGCCTGCGGGAACTCGAGATCGAGCGAGTTCTTTATTTTTTCCTCGATGACGCGTTCTTCATTATGAGCAGCAATGAGCATGCTCACCTTGAATTTATTCGGGTTGCCTATTTTAAAAGGCACCGATAAAAATAAACTGAGCACCGGCAAAGAAAGAGGGTATAGAAAATAAGTATGGGCCAGGAGGCCCAGTGCAATAAAAAAGAGGTATTCCATCAAGAAGGCTCTTTCAAAAAGTTCTCGAAGGAGACCTTTTTCTCCCGTGCCCCTGAAGAAATATAACGGAGGAGATTGACCATCAGATCGGCTTCTGCAAAGGAAGCGAAACTTCCAATGATCTCGCCTTTGGAATTAAGGAAAAGCATGGTGGGAAAACCTTCCACACCCCACTGAGCGGAAAGCTCACGCAAAGTGATTTTTTTCCCCTTGTAAGTGACCACTTCTTCACTTTCAGCATTCAGTTTGATGCTCACAAAATTCTTTTGGAGCTCCTCCATGACCTTCGGGGCTTTCAATGTTTGGGCTTCGAGTAGCTTGCAATAGCCGCACCAGTCCGTATAAACATCGACAAAACCATACTTCTTGCTTACAGCCGCATCCTTCAAACCCTTTTCAAAGGTTTTCCAGTTGACGCCTTCCGCGAAAACTTGGGCTCCGCAAAGCAGCAGTAGAGAGAGAGTACGCCCCAAACCGTTCATATCAAGCCAAGGCGCTTTCCAGCTTTTCGCTGATTTTACTTTTGGGATACGCACCGACCAACTGTTGGACCACTGCCCCATTTTTAAAGAAAAGTAAGGTTGGGATGCTGCGAATGCCAAACTTGCTCGCAATATCCGAAGCCTCATCGGTATTGAGCTTGCCCACTTTTGCCTTGCCCTGATACTCCTTGGCTATTTCCTCCACAACGGGCCCAACCATGCGGCAAGGACCGCACCATGGTGCCCAGAAATCTACGAGGACAGTCCCTGCATAGGAAGCGACTTCCTTTTCAAAATTATCGCTGGTCAGTTCTACTACAAATTCGGATGCCATTCTATTCTCCTATTTGCCTTTTGCGGCTTTATTGACTTTATTCAACTTAACGGAATCGGTAATGCCAGCCTGCGTGATGGAATCTTTCTGGATCTTTTTATGACTATTCTGAAAGATTTCCACCTGGGCTACGACACTTTCTTGGAACGTCCTCCACGCGTCGGGCTGCGCCATCAAGCGGACATATTGGGCATGAAAACCAGCGGGTGTTTCCTGATGCTGTGCCAAAATAACCCTCCTTACTTCATTCGCCCGATCCAAATCATTGGCAAAACCCACCGTTGCCAGCTTGAGTTCTACATATAAACCTACAAACTTGGCGTCTGGCGAGATCTCGTGCTGCCGGCAACCTGTCAAGGCCAATAGCATCAACGCGGGCAGCCAGCGGGCCAGCCCGGTCCGCGATTTGATAATACTGCCGAAGCCTAAACCTGTCAACGCGATATCCCCTGAATTGTTAAGGTACAAAGCGCATGGAGGCAGAGACAAGTGAGGGCGTTCAATCATTCCCAGAATTTTACCTGGGGAAAGGCTGAAAACAGCTAAAACGCTAGATAGACACTCAAACTCCCAAATAATAGTCGGACGCACTTTTGCCATTTGGCAAAGCTTTGCTGTCAGGCACCAAAGCCACTTCTTCCCCTTCTTTGAGAAAAAGACCCCGCACATATTCCTCGCGCGAGAAAGGAATCAGATCCTCCAAATCCTCACCCACGCCAACCCACGCTACGGGAATACCGAATTCTCGGCAAATGGGGATGATGGACCCACCCTTGGCCGTGCCGTCCAATTTAGTTACCACGAGCCCATCAAGATTGACAATGGAGTTGAAGCCCTGGCCCTGCTGAATGGCGTTTTGGCCGGTATTGCCATCGATGACCAAAAGGCATTCATGGGGCAAGGCCGGATCGTGTTTGCGTAGCACGCGTACCATTTTCCGAAGCTCTTCCATCAGATGGGTTTTGTTTTGCAGCCTGCCAGCCGTATCGATAATGAGCACGTCCATGCCCCGAGCCTTGGCCGATGCATAGGAGTCAAAGGCCACCGAGGCCGCATCCGCCCCTTCCTGATGTTTGACGACATCCACGCCCACACGCTGCGCCCACTTTTCCAACTGCTGAATAGCGCCCGCACGGAAAGTATCCCCAGCCGCCAAGAGCACTTGCTTGCCTTGGGTTTTATAATAGTGAGCCAGCTTGCCGATGGTAGTGGTTTTTCCAGCCCCGTTTACGCCGATCATCAGAATGACATGGGGCTTGCCCTTGCTGTGCCATTGCGGAGTCTGGGGCAATAGATTGCTAGTGGCCTCGGCCATCCATTCCAACAATTGCTTGCTGTCGATTTCCTCGCCCTTGGCTTTTTGGCGCACCTCTTCCATGATAAGGGCAGCCACGTCCATGCCGATATCACAAGCCAAAAGTTTTTCTTCGATGTTCTCGATGATGGCATCGGTGAGCTTGCCTTTTCCAAAGACGCCCTGCAGCTCTTTAACCATGTTTTGCCGAGTCTTGGTCAGACTGCGGGCAATTTTTCCAAAAAATCCCATTGTATAATTTTCCTCGAATGGAATATTAATAAGAACGCGGGGCTAAGAGCCCGGGGCTAGGAGCCCATCATTTCGCCAAAGGCTTGGATTTCAGGTTGTTGCTGGAGGAGCCAGTCGCCAAAAAGGACCAATTGCTCCACGGGCATATGGAGATCCTGTAAGTAGGCTTCCTGAGTCGGCGGAGGCGCTTCCCCTGGCAAGTTGGCCAAGTGGAAGCCATGACAAACCAGATTAGCCAGGTGTACGACCGTGACTTTTTTGTAAAAGTCCTTGCTTGCCTCCGGTTGGTGATGATGGGCGATGGCGTGGACAAGGTCGTTGGGAAAATTCCAGAGGTCCGCCACCACGTTACCGAGACGACAATGATCGAAGCCGAAAACCTGGTTCTCGGCTTCGGAAACCGTCAAGGGTCCATGCAGTAAAGCCTCCTCCACGGCGGAGAATTCTCCCGAACCCATTTCGATCAAGATGCCGAGGTCGTGGAGAAGCCCCATGCTGAAAAACTCTTCTTGCTCCTGCTCCGTGAAGTTTCCGGCAAACTTGGCAATATGCCGAGATAGCATGGCCACGCCAATCGAATGCTTCCAGAACGTCGTCCACTGTACCGATCCCGAAGCGCCCAGGGACGAGGACAGCGCGATTCGGGAAATATTGTGGTTGCCCAGGCGCACGATGGCGGCCTTAAGCGACGTGATGGACTTGGGCGTTCCAAAGAATACGGAATTGGCGGACTTCAAAACCTTGGAGGAAATGCCCGGATCCTTTTCCAGAATCTTAACGAGATCCGAAGCCGAGCAAGCCGGGTCCCGCAATACGCTTAGCGTTTCCCGGATGAGCGCAGGGTTTTTTAGCGTGGCCCCATGGCGGTTGAAAAAGGCTTCTGGGTTTCCGAAATCGGTCTCTGCCATCGGAAGGATTTTGACGACCTTAGTTGGCCTCTATCAACGAGAAGAAAGGCTCCGCCTCTTGAACATGTTTTTCCAATTCCAGGAGTAAGTCTTCCTGGCTGATCCCTAGGGCCAAATACTCTTCCGCCGGTTTGGAGAATGGGGCGAAAGTCTCATTTTCCATGCAGCCGCTGCCATGCAAATGACAGAGGTGGTTGGCATAATGAACGAGACAGGCCATGTCCTGGCCGTCTTTATCGTCCATTGGGGAATGGTGCATGATGATGGGCATTCGCAATTCATTGGGCATCTGCCATTTGTCGATCAGCATTCCGCTCACATCGGCATGGCTCATTCCAAGCAAGGACTTTTCTACCATAAACAGTGGTAGACCTTTTTCCTTGGCGGCCTTAAGCACCGGGATATAGTCGTCATTGGCATACTGTTCCAGAATGATCTTGCCGATATCGTGCAGCAATCCGGCGCTAAAAGCCGTTTCCAAATCCACGAGTTTCTTCTTGCGATACACCTGCGCGAGCATGCGCGAGGCAATGCCAACCATAAAGGAATGCTTCCAAAAGGCTTTGCGATCAAAACTGACTAGACCGGGTTTGGAGGGGAAAACTTTAAGCACGGAAGCCGACAGGACGAGACTTCGGATAGTATTGAATCCCAAGATGACGATGGCGGAATTGACCGAGGATATGGTTCTCGGAATGCCATAAAAGGCGGAATTGGCTAGGCGAAGCACCTTGGAGGTGAGCGCCACATCGCGGGAGATGAATTTGGCCACGTCCTCGGCAGAGGAATGGGGGTCGTTGACGATTTGCATCACCTTGGCGGCGATGGTGGGCATGGTTGGAATCTGTCCAAGGTCTTGGATGATTCGCAGGTAACGCTTTTTCGGGTCTTCACTCATGCTTTTGATCTTTTTTGGGGTGCTTGGTCCATTTTAGCATGGTTTAAACCCAGATGGAAGGGGGCCGCCCCCCAAACCTCACAGACGGTTCTCGATGATGTCGATTAGGCCATAGGCCTTGGCCTCTTCCGCGGTCATGAAATTGTCCCGTTCCGTATCGAGCTCTATCTGGGCAGCCGTTTTCCCTGAATGGAGAGCAATGATGCCGTTTAAGGACGCGCGAATTCGGAGCATTTCTTCAGCTTGGATTTGGATATCCGATGCTGGCCCAAACATATGGCCGGAGATCAAAGGCTGATGGATCATGACGCGGGAATTTTTCCACGCGTAACGCTTGCCCTTAGCTCCGCCGGCTAAAAGCACCGCGCCCATGCTGGCGGCCTGACCGCTCACCACGGTGACCACATCGGATTTGACCGCTTGCATGGCATCATAAATCGCGAGTCCGGAAGATATGACTCCGCCAGGGCTGTTGATGTAAAAGATGATGTCTTCGTGATTTTGCGTGTCCAAGAACATGAGCTGTTTGACCAGCTTTTCGGCGGTGGTATCGTCTACCTGAGACCAGAGGAAAATTTTGCGAGCCTTGATAAAAGACTCCATGATCTCCTTGGCAAGACCGCCTTCGTCCTTGTCTTTCTTTTCTTTCTCTTTATCGTCCATCCTGATCATGTTTCCGCCGTGACTTGAGTTGATGGTGAGGACCTCTTCCGGATGACTCCGGAATCGGATTATATCAATTATCTCTGTCCCATAAATAGAAAAATCGCTAGTCCTTTGGGAATGGTCCGCCGCGCCAACCAAAGATGCTGGAACTTGTAGTGAGTTACCGAAGGGTAACATCATATCCAATCGGGCAGCCTATCCAATAGGAAGTGCTTGTGAGGTTCCGTCTGGATTGTCCTTGATGGCAAAACCACGGGCTTTAAGGAGATCGCGAATTTCATCGCTGCGACGGAAATCTTTATTCTTCCGAGCCAGCTTGCGCTCTTCAAGAAACGTCGTCACGTCTGCCGGAATGGATTGGGCCTCCGGTTCCGGGGGCTTTTCACTTAAGCCGAGTCCGAGCAATTTGTCGAAGTCGCGGATGAGGGCTGCTTTTTCACCTTCGAGCAAATCCTTATCCTTTAGCATCTGGTTTAATACCGCCAAGGCTTGGGGGAAACCCAAGTCATCATACACGGCGATGCGAAATTTGTTCTGCCAGCTCAAGGCGGATTCCGAGGCGATGCGGGTTGCGCGGCCCACTAAGGGATCCGTTTTACGTCTTAAGTTCCGGAGGGATCCTTGCGAGGAATCCAGGCCTTCCCAACTGAAATTGAGATACGACCGGTAGTGGGCGGTTAAGCAGTAGTATCGATAGTCCATGGCGTCATAGCCTTTGCCCAAGAGGTAATCCAAGGTGACGAACTCACCGGAAGACTTGGACATCTTTCCCCCGCCGCCCTTTTCGTCCGGAGCTTCGAGCAGCCAACCGCCATGCAGCCAGAAATTGGCAAAGGTAACACCCGTGGCACCCTCGCTCTGGGCAATTTCATTGGTGTGATGGACGCGAATATGATCGGTGCCGCCGCAATGAATATCGAGTGTGGGCCCTAAATGTTTCATGGCCATGGCCGAGCATTCCACATGCCAGCCCGGAAAGCCTCGGCCCCAGGGAGAATCCCATTCCATCGCCCGCTTAGAATCCTTGGGTGAAAATTTCCACAGCGCAAAATCCGTCGCACTGTGCTTCCCTTCCACAACACCGACACGGGACCCGGCTTGCATACCGGCCACATCCAGTCCCGCAAAATCGGGATAGCGCGGAAACTTGACGCTGTCGAAATACACCCCGTCTTCGGGAATCACATAGGCCAGGCCTTTGTCTTCCAAGGTTTTGACCAACGCGATTTGTTCGGGGATATGATCGGTGGCTTTAGCCCAATGAGTGGGGGCGATGAGGTTGAGGCGTTTCCAGTCTTTGAAAAAAGCCTGGGTATAGAACTCGGCGATGTCCCAGACGGTTTTGCCTTCGCGGGCTGCGCCTTTTTCCATCTTGTCCTCGCCGGTATCGGCATCGGAGGTCAAATGGCCGACATCGGTGATGTTCACGATATGGTTGACTTTATACTCCAGGTAGTCCAAGGTCCGGCGCAGCAAGTCCTCGAAAACATAGGTGCGCAGATTTCCGATATGGGCATAATTGTAAACCGTCGGACCGCAGCAATAGACATTGGCCACTCCTGGGTGGAGCGGCTTAAAAATTTCCTGCTTGCGAACGGCGGTGTTGTATAGGGACAGTTCCGGAGTCATGTATGGGGGACCTTCGTTGACACGTGCTTGGCAGCCGATAAATGTAGCATGAACGAGGAGGGTCGCTCAACCTTCGTCCGGAACGCCTACCAAGGTGATGTACAGGATGCCATGGGATAGCGGGAGACCCAGTAATTCATTGCCCTGATCGTCATAGTAGCCGCCGATTCCACTGGAACCAAACCCTTGCTGAATGGTCCACAGGTTGATGCGTTCGCCGATTTGACCCGCATCCATACAGGCGTATCGGTATCCACGGTCCCCGTACGTCTTGGCCAACTCCGCGAGGTCGGATGTGTAAATAAGGGCATAGGCGCATTCCGCCGCCAACTCCTGCCCCAGACACAGAAAAAGTGTTTCGGAACGGAAATCCCCGATCTGCTGGGGTTCCAGGGTCAAGGTTTCGGGATGAAACAGATAAACCCCCGATTCCAGCCCCTCCACATTCATGACCACAACGTGATAGTCCAAATGGCCCGAAGCCATGGTCCAAGCATCGCCTTCGGATCGAAAAGCAAAAGCCAGTGCCTCGCGAAGCTTGGCCAGGGAGATGGCCTGGCCATTGAACTTGCGGCAACTGCGCCGGTTGAGAATGGTTTTAAGCACGTTGTACGCTTGCTTTGGGTCAGCGCTAAAACTAAAAGGATGCGACACCTGGGAGTCTGGAATCGGCGAGCGCAGATTCTCTAAGGATAAGATGCGTTCGCATGCATTCTGCTGCACTTGAATAGGATCCCGAACATCGGAGGGGTTTGCAGCTTTGGCTTGTGCGGAAAGCCTCTGGACGGCTTCATCGGGCGGATCGCTTGGATATTGGCCGTGATTGGAGGGTAAGGTTCCGGATGGGCCTATCGCTACGCCCAAAAGTGGAAATTCCTCTTTGGAAGTCAAGAAAAGCAGCTCTTCCAAACCGGCGTCCAGAAAACCGCCTAGCAATGCATAATCCAGCCCGCTATGACGGCACACCTCCAGCAAATTCCCCACCGCATGGCCGGTATCGAGCAGGATACGCCGATAGGCCCGCTCCTTATAGCGCCAAGCGCTACGACCGTAAAGTCCAGTGAAGATAAGGATGAGGTTTGCCGATTCCACTCCGGGGTGACCCAGAAAATAATGTTTGAGGTCCCCCCAGAAAGAACCCTGCCAAACGGGAATCAAGGCTGATTTAAAAGAATGGTAATGGTACAAGCCATCGGCGAGTCCGACTTGATTTCGGGCCGCCACATAGACTTCCGTAGGATACAATCCCCCGGCGGACGGGGCCGCCCGCAAAAATAAATCCCCGCCACTTTCTCCACCTTCGCTAGACAGCCGCGCCGTGAGGCCCATGGTGAAAAAAAGGAGCCGGGCGATATTTTCCAAGCCGAGTTCAGGACCAGATTGTGCAGGTGGCCGATTCAAACCGCCTTGGCCCGGGCCACTTGAAGCTTCGAGATCGGCAATCACCACCTGCAAATGGGCTAGGAGGTCGATTTTTTCCTTGGAACTGATGGATTTAAAAGCCGGGGGCTGGCTATCCCAATGCACGGGACCCAGTTTATCAATGGTATGGGGATTGTACTTGGTAAGTTCGTGATACCTTTCGGTGAAGCTGGCCAAGTGATTTCTCCGTTTCGAATTTAACTCGCCTTTGGTATTTTGTACACTATTACCGCTTATGTCGATGCGGCGCTTCCATTTCCTCTTCGCCGCCCTCCTGTATGGGGTATTTCTCCTCAGCATTCCGGCCGAAGCCTTTACCTTGAATCGCAATGACGCCCATATCCCCTGGCGAACGGTGGAAACGGAGCATTTCAAATTCAACTACCCCGCTGAACTCGAACCCGTGGCCGGGTATATAGCCGGCATCGCCGAAAGCGTGGCCGAAGAAAAGATGAAGCGGTACAACATCCGCCTTCCCAACAAGGTGGAATTCGTCGTCCGAGAGGACATTTTTTCCAATGGCTGGGCAAACTCACTGCAAAATACCATGACCGTGTGGATATCGGACTGGGACTTCCCTATTCGAAGCACGCACAACTGGCTCAAGGATGTGGTCACGCACGAGTTTTCCCATCTGGTTTCCATTCAGAGTTCCAGCAAGCTGCCTAGCCCAATTCAAGGTTTGGTAATCGGGTACCAAGACTATTACAACGAACCTGTGCAATCGTCCTTCGCCACCATCATTCCTTTTACTCAACAGCCCAACTGGTTTGCGGAAGGCGTGGCCCAGTATGAAAGCGAATTCTCAGGTTATGATGCTTGGGATTCGCATCGCGACATGTTGCTGAGGCGGGCGGTGCTGGACAACAAACTGCTCAGTTACGACCGGATGGGAACCTTTACCGGCACCAGCTTGCAGTACGAGCTCGGTCCCTATACGCAGGGTTTCGCCTTTGTAAAA
>JAYUHW010000390.1:0-2548 GCA_043766615.1 Fibrobacteria bacterium | reverse complement strand
GATCCAAACGAAGAAAATCATCCCACTGAAAACCGTTAACCCCATTTGCACTTGGTCAGTTAGCATTTTCGCCTCCCGTTTCTGGCGCACCGTTTAAAGAAATAAAATGAATAATTCCTAGTGGATTATGGTAGACTCAAGTTAGGGTGTACCAGAAACGGGAGGCGAAAATGCTAACTGACCAAGTGCAAATGGGGTTAACTGTTTTCAGTGGGATGATTTTCTTCGTTTGGATCCTTCCGGGCCTAGTGTGTCGCCGTGGGAAATTCCCGGAAGACCGCCCTGTGCTGAAATAAATGGTATTGGGGATCACCACGCCCAATATTTTCGGCCTACGCCGCGGCAAGTCCCTTTCCAACTTAGTACTATTTGGACATTGGAATGCGCCATACGTACCATTTTTGGAATTCGCTGCGGTTCGGTAACCCAGCAATATTGACATTCACCCGAAGTACCCTAGCACTTGCCCTGATTCTTGGGCCGCTATGGATTCCGATTAAACTTGCCCCCTTCTGGATTCACTTTCGTGAGACGGTCCTTTTTACGCCTGGCAATAAGCCGCATCCAGGACTGGAATCAAGCGCCCGACCCAAATTAACTTTTTCCTGGGCTGGCGAATTCCACCAAGGGTTAGCCGTCGTTTCCAAGCATGGCAAATTCGGGTACATCGACACCAGCGGCGCCTTAAAAATACCCCTTGCGTTTGAATTTGCCGGGGCCTTTGGCCAAAACCGCGCTCCTATACAAATTGCGGGTAAATGGGGTTACACGGATGCTACGGGTAAGCTCTGCATACCGGCCATCTTCAATTGGGCAGGGGCGTTTTGCGAGGGCCGGGCTTTGATCGCGGACTCCTCCGGATACGCTTTCATTGACTCTACTGGAGCCATTGTAGGCGCAAGCGCAACAGAAAGGTTTGCCGAAGCCCGACCCTTTTCGGAAGGATGGGCGTCGGTTAAAATCGGCGAGGAAGACGAAGGCGCCTGGGGATTTGTAAAGAAGGATGGAAAGCAAACCATACCTAGTCTCTTCACTAGTATCAAAGGGGGATTTTCGGAAGGCTTTGCGGCAGTATGCATAGGCATTGAAACCTCGTATCGCGTGGGATACATTGATACCACGGGTGGATTGGCCATCGACACACTTTTCGACGCAGGTGGGGATTTTTCGGAAGGACTTGCCGCGGTGGGAATTGGGCAAAGGCAGCGTCAAGGTTTTCAAGGAAAGTGGGGATACGCAGACGTTACCGGCAGACTGCGCATACCCCAGCAATACACCTGGGCAGGCCAGTTTATCAAAGGTCGAGCCCTGGTTCACTCAGCGAAAGTCGGCTGGATGTTGATCGATCACCAGGGACGGACGCTAATGGCTTTTCCCCTGCAACTTAAGGTTCTACCCCACCTGAGTTCAACCCTATTTGCATTTCGCTCGGGGAAATGTATCGGCTTTATAAATGAAAAAGGAAAACAGGTTATCACCCCAGACTTTTTAAAAGTAGGACGCTTTCAAAATGGTTGGGCTCCTGTTCAGCCGAATAATGGCACAGGACTCTGGTCATACATAAATGAACAAGGTGATTACCTTGAATTGGGTGTGGACGCGCACCGCTAATCGAATTCACCTACTTGAATTGGTCCAAGCCCAAGCACTCCCTCCACCCTACCCGCAGCTAAGGCCAATCGTCCCATGATGCGAAAGTAAAAAGCATAGCATCGACCTAAAACCTCTTCCGCTGCCAAATGATAACTGGAATGGTCGTCCTGAGAAGGCAAACTACAGATGGCGTATCCGGCCAAACCAGTCCCGCCGGAATGAAGTCCAAAGGGATATTCCGTATTCCCTAAACCAGATTTAATGTCGTCCAAGATTCTATGAATGGCGAGGGTATGAGCGTTAAGTTGCAAGTCTAGCTCCGGAGTTTTTCTGTTGTCGGTTCGGTTTTCCAAAAGAATACCTAGGCCATGTACATTGCGACGGAGGGATTCTAACTCATGCTGAACTTTGCCTATTGCTTCCAAACTTGGTAACAGGCGCGATACTTCCCGTGAACTTGCAAAGGCATCTTTTAAATGCGCGCCTACCTCAGGATCGGAAAGCAAGCCCAGCGCAGATACCAAGCGTGTGTGCATGGCCACTTCGAATGTCGTCAACTGCGAAGAAATCTTCTCTTGTTCCGCCTCTGCCTCACGAGAGAGTAATTCAGCCTCATGAATGCCCCCCTTGGGAAGTTGAAAATCTTCCGGTTCAATCCAAAAATTAGCCCGAAGCAAGGATAAAGCCTGAATGGCATCCAGTTGCTTGGCATCTGCTATGGAAAAAGCATGGTACAGTGACCGGGCTGAGCCTGCCGATTTTTCAATTGCCTCTCGGGCCTGCTTCAAATGAATACGTAATGCATCTCCGGTCGGTAAACCCAGTATTGCGCTGGGAGCTACCCAAATCGGTCGAAGATTAGTTAGAAAGCCAAGAAAATAACCCGTGAGTGCAGCTTCTCCAACTTGAATTTCACTTTGTCCAGTTACCAGGTCGGATGTGGAAATCATGCGGG
>JAYUHW010000389.1:0-1933 GCA_043766615.1 Fibrobacteria bacterium | reverse complement strand
TATGTGGCTAAAACCTCGCGTCGGGGTTCGCTGGTATCTGAATCCGATCAGAACATTATAATTCAGAAAAGTATTTTACTCGTTGAAGGTGAAACGAGCATTGCCAATGCAATAACAGAAAGTCTGGAAAGGGAAGGGTTTGCTGTTCAAGTTTCTTCCAATGGCTCCTCTGTCTTGAAGTTAGCGTTCGATACATCCTTTTCCTTGCTCATCTTGGATTTGAAAGAGGATGCAAAATACAGCAAAAGCCTTATCACAGAAATTCGTCGTACACCCAATGGGAAAATGATTCCTGTATTGATGACAACAACGTTAGGGACGGAAAGTGAAGTGGAGAGAGGATTCGCTCAAGGCGCCGACGACTATATTGTAAAGCCGTTCACGGCTCAAGAATTAATGATGCGCGTGCATAATTTGCTCCGCAAATAAAGGCGGACTCCGGTTCCCGGTGGGCCAATTAAACCATCACTCCCACAACTTAAAACTGTGTGGGTATGTCAATTCCCATAGGAGGGGATTGTTTGCCTTTGGTTAATCCAGAAGCCGACTCCGCCGCTTTAAGCCCGGCAATATTTTTCCGAATGAAAAGGGCAGTTTCATGCGTTTGATTTAGCATATCCTTTGGCTCCTTGAGAATTCCCTTGGAGCGCCAGTACCAAAATAGCGTTTCTCTGGATACTGCCAGTAAAAGTACGGTAACTACGACGCCCATTACCGCTAATACTAGTACCAGCACTGTAGCGTTAAAATTTCCCATCTCTCGTCCTCGGTCCTTCTACCCCTCGAATCCATTGGTAAAATAATTCTCAATGAAGTGAATTGCCTGACGATTCACAAGTATTTTCGGATTAAAAATGAACTTTTGGAGGGATAAGTCCCGGTTTTAGGCCAGAATATTTTTGGATTTTGGGTTACCTAATCTGTGTCTGAATCAGGCATAGGTGTGATAGCTAATCTCTGGGAAAATATTATCAGTTGCTTCCAAGTTGGCCAAATAAGGTTCGTAAATATTTCCACTTCGGATTTGCCTATAGAGTTCCAGGCAATTGTGGACGTGAACCTTGGTGCGCCTGACCGCGTAATCCACCATCGTCCCAGTTTTCATGATGAAAGCCCAATCTGAAGCTTGCGCCAAAAGCAGCTCTCGGGCCATTTGGTTACGGGCGCGACGGTCTTGCTCTCCAGCGGGCGCCAGCTTCGCGACTTCGTGCATCAGTTCACCTGCTTTATGCAAGTGGGGGTAAATCCAGTCGTTTTTTTCGTTGAGCCAAACGTCCCCATAGCCGCCTGCACCCCAGGAGGAAAAGGCGGGATGGGAATGGGGAATACCTTGATGGTTCATGAGATAGTCCCGAGGAGTAGAAAGCTGTACACTATGTGATCCCGTTAACACTTGGCGCATTACTTTTCCTAAAAAGATCGGGCCTTCGTACCACCAATGGCCAAACAACTCGGCATCATATGGGCAGACAATGCAGGGCGGGGTATCCATCCGGCCTTTAAGCCACTCGACCTGGGTATCCCGATTGAAAACAAAGTTTTCTGCATGTTCCTGCGTGGCCTGACGTGCCCAATCTTCCACATAGGGCTCCTTGTAATTGCCCTTCCCGGTGATGCGAAAATATTTGATGCCGGTATTGATACGAAGTCCCATGGGATGGATATAAGGCGCAATATAGGGAAGGTCCAGATCAAAACCGATATCCCGATAGAATTCCCGATAGCGGAAATCTCCCGGATAGCCTTCTTCAGCAGACCAGACGGCTTTGGACGACTCCTGATCCCGTGCGAATGCGTAGACGCCATGAGGCGTTTCGATAGGCGCATAATTGCCTTTGGGAGAAGGCGGATGGCCTTGCAGGATGCCATGCGTGTCCACGAAAAAATAACGAAGACCAGCCTGCTTGATATGTTTATCCAGGCCTGGGTAATA
>JAYUHW010000388.1:0-2766 GCA_043766615.1 Fibrobacteria bacterium | reverse complement strand
CTCGGGGATTCCAAAAAATCACAACGGATCAATTCAACGCCATTTTCAAGGAGTCTAAGAGTGACCCAAGTATTATTATCGATTAAGCCAGAGTATGCGGAGAAGATTCTGAACGGAACGAAAAAATATGAGTTTAGGCGCTCCGTCTTTAAGAACCCGGACATTCGAACGATTGTTATTTACGCATCATCCCCTATTCAAAAAGTCGTAGGCGAGTTTGAAATCGATTCAATACTGAATTTAGAACTAGAGACGCTTTGGAACAAAACAAAAAAGTTTTCTGGAATCACCAAGGAATTATTTATGGAGTATTTTGAAAGCAAAGAAAAGGGCTACGCAATAAAAATTAAGAGCACCAAGAAATATGAGGACTGGGTTTCACTAGAGAAAAAGTTCAACGCAAAACCTCCTCAATCTTTTCTTTATTTGTACGAAGAAAATACACCCCCTCAACCAAATGGGATTAGGCCTGCACGATCCCACAACAAGCGCCAGTAGGGAAACCACGGGCATGCGTCGCATTGCGGTTTCGCAAATGGACTACAAGGCCTTCTCGGCAATTCAGCTTAACCTTCGAGTGGCGCGAACTTCACAAAGGTCTACGTCCGCTTGCTCTCAGGTTAGCTTCATTGCAGGCTAGGGGTGCTCATTTCGGGTGCTAAAGCGCACCACTTCATTCGCATCCTCGCCTTTCTAGAATGGCCTTGCAGCCCACTTCCCACTGGCGCGAAGGTTGGCCGAAGTGGGGCAGACCGTACGCGGGGTGATTATTGCCTTGGAGGATGACCAGCGGATTCGGCGGGCTTTGAACAGGGCATGGTGTCGAGCATTGTGTTTTATCGATATCAAATCAGCTTCAAATTGATGAAGGCTTGATTTTTAGCCTAAAATCACCTATTTGAGGATTTTTAGACATTCCGAACTGCAAATATAGATTCCCATACTTGCACTTAAACCGTTTCCTGCTAATATGGAAATTTATGCGGTCATGACCATGACCCGCGCCTTTGACGAATTGGAACAGGTCGAATTAGGTGAACATGCATACAAAACACTATTCCTTAACCACCCATGGGCCACCCGGTGACCACAGAAACCGAAATGGCTTTTTCTCTGCCGCGGCCAACATTGGCTTCACCAGAAATCGTCTCAATTCTTCGACAATGTGCACAAGCTCCTCGGCCCCTCTATCTCCACCCATTTTTCGAACAAAGGACTTCCATTGCATTTGCTTGCTTGGATCTAAACCAAACTCAGAAGTAAGGCTGATAGGTGTATTACTAGGCAGTTGGGTCCCACGATTTCTAAAAGTTGCAGCCAATGCTTGAACCAACTCCTCACCTTGGAAAGTTTGTTCTTTGGATAAAAAGCGAATGTCAAAATAGTCCTTCATTCTGCTATTGGACATTCCGAGTGAAACCATGGCATGTGTCTTTTCCGCAACCACGGTGGCGGCTTTATAGATCCGTAGCTTGGGCGCTGGAAATGGAAGCAAAGTTGGGTAGACTGATTCCTCTGCCTCTGGTATGACTGCATCGCCAAAGCCAATATCCACTTGGATACGGATTTTCGCTTTGCCTAACTTTGCCAGAAGCAGAATCCTGATTCCCCCGTAATCTGCTTCCAGGCGGATCGGTTCAGCTACTACGGTTTCCTCATCAAAAAGTAGCCCATCCGGCTCCACCTCTTGTTTGCAAATATTCTCAAATATTATTTTTAATCGGAGTAGTCATACCAAGGATTCCAAATAGGGACGAATAATTCGGGCAACGCGGTTTATCTTCGAAGCACGATGCAAATCATCCATCTTAAATCGTCGACTTTTCCAACCTTCGCGAAGTGCTTCCAATACCGTCTCCATACCAATTTTATTCCTGAACTTAAAGCAATCCGCAATTGTTTTTGCTACCGAAGTCACACGAACTGGAATGCCTTCAATGCGCACAACTTCTACCCCAAATTTCAAAGACCGTGGTGAAAAACGGACGACCTTAAGAATTATCGCCTCCATTCTTGGAGTTCGCGATTTCCTATCCACTGCCAGCCAAATTTCACGAGGAAGCTGGGTTCCGATATTGTGGAAATGTAATGCGGACAGCAGGCAAATAATACCATTAGGCACCCAGGTTGAAACTTCAGCCAAGCTCTGGTGTTCACTTTGAATTGCGCCCGGCAACGAATAGATTCCCCGCCCTAGCCGTTGAATTAACCCCATCCGGCAATATTCGGCCAATTTAGTCCGAGAAATCCCTTTCGCGGACAATTCCTTAGGGCGGAGCATAGGTGATTTTTTGAAGGCGGTTAGGATTTTCGGGGCCAATTTTACTTTAGCAAGCGTAGCCATAGAACTAAATGTACATATTTATATATAAATATAGACATATTGTTTTAGCGTTGAACCTAAAACCGAGGCATGGGCCTTTAAAATGTTACATTTAGGCAGAAAGCGACCCCTGAGCAAGGTCGCAAAAGAGGTCCCATGAGTCCCATCGGCCAAAACGAAAAGAAGACCCAAGACCGCGTGGTCAAATTATTCCAGGAATCCTTGGGCTATCAATACCTGGGCGATTGGAAGGACCGATCCGGCAATGCCAATTTGGAGGTCGAGATCCTCCGCACCTGGCTTCGCAAACAAGGTCATGCGGAAGACCTGATATCCCGTGCCCTCTACATTTTCGAAAAGGCCGTAGGCGATACCGGCAAATCCATCTATGACCGTAACCGCGCCGTTTACGGACTGCTACGTTATGGCATTGAAGTTCGCCC
>JAYUHW010000387.1:0-21061 GCA_043766615.1 Fibrobacteria bacterium | reverse complement strand
AGGGCTTTGACATTGGCGCCTGTGGAGATTCCGGCCAGAATACCTTCTTCCCGCGCAAGCCTTCTTGTCATTTCCAAAGCTTCTTCGTTCGTTACCTTAATGATTTCATCATAGATTTTCACATTCAGCACTTTGGGAATAAAGCCCGCTCCGATGCCTTGGATTTCATGCCAGCCAGGCTTCCCGCCCCCTAGTACGTTGGATGCCGCCGGCTCCACGGCAACAATTCGGACGGCCGGGTTCCTGGTTTTGAGCACTTCGCCAACGCCGGTAATGGTGCCTCCGGTTCCCACTCCTGCCACAAATACGTCCACTTTGCCTGCGGTATCTTCCCAGATCTCTTCCGCTGTCCAGCGTCGATGGGCTTCCGGATTAGCAGGATTGTCGAATTGTTGCGGCATGAAACAATCTTTCCGGCTACGGACGATCTCCTTGCCTTTTTCGATGGCGCCACTCATGCCTAAATGGGCGGGCGTCAAAACCAGTTCCGCTCCATAAGCTTGTAGAAGATTGCGACGTTCCACACTCATGGCCTCCGGCATCACCAAAATGGATTTGTAGCCACGCACGGCGGCAATCCAGGCCAAGGCTATTCCGGTATTTCCACTGGTGGGTTCGATGATGGTCATCCCGGGTTTTAGTTTTCCGGTTTTTTCCGCTTCTTGAATCATGTGCAAGGCAATTCGATCCTTGACGGAACCACCGGGATTGCGTTGATCGAACTTAAGCAAGAACAAAGCTTTCTGGTTTGGAACAACTTTGTTGAGCCTCACTAACGGGGTTTTTCCGATGAGGTCAGTCAGATCTTGTGAATACTTCATGCCTTTCAAACTGTCGGGTCCTGGCTCAGGGTTCATAATCCAAGTGGAGTCCACATTCTGTTTTAGTGTCCTGTGCCCAGCGTCCGGAACGCGCATCCTCCGCATCGACGGGTTTACGTGTGCAGGTAATCGGGCTGCAGCCAATGCTCGTAAAACCCTGCTGGGCCAAGGGATGTTCCGGAACCTCCCAAAGGCGCAGGTACAGATCCACATCCTCTGCGGGCCAATCGGCAAATGGACAAATCTTAAGCTTGCCTTTTTGTACATGAACGAAGGGCGTAGCTTTTCTTGTTTCACTTTGGTCGCGCCGCAAGCCCGTGAGAAAGGCTTTCACGTCCGTGCGGCCAAGAAAGGCGGCTTGCACGGCCACTTTATTTATTCCACAGCAGGCTTGCGTATCTGAAATGGTGTGTACCCCATCTTGAATGACGGAATAACGCTGATTATTGGGTTCAGCGCTCTTCATCTCTCGCAATTCCAGTTTATAGGCTGATGTGAGTGTGTCTCGATATTCTAGAGTTTCTGGAAAGTGAAATGTGGTATTGATGAAATACACCCTGATGGGAATATGCAATCGGTATAAATGGTTGAGCAGCAAACCCGCATCCCGACCAAAGGAAGTGGTGGCGATAAGTTCATGCCCAAACAACGCATGCACTTTTCGAATTCTATCCTCTGCGGAAAGCGATGCGAATTCTTGATTCAATTCTTCCGCTAGGGTGGTAAGATTTTGATTGAGCGCGGTCATTTTTTATCTCTGTTTTTTCACAATATTTACAAGTAGTACATCGGCACGGGTTCCAATTGCTGCTTGGCTTTTTCGGCAATCTGGGCCAGTGTAACCGAGGCTAATTTGGTATCCACCAAATCCCGGCCTTCCTGAAAAAGACGGTGTAACAAAGATGTTACTATTTCATTGCCGCCTTCGATGTCGGCACAGGGGAAAAGTTCGCCTTCCGTGGCTTTGATGATTCTCGAAAGTGTGATGTTTTCCGGAGGCTCGGCTAGAAGATATCCCCCCAGCTTACCCCGGGCGCCACGCACCAACCCCACGCTTTTCATAAGGATGGCAATCTGTTCCAGAAATTTGAAAGGAATATTGTATTCCTTGGCAATTTCGCGCAAATGGATGGGCTTTAATGGCCAGTCTTTGCTTTTGATAGCCAGGGCGCACAGAAAGTGCAAGGTGTACATGCTTTTGGACGTAACCTTCATAGTGCAAATATAACCTATAAAACTGATATGCACAATATGGATACCGAACCCGCCGGTCCAAAATGGGATGCAAATTGTAATTTCCCTAACCTATGAAAATCATCCGCCAACCCCTATTTTCGGCCCTTTGATGACTCCAAACCGAATCAATCAGCTGACCCCGGCTACTGTCAATAAAATAGCCGCCGGTGAGGTCATCGAACGCCCTGCCAATGCGGTTAAGGAATTGGTCGAGAATGCCCTGGATGCCTCCGCCACCAAAATCGTTATCGCCGTTGAAGCCGGAGGCATGGATCTCATCAAGGTCAGCGACAATGGAACCGGAATGCAACACGGGGATGCTGTGGTTGCCTGGCAACCGCATACCACTAGTAAAATCCGCGATGCTGAAGACCTGTCCCATGTCGCCACCTTTGGATTCCGCGGCGAAGCCCTGTGCAGCATGGCAGCTGTGGCAGAATTGACTATTGAAACCCGGCAGACTTTGGATACTACCGGCACAGCCGTTGAAGTTTCCGGTTCACGCGAGCTGGCCGTGCGAGAAATCTCCCGTAACCCCGGTACTACCGTAACAGTCAAGAACCTTTTCCTCCACAGCCCCGTTCGCCGCAAATTCATGGGCACCGGCAAGGCGGAAACCACCCGCATCTTGAATATGTTAAGCCGCCTGGCCTTGGCGCATCCAGGTACGGGATTCCGGCTGACGGATCAAGGAAAAGATTTGCTCGTACTTACCGAAGGCAGTCTCAAACATCGGGTAGGGGAGATATTGGGGTTCAATATTACCAATGAATTGGTCCCGGTGGAATGGTCGGATGGTTCCATTCATGTGGAAGGCTTTGTCGGCACACCGCAACAGGCCCGGCTCCGTACCACCCATCAATACTTCTTTATCAATCGGCGCAGCATTCAAAGCGGCCTAATAGCCAGGGCACTTAGCCAAAGTTATGACGCACTCCCGCCCGGCCGTTTCCCCATGGCTGTGCTTTTTGTGACCATGCCCACCGAAGAAGTGGATGTCAATGTGCATCCCACCAAAAAGGAAGTGCGCTTTCTGAATGAAGGCCAAATTTATTGGTCCATCAGCCAAGCTGTTAAAATTGGGCTGCGAAAAATAGTGGAGACCCCGGTTTTGGACCTCACTGGAGATTTAGATCAGGATCGTGGGTACCCGGACAATTCGAACCCCAGTAATTCGGAAACCAATATTTCCATTCCACCTTTTGCAAACCCTTTTTCGACTGTAGTGGAATATGCCGCATCCTTGCCACCACCTTTTCAGTATTCCGAACCGAGTCCAACTGCTTTGGCACTTGAGGAAAAACCGGATCGGGATGGGCGTGCAAATAATCAGATCCGCCTTTTTCCAGAGTCCAAGATCGCCAATGCATCATCCCCTCCGACTTTTGCAACACAGGCTTCACTAACCAGCAAGTCGCGCGCGCCAGAGGTTCCCTACCTACAACTGCATCATGGGTTTATCCTTTTTGGTATCGAAAGCGGCCTTATGATGGTCAATCAACAAGCCGCGCATGAACGTATTTTATATGAGAAGGCCATGGAAGAGTTGCGCCAGCCCGGCCGTTTTGCCTCCCAGCAATTGCTTTTTCCTGAAGTGATCGAGCTATCTCCAGGAGACAGTCGGTTCCTGGAAGAGCACCTGGATAAATTACAGGCGCTGGGTTTTGATTTGGAGTCCTTTGGCGGCAGAACGTTTCAACTGCGCGGTCTTCCCATGGAAGTTAAAACCGATCGGGCCCGTCAAGTGGTCAATGAAATGATTCAAGGTCTTTTGGCACCGGAACGGCTTCCGCTGCATGCTGAGAACGGTCCAGCTTTTTCCAAGGGGGAAGACTTTCAGCAGCGATTGGCTAAAGTCTATGCGCGCGTTACGTCGATCAAAATCGGAGATCCTCTCGATTATTCCCAAACCGCGGCCCTTATTGACGGGCTCTTTGCCACTCAGAACCCGTATGTTTCCCCTTCGGGAGCGCCTATCGTAGTACGCTTTTCGATGGAGGAGATTCAGCGTAAGTTTGGGATTAAAAATTGAATGCGGTGTCGAAGACCATCCAAAGAGGTGGAGAGGAAGAGAGCTTGGATGCAGAGGAGGGAGAGAGCATGCTATTCCTAATTCAAAACCATTTTGAACGTTTCAGTCCGCTCACCATTGGAAATACGCAAGAAATGAAGTCCTGAAATCCGCACCCGGTCTCCTTGATTCACCACAATGGCACCAGGCCTTACCACGGCTATTTTGTTTTTGGCGCCCGGCAGCAAAGCCGTCCCACCGCTTGCCTTCATCCCTTTTGCAAATACATTTTCAAAGGTGGCCGGAATATTATCCGAGCGCAAGCCCAGGAATGAATCAACTTGTAATCACCTTGAAGTACAGCCCCCGCGGAATTTCCACCGAGGAAATGGGGAGTCACTTGGGAATAATGCCAGTACAAGTCGCGTTGGGCAATGTTTCCGGTCTTCTCCAGCACCATGTTCACATTTGGCGGAGCTGCTGAAGGCAGGGACATCCCAAGGACGGTAAAGGCAGCGCATTGAAAACCGAGGTCCATTCATTAAAAGAGCGTAGGCGGTCGTTCAGTACGGTCTTTTCAGTTGATGGATATCCAAGCCTTAAAATCATGGCTAGCGAGTGACCCGTACCTGTTTTGAGAGGATACTTTTATTCGGCAATTGCGCGCGTAGAAAGTACAGGCCACCAGCATACTTCCCATTAGCGGTGTTCCAAAACATTTGATTGTCGGTGGCATTCGAAACCTTGAAGACAGAACGCCCAGCGGAGTTGGTAATTGATAAGGAGTATTTTGAGTGGCCGGAAGTGGTTTTAGGTAAAATGATGGAATATCCCGCAGACCCTTTTTGAACTTCAATGGAGGCGTCGACAATAGACTGTCCGCCCGCCATTAAGATCCCCGTAGTTCCGATTTTCTGTCTGGCCAGTCCAATTTGAAAAATAACACCATTGGTCTTGGTTCCCTGAAAATAAAACCAGTACTCATCCCCATGCTCGATGATATCACCGTGTCCGAATGCTCCCGTGGCCCAGGACGGTATATTCATGGTGATTTTCCCGAGTTTGGTAAAGTTGGTCATATTATTGGAATACGCGGATTGGTAATACTCGCCGTTCGTGGAAAGTCCCGTGGCCCCGTATCGGATGTATTGCCCGTTTTGCTTGAAAATGATATTTCCCTCACCGACAGCATCCGTGCGAACTGCGTGCGCGGTATCCCAATCTATTAGGTTAGTTGAGGTAACATACCATATGGCTTCGCCTGCATCGTCATAGGATAGATAGTAGATTCCGTTTTCGAGATACACAAAAGGATCGTTGCACTTGCCCCTGGCGATCACCGGGTTGCCTTTGAATTCCGTCCAGTGGATTAAATCTGTGGACGTAGAATAGCCAATCATTGGAATCTTACCGACAGGGGCGCCAGCATAAAACATGTACCATATGCCGTCTTTAAATATCGGTTTGGATGGTGCCTGGCTGCGTTCATCATTCCATGTGCCAGAATCCCCCTTTGGAATTGCCAGTCCTTTGTAAGTCCAGTTCAGACCGTCCGGAGAAGTCGCGTAATCAATCCTGGGAGGTCCTTTGCCACCTTCAGGTGGCCATGGATTGGCACTGGAGTAATACATGTAATAGGTGTTTCCATATTTGATAACCGAAGGATCTTTAGCCCAGTTGTCATCTGGATCGGAATAGACTGCGGCGGTATCTGCGACCCATGGAGTGGTCGCTGAATTCACCGTCTGGGCATTGATTTTTTCCCTAGCGATAAACAGGAAAAATACAACAAGGACTGTTACTCGCCTCACTCTGCGCCCTCCAGATGAACTACAATTTTCTAAACAAAGTCTAGGAATTAACGCTGTTCCGGTAAACGAAGTGATGGTCTGGAAAACGGTTTTAACCCTGTCATTGCTGCATGCCGCCGCATTTTATCCAATAGGTCACAGACAATCCAAAGAAATAAGACAGCTTTCTATGTCTTGCTGGAGAAAATTAGTGTTCAGTCGGGGTCCAAATAGTTGAGGCATTCGTGCCATAAACACCATATTTCTCATTTAATTAAAGAAAATCCTGCAAACGTCCGATATCCATAGGGATGCAAGCCGTCTTTAAAACTCAACGAGTACCAGCACTAGCTTTTGGTTTGGCCCTTGGATGCTTGATCTCCAGTGCCTTCTCCAAGCCGTCTCTAGCCTTCTTGGGTTTTGATCGGGAATCCGATCCGTTAATACGGGATAAACTGGCAAGTCGCATACAATTTGAACTCGCTGCGGATACTGGTTTGGCTGCCATTTCTAAATCACAAGTGGCAGCGCTCTTCACCAAAGGCATACTTTCCGAACCGGATGTGAGTCCAGCAGACCTTCCCCGGCTAAGCAAAGAATTAAATGCACAATACTTTGCCTTTGGGCAAATGGAAAATCTGGAAAACGTCAGCAAAAGGATTTGGTGGAAGCCGTGGCGGCTAAAAGTGACTTGGTCCCAAGACATTCGTTTGCGAGTACTTGAAGCCTCGACGGGCATGCTTGTTTATGATGGCCGGGTAATCGGTCAATTGGCTGACAAGGCCTTGCTTACAGGCCCGAAACCCTTTCAGCTTATGAGCCCGCTTGAAAAGGAAGGCTATCTGAATCGAATGCTATCCGTTTTGGCTCTGGAAGCTTCCAAAACTCTCGCCAAAGCCGTTAAAGAAAAAACCGCTCCGATTGGAGCGGCTTCAACAAAATAGCCAAGTGGATATAGGAATGGAACCGCAGTTGGCGGTCCCGATAATTAATCCTCTTTCCAGACCAAAATACTGCCGCAACTCTCGCAGGTAAGCATTGCGTTCTTTTTGCTAATCTCAATAATTCGCTGGGGAGTTTGGGTGCGGTTACACACGAGACAGGCCTTTTGATTCCGGTTAATGGCGGCGATGACATTCGGCGTTCCACGACGATTGACAACGCGGTCGTATACGCTTAGAACCTTTTTGTTGATCTTTGAACGCGGAGCCTCTGATTTCGCAAATTCTTCGGCAATACGATCTTCAATGCCGCCAAGTTCCTCCGTGAGCTTGTTCAACTCTGGCTCGTTGGCTTCTAAAATCTGCTTATAGGCAGCTTCTACTTCTTCTTTTTCCTTCAGCAGATTTTCCAACATTTGTTGATGGTGGATAACGTTTGCTTGGGCACTATCAATGTTGCGTTTGTGCGTGGCGATTTCCAAATGGACGGCATCGTATTCTCGGTTGGTGGTGATTGCCTCCAACCGGCGGTTGCTTAGGGTCAGGGAAGTTTGTTCCACAACGCAAATGTCCTGATTTTCCTGCATCAGGGTCCTGGTCTCGGCAATGGCCTGGTTGGTCCCTTCAAGCTTGGTTTTTTCCCGCTCGATATCTTCTTTAAGGGTCTCAATACGGAGAGGCAAATCCTTTTTCGTAAGCTTGAGCTCGTAAACCTTCTTATCGACCGCTGAAAGGTCTAAAAGATATTGTAAATCCTCTTGCATCCTGAATACCTGACTTTAAGGTTACACTGCCAAAATAGAAAAAAACCCAGCAACTAAATAGGAGAACGTCGATTAAACAGGGATCCGGCCCGCTCCCATCCCAATGTCAATCCGGTTTCCAACAGTTCTTTTGACCTTGATAGCACCGTCTCTAAAGTTTTTGACTCTTCGGCGCCATATTTTCTAAGTACAAAGTCCGCACGATCCGTATCCGGTGGCAATGGGCCTACGCCGATTCGCACACGAGTAAAATCGTCACCGCAATGTTCAATCAAATCCCTAAGTCCATTGTGACCGCCATGCCCGCCTTGAGTTCTGATGCGAACCGCTCCCATCTCCAAATACAGGTCATCGACAATCACAATCAGGTTTTTGATGGAAACTTTGTAGAAGGCCAGCAGCGCTTGGGCGGATTCTCCGCTGAGATTCATAAAAGTTTGGGGTTTGCCTACTAGAATTGGAAGCCCCGCCAATGTGAAACGACGGGTTAAGGATTTGGCTTCTGTTTTCCACGTGCCAAATTTGTCAGCCCCAGATTGGCCCAGGGACTCGACCAATCTATCTACTAATGCAAATCCGATATTGTGGCGGGTGAGATCATATTTAGGGCCTGGATTCCCCAGGCCCAAAAGAATATGCAAGATCTAGTCAGGGAGCAAGAATTACTTCTTGTCCTTGCCTGCTGCAGGTGCTTTGGCGTCTTTACCAGCCGCCGGCGCCTTGCCGTCTTTACCTGCTGCTGCTGGAGCTGCTGCCGCTGCTGCGGGCTTCTCGGCAACTACTTCTTCCTCAGCCTTGCCGGTGGTCACGCCGTAAAGGGCTGTTTTGGGGGGCGTCACAAACGTACCCTTGTCGAACTTTAAATCCTTGACATAAAAGATGGTTCCGTTAGCAAGCTCCGTGATGTCCATATGGAATTTTTCAGGAATGTCCTGAACCTTGGCGCGTAGCTTTACAAACTTTTTCATAACCGAGAAGACGCCGCCCTGGGTTTTTACACCGTATGGAATGCCGAAAGTGCTCACCGGCACGTTTACGATGACGGGTCTTTGATTATTGACGCGTAGAAAATCAATATGAATAATCAAATCGCGACGAATGGGATCGGTTTCGACCAATTTCAACATGACCTGCTGAGGGACGCCGTCAACATTCAAATCGATGACCTGGTTTTTTCTTCCCAAATGGGGACGCATTTCTACTGCGTTGACTTCCACAAGAAGAGGGTCGATTTCCAAACCATAAACAATGGCGGGAACGCGGCCTTCTTTGCGCATTCGCAATAGGGCCCCTTTGCTGGATTTGGGGCGATTTTTGGCAGTAAGCGTTAGATTAGACATATTCATTTCCTTTTTCAGTACACATGCCAGACCGTATGACATGCCTTCCTGATGATTTTTGGACTCAAACCGGTCGCTTCACCTGATTAAGATGGAAGCAGTCCCCTGGTTGGGGCGGTAGGATTCGAACCTACGGTAAACGGCGTCAAAGGCCGTTGTCTTGCCACTAGACGACGCCCCACCGGGAACGGGGGCTTAAAGTAAGAAGAAAAAGGGGGTGTTGCAACCCGATTTCATTATACCGAGGTACAGAATTCGGTTAGACAGGAGAACCGGCTGGTCCCAGAAATAGCCTCTAGGCATTGCTGGGCATCACCCTTCTCTCGGAAAAGGGAAAAAAGGCTGGCGCCGCTGCCACTGAGCAGGGTTTTGACGGGAGAGAAGGTTTGCATGCTATCGTACATGGATTGGATAGGGGCAAAGTGACGGCGTATGGGAACATCGAAATCGTTGCGGAGCATTTGATAAAATTGCCAGTCCTCACAATAGGTGAAATAGAGCGCCTTGAAGCGGCCCCAGTCCTTTTTTCGGTCGGCATCCAACTGACCATAGGCCCAAGCCGTTTCTACCCGGCACTCCGGTGTACCAATCACGATATGAAAAGGATATGGGTCGGGGGCGGGAAGGAGCCGCTCTCCTTTTCCTTCCCCAAATGAGGCGCCACCATAGAGGAAAAACGGCACGTCGGATCCTAGTTCCGCTGCAATTGGCACCAGTTCGGCCTGACTGAGACCCAAGTTCCATATGCGATTGCAAAGCAGGAGAGCGGCAGCGGCATTGGAGCTTCCTCCCCCTAACCCGGCGGCTGAGGGGAGGTTTTTCTCTAGGTTAAAACGGATTCCAGATTTGGAATTTAATCGGTCGGGGTAATTTTTTTGGAGCAGGTGAGCCGCTCGCAGGATCAGGTTTTGATTCGGGTCGGCGGTTATACCAGGCGGACAGATCAGCTCCAAGGTATCCCAGAGTTCCGCATGTAAGACGTCACAGCAGCCTACCGTATGGAATAGGGTACCCAAATTATGAAAGCCGTCTGAGCGCCGTTCTTGTATTTCCAAAAACAAGTTTATTTTCCCGTAGCAGGGGAGAGTATGGAGGGTATTGGGCATTGGTAGGTAAATTTAGCATTATTTATTTATAAGTTTACACTGGAACGGATTGGTGTAAACTGTTCTATAATAATCGGACAAATTTCCTGGAATAGCCACTTCATGCCACAGCATTTGATAACCCTTCTGGATTTAAGCCGGACCCAAGTTGAAGGGCTCTTGGAGCTTGCGACTACAATCAAACGCGAGTACAAGGAAAAAGGTGCCAGCGACGCTCTCAAAGGCCGCACGGCTGCCATGATTTTTGAGAAGCCAAGCTTGCGCACGCGTGTCACTTTTGAAGCGGGTATGGTACAAATGGGCGGGGCTGCCATTAATTTGGATCCGAGCCAGATTTCCTTGGGTAAACGAGAATCCGTCTCCGATGCCGCAAAAAGCCTTTCCCGCTGGGTGGACGCCATCATTGCCCGCACATATAGCCACAGTTTGGTGACAGAACTGGCCAAGTATGCCACAGTCCCCGTCATCAACGCGCTGACCGACTTGCATCATCCCTGTCAGGCTTTGGCCTTAGGACAAACTTTGATGGAGCGCCGGGGCAAGCTGTCCGGGCTTAAAATCGTATTTGTCGGTGACGGAAATAATGTGGCCAACTCCATTGCAGAATTGGCGGGACAGTTGGGGATGCATTTTACACTGGCCTGCCCTAAAGGCTACGAACAGCCCGCTGCCATTGTACAGGATTTGCATCAGCTGTTTAATAAATACGGAGGCAAATATTCCGTCACGCATGATCCCGTAGCAGCCGTTGCCGGGGCGGATTGCATTTATACCGATGTATGGATCAGCATGGGTGAAGAAGCTCAAGCCGAAGAAAAGAAACGGCATTTTTCCCGTTTCCAAGTCAACGCGGACCTGGTTTCGCACGCACCGCAAGGATGTTTGGTGACGCATTGCCTGCCAGCGCATTTGGATGAAGAAATCACACAGGAAGTGATGGACTCGCCGCATTGTGTCATTTTTGATGAAGCTGAAAATCGACTGCACGCCCAGAAGGCGGTGCTGCTTACCTTGATTTCTCCCTCCCTTCCGGGCGGGAAGGCTGGACGGAACTGAATCGGGAGCATTCCCGGGGAGATCTATGCTGGAACGAGTCGCATTTGGAATAGAGGCTTTGGACAAGATGATCGACGGCGGCGTTGTCCGGGGAAGCGCGACCGTGGTGGAAGGCGCGCCAGGTACGGGAAAAACGACGCTGGGCATGCAGTTCATCGTCAACGGCATTGAAAAATTCCAGGAGCCGGGACTCATTCTCACATTCGAAGAATTCCCAAGTCAGTATTACCATGACGCCTTGAACTTCGGCTGGGATCTTAAAAAATATGAAGACCAAGGCCTCCTTAAAATCATCTTTTCCGATCCCACCACCGTTGCCAGTGAAGTCGAAGAATTGGGCGGGGCGCTGGAAACCTTAATCGACGAGATGGGTATCAAGCGGTGTTTGGTGGACTCGTTGACGCATTTCGAATATGCGGCTGAAGAACCGGATGAATTACGCGAGATGGAAAATGGTTTCATCTCCAGTTTAAAACGCGAAGGGATAACCTCCCTGTTACTGCGGGAGAACAGCAATTTGCTGGGAGACACCAGCAGTCTTTCCCAGGCACCTTTCATTGCGGACAATTATTTCATTCTGCGCTATGTGGAAATCGACAGCGCCATCTCCAAAGCCATTCTTGTGCTGAAAATGCGGGGCAGTCAGCATGCCAAGGACATTCGCCAATTCCATATCGCCAAAGGCGGAATTGAAATCATGGATAAATTCCTTGGTCGCCAGGGCGTTATGAGCGGCTCTCCGGTTAAAACCGAAGGCGATGCTTTTGTGGAAGCTTTTTCGGCTATTGCCAAGCGCAAAGGTAAATAGCCCGGTGCCTTGGATGCATGCAGCCGGTATGCTGTTGACGTCTCTCCTCTTTGGTGTCGTCGGCTTCTACTTGACCTTGATCGCCAAATTCTATCGACAGAAATTCCAAAAGGGCCCCCCGTACCGATATCTGCAAATTAGCTTGGCCGTGCTGATGACTGGCTTGTTGCTGAATCTCAAACTTTTTGGTTTTCTACCACCGTTCCTGCCGTCAGCCCTGGTATGCATTGGTGGACTTGCCTTTACCGGTTTAAGTTATGCGCTCTATCGCACCATGATGAGTGTCAGCTAAAACCCATGGTATCCCTCTCCGCGCTTACCATTGTCATTTTACATCTCACATTTATTGTGACTTTTTTGGTCATCGCATCTTTGAGTAAAATTTTCGGCGCGGCCAGAAAAAAGCGGCCACTGTACAAGCTTTTCTATGTTGCGAGCATGCTGATGTCGCTTTCAATGGTTCTCAGCTTACTGGGTTTGGACCTCACTTATATGGCCGCAGCGGCTATGGTCTTGGATTTGATCGGCTTGATTTTAGGATGCGCGATAACCTATTTCTATTGGGATTGGCTCCCGCGTGAACTGGCAAGGGGATAGTTATGGCAAATATTATGGTCGTGGACGACGAGCGCGATATTGCGGACTTAGTCAAGCTGGTGCTGGAGCTTGGGAATCACAAGGTTACTTTGGTAACCGAACCGGAATCTGCAGTCGCCACGGCGCTGGGGTTGGTTCCCGATCTCATTCTTTTGGATGTTGTAATGCCCAACGTGGATGGATTTGACATCTTTCGGGAAATTCGAGAGCAACCTACGTTGGCCAAGATTCCCATTGCCTTTTTAACCAGCAATAACAAATCTGTGGATTTGATGGTTGGCCTGCATGTCATGAAGGCGGAAGATTACATCACCAAGCCATTTGGAAAACAGGAATTGCTGGACCGTGTCAATGCAATGCTGAAAAAAATCGGCGTAACCTAATATTCATTGACTCGATAAAACTTGGCGACTATGCAATAGTCAGTTATTGGAATCCGCCGACTACCAAACATCCTTACCAGGTTCGGATTTTTCACTGGAGAGCGCCATGGCCTCCTCTAACTCTTTTGCTGCGGCAACATAATCCTGGTTTTTAGCGGTCTTGCCCTTGAAATGGGTTAGGATGGTCTGAAGTTTTTCTTCAGTAAAGGTCAACTTCATTTGTTTGGTGACCTTGCCTTTATAACCCCACTTTTTCATGATGTCTTCAGTGAGTTCAAAAGCGTCATCGGGAGTATAGAAATTCATTTCATCGGATTGAAAGGCATAGCAAAGGTCCATGTCCATGCATTCCGGAGCTGGTACACCAGCCTGCTGCGCTTCCATCCATTTATGCACATGGCGCTTTCGCACCTCTAAAATCTTGTCCAAACGCATGTAGCCGATGATGAGAAAATTCCCTTTATGGGCTTCGGCTAAACCTTGATATCGGGTCCCGAAAAGAAAATAACGGCGGCGATTTTTCATGGTTGCCAAACGTGTTTTGGCATTATGGCATTGCAGAAACCCGTAGCTTCCCGTTTCATAGTTCGGCTCGGTGATGGGCTGGTTGTGGTCGTCAACGGGCTCTCTAACCGGCAAAAGATGCTTGGTTGAACAGTCCAGATGGATGAGAACGCCTTCGCCTTTTCCTCGATAATCCTGCCAATTTCCGGTACTGAACATTTTTTTGGCCCTTCCGTCAACAGGTCAATATACTGGAATCCCTGTTCTGAGTCAACGGGATTTACCTGAATAGAATTTAAATTTCAACCTTTTCCGACACTACGGAATGTCCTAAAAATACCTTGGCGAGGCGATCAAACCCTGCGGTTTGATCCGTGGTCAGGAAGTGTTGCTGGCCGCCTTGGTTTAAAGTGGATTCCACTTCTGGATGTCGACGCAAATAGTCCCATAAGCTTTGTGCGACAATCTCTCCTTGCACCAGTATCTGTACATGGGGCGGCAACAGGTCGCGAATTTTGGGGAGCAAAATGGGATAATGTGTGCAGGCCAGCAGTAACGCGTCGATGTCTCCGTTTGGACATCGGGCCACAGTCTCTTGCCAGTACTTACGCAGGAAATAATCGATACCGGCGCCATCCAGCTCACCTGCTTCTACCAAGGGCACCAGCATTGGACAAGCATTCTGAATAAGGTTTAAGCCCGGGGCTAACTTGGCCATTTCCAAAGGAAAACTTTCCGATTTGACGGTGCCTTCTGTGGCCCACAAGGCCACATTGCGGATTCCGGGATTGAAGTTTCTTTGGTTGGATGAAGCGGTTATCGAACTTAAATCCGCCAGGGCTTCCGCCGACGGGCGAATGATGCCTAATACTTTTCGGTTGGGGTATTCTACAGGCAGGACTTTTTGCTGAATAGTGCGCAAAGCCTTGGCTGAAGCCGTATTGCATGCGATGATCACCAGGCTGCAATCCCTGGCAAAAAGAATATCCAGGCATTGTTTGCTGAAACTGAAAATGGCTTCAAAGGAGCGATTGCCATACGGTGTGCGGGCGTTGTCTCCCAAATAGAGATAATCGTATTGGGGAAGCAGGGCACGGATGCTTTTGAAGATGGTCAGACCACCGAATCCGGAGTCGAATATTCCGATTTTCATGGCTGCCTGTCCGTTTAGCTAAATTAAGAGTGAAGGGCCAAGATCCGATGGTTCCGAATAATGGCTGGCTGGCATGGACGCAAGTAAGTTAAGAAATTCCTGCATTTGCGGAAACACGATTCCGTATCTGGATTGCTGTGGGCATTTTGCCGATCCTTGGCACGGCCACAGGGCCGGGCGCAGTAAAAGCAATTCGCTGGTGGTCAGGGAAGGAGAAAAAGAACTTCACCACGCCTTTCGTCACACTTTGCACGAACTGTCCATGGCTCTTTTCCCACTTCGCGCTATCTATCAGGCCTATTGGGAAAAGCTGGCTCAAGAGGATTATCCCCATGAAAAACTGATGGACGATCCCGAATACGGTCGTTCCGTGATTGAGAATTTCTTCTGGGATTATTTTGTGCAATATTCGGATGCGCGGCCCATTTTGAGAACTGCACGAGAAATCGAAAGCAAAGATTTGCGCCTCGCCCATGATTTGATGCAATGGTCTTATGCACCGCTTTGGTTCTATCGCGTCCAAAGCCGCAACGCCAAAACTGCCAAGTTGCTCAATTTAGGCAACAATAAAATTCATACCGTTCACCATGCGGGCCGCATTCCAGAAGTTGGCTCAGGAGTGTTAACCCGGCTATTGCCCTTTCGTGGACTTGAATTATGTGGGCATACGATTCTTGCCCTCGGAGCCGATTCCTCTGCGTCGCGACTGGACGCGCTCTTTAGAGCGGGATGTCGAGAACTTGGTGTGAAAACCTCGGTGACATTGCGGCCCGATGTCCATTGCGAAGAATGGCGTAGGCATGGAGCACTTTTTTTAGGGATTTGGCGCGCAGAGATTTACGATGCCAAAGCGGGTCGTCCGAGTGGTGCCACACTTGTAAGCTCCCCGTTTACCTTGGACATTCTAAGTCGGGAAGCCTTGCTCAGAGCGCTGGAGGCCACGGTTGATGCGGTGCCGGAGGGCGTGGGGGTTTGGGATGTCAAGCATCGTGCCTTACGCTTAGCGCGTCTTGAGCCGGAAGGAGAAAAACTGAAGGTGACGCTCTTCGATTCCGGTTTCAATTCCTACATAAGAAATTGGTTGTCAGACCGATTGGGACAGGCCCTAGCCCGCAACGAGGATTTGCAAGAAGTGTTGCCAGGGCCAAGCTCTGAATCTCAGGATATGTGGATCCATACGGCACTAAGTGCATTGAACGCACAAACTCCTATTCAAGCCAGCACGCATGATTGGGGCCGCAGGCGACTCCAGCTTCTGCTTAAAGACATGGTGAAAAAAGGCGTGGATGTCACTTTGCTGCGACAGCAATTGGACCTATGAGGTTGACATGAGAAGGCGATTCATCGGAATCAAGGCTAGCGCTATTCTGGCTATAACATCGGTTATCACATACGGTGGATTATTGGAGTTGGATTCCGTGCGAGCTTATTTGATGGAGCCCAATGGGATATTTCCTCAAGACATCAATTTATATCCTCCCGGTTCTACTGCTCCAGCCTTTCAATTGTCCCGAGTAGAAAAAGTTTTGCGCCAACCTTTACTCTTAGATTCGGTTGCCGCGGACATTCTGATTCGCACGGGTCCGTCCGCTTCCCTACAGCTGCCGCTAGGGCCGGATTCCATCTGGGCCTTGATCGATGTCTCTCCGGCTTCCTCACCTGCATTGACTAGCCAAGCCATGGACCACTTTCAACCCAAAAAGGCGATTCAAATCATTCAGCAGGGTCTCCGAGCGCATACAGCCTATCTCAACGATTCGGAAAAGAATTTTCTGTATCATGAGGCATCCAGCCTTTTTTTGCAGGAAGAAGAGGACACGACGCTCAGTCCCATTGAAGGAGAGGTACGGCGCCTGGAAAATGAGGCGCGCATCCATCGTTTGATGGCGCTGGCTGGGCGGCTGCAATGGCCGGGGTTGATAGAAGCGGCTACCGCAGCCTGGCAGCTGGAGGTTTGGATCCTCCGTTCTGCGCAAACCATTGGAGTAGCAGCAACTGTTGCCAAGCTTAAGCAGGCGACAGTCGGAAACAAGGAGTTCCCCATTCATCAAGGTGGTGCAGGTCCAGACCGGCACCAAGTAGATAAAGGAATCTGGATCGATGCAGGCGGCGATGACGAGTACTACTTGAAGGGCGTCGGTGAGCCAGGCGCATTTTTATTAATCGTAGATTTGGGTGGCAACGACATTTATATTTCCAAAGACAGTCTCTCCCGTTCGGCGGGAAATATGGGTATCGAACTCATTGCAGATCTAAAAGGCAATGATCGGTATCTGGGCGCAAATTTTGCGTTTGGATCGACTTTGTTCGGCTATTCTTCATTATTCGATTTGGCCGGACATGATACCTACGAAGGCCGCTGCGCTGCGCTGGGTTTTGGATTCTTTGGTCTAGGTATGGTTGAAGATCAATCCGGCAATGATGTTTATTCCGCAAGTCTGATGTCTCAGGGCGTAGGTTCCACCAAGGGGCTTGGCCTATTGCTGGATAGAAGCGGCAACGACCAGTACTTAGCCCGTCCAACTTTTAAAGATGACTTGCGCTACACGGATCACAATATTCATATGGTGCAAGGGTTCGCAACCGGCTTCACTCCGGATTATGCCGGGGGAATCGGGTTGCTCCGTGATGGATCGGGTAATGACACTTATATCGCCGATATTTTCGGACAAGGATCCGCCTATTGGTACGCATTGGGCTTATTGGTAGACGAATCCGGAGACGATTCGTATTCGGCCTATCAGTATGCACAAGGGGCCGGGGTACATATCGCAGTGGGTGGTTTATTGGATTTAGGCGGAAATGATCGTTATACCTCCAAAGGTGTGAGTCAAGGTTGTGGCCATGATTTTGGATTTGGATTGCTTATGATCGATACGGCAACGACACTTATTTGGCGACGGATATGAGTCAAGGTGCGGGCAGCGCCAATGGCATGGGAATCCTCCAGGATGCCTTGGGAAACGATATCTACGAATCCATCAATTTGGAAATGACTTTGGGTTATGCCGACATGCGCCGGGATCGCGGCAGCTTCGGATTCTTTTTGGACGGTGGAGGTATGGATAGGTACCGGCGACCATCGGGGGATGGGTCTTCCTGGCGGGTATTCAATGGCAAGACCAAGGGAAATGGTTATGGCTTGGATAAATAATTTTGTTTTTTCGCCCGGAACCAGGTCCAGTCCGCTCATGTCGCGACCGCTAGTTTGGATGCTGGTGGGTATATTGATATGGGCCATGCCGACAATCAGTGCCGTGCCGCACCTAACCCGCATGGATTCCCTTTTTATTATTGCCGCCACCGGGGAGCCGCGTTTCAAGGCCATTCGGGATTCGTGTGAAAAAATACTGGTGGGGGATACTACCGTACCTGATTATTTAATCGCATCAAGATTGATTGGACAAACTCCTCGCCAACGCCATTATGTCGAGCATTTATTCGTTACCCTATCGGATTCAGGTCGCCATGCTTTGGCTAGACGGAAAATAGCCTCGGCACTTTCCACGGTTCCCGATAGTTTGAAAGCGCAGTTGCTGCACATTGGATCGGAACTCGCTGACAGCTCATTCTTGTCTGTGGCACGGTTGTATTTAAGCGCCGACAGCGTGGAAGTGCGCAAGGCAGCTGTGCGTAGCCTGGGAATGTATCCAAATCCAATCGATGTATCTGGATTGCTACATCGGATTGAAATAACCACCGGCTTGGAACGACAAGAGAATCTCTGGGCATTAAGTAAGCACAAGGGCCTTAAGGATTGGCACAGGCTTGTCCCGATTCTTAAGGATGAAATGCTTTACAACCGGCAACTGGCGCATATGCTTTTGGACTCTGCCTCTGGAGGGAAATGGAGCGTCCTAGCCAAATATCCTCCCATTAATGTGGATTCAGCTCCTCTAAATTCTAAATAATCGCAAATATCGACTGCGGGTTCTGAGTGGATGTATAATGGAGAGGCCAAGCCATTCCGCGTTCAATGGGAACGCATTTGTAAAGGAACACCCAATGATCCAACCTACCCCGATCTTAACACCCTTCGGAGCCGTCAACAATCGTGTCAATCGCGCTTCGGATCTGCTTGGAATTAAGGAAAACTATCGCAGGCTTTTGACCACCTGCTGGCGCGAGACCAAAGTTTCTTTACCCATCATCGATGATAAGGGCAGTATGCAAGTTTTCGAAGGGTACCGGGTGCAGCATAATGGCGTGCGGGGTCCCTACAAAGGTGGCGTGCGCTATCATCCCGAGGTGGACTTGGATGAAGTCAAAGCGTTAGCGTCACTGATGACCTGGAAATGTGCGCTTGTCAATATTCCATTTGGCGGAGCCAAGGGTGGAATTTGTGTGGATCCGGCTATGTTAAGTGAACGGGAATTACAGGCTCTCACGCGTCGCTTCGTCATCAGCATCAAAAATATGATCGGCCCCTACAAAGATATCATGGCACCGGACATGGGCACAAATCCCAAAACCATGGGCTGGATGATGGATGCCTATGGACAGATCAGCGGGTACAGTCCTGCCATAGTCACTGGCAAACCGGTAACTTTGGAAGGCACGCCTGATCGTCTGGACGCCACCGGATTGGGAGTGGCTATGATCACACGCAGAGTTTTAGAGGACCGCAAAGAATTTTTGAGCGGTAAAACCGTAGTTGTGCAAGGCTTTGGCAATGTCGGGAGTTTTGCTGCTCTGCACCTTCATCGCATGAGCGCCAAAGTGATTGCCGTCAGCGATTTTTCCGGTGTCGTATTCGACCCCAAAGGATTGGATGTGGAAAAACTCATGATCCATATGGAAACACATCGTACTTTATCAGGATTTGCCCAAGGTGAATTTGCCACACGCGACTCCTTGGAAATCATGGGTTTGGACTGCGATATTCTGGTCCCGGCGGCACTAGGTCATGTGATTCATGCCGGGAATATGCAGAAGATCAAAGCTCGCTATATTATCGAAGGTGCCAACGGGCCTATCAGTCCCGAAGCGGATGAGTATTTGAATAAGGCTGGTGTGATCATCGTACCGGATATTTTAGCCAATGCCGGCGGCGTAGTGGGTTCCTATTTCGAATGGGCACAGAATATCCAAATGCACCACTGGGAACACGCCGAAAGCAAACTGGAGTTGGACAAGTTTCTCTCTGCGGCGTTGTTATCGGTGACTCAAGCGGCCAAGAAGCACAACATCAATTATCGGGATGCTGCGTTTGCAGTGGGAGTGGACAGGGTCTATCAGGCTGCCGTAGCCCGAGGGCATTGATCTAGGCCACTCTCAAGAATTGCCACTGCGTCAGTCAATGGCTTAGAATGGCCGGGGTAAGACATAAAACAGTGCCACTCCGGTGGTGAGGAACATCAGATTGGTGTGGTCGCGAATATGGCCGGACAGCAAGCGTGCGAGCTCCAGAGAGATGTCGAGGCCAAAGGGTTGATTGTCAAAAGGCATCCAGTACTTGCCAAAGGCAATGGCTGCCAGGGGTCTGGGCCCAATTCTTTCTCCACTGAATTCATATGCCATAACACCTCCCAGTGACATGCAAAAGTATTCCGAGTTACGGATGGGGTCCGGGCCTTCGTCTCCCAGCCACAATTTACGGAGATTCAGGCTTATTTCCGGAAGATAGTCGTAGACATCTTTGGCATCCATGGTGGCTAAGCGGGCGTGAATTCCGGCCTGCCAAAACTGGACCAAGTCCAGGTAACCGCCAAGTTGCGGTTGCCAACCCATACCGTTGCCGATAGAATAATTGCCCGATAATTCTAAAACAACAGACTTCCTGGCGGCAACCGCGGGGGTGCCATCGAGATTGATATCCGGTTCATCTGCCCGGATGGGGAATAAAAAAAACACTGTGACGGCAATTACACAGAGGCATCCACCGCGAATGGAAATTGTAGGAGAGCGTGGTAGGCGGGTTCGCGCTTTAAGCGACAGGCGCATAGCCGTCCAGGGAATGGATGCCCCGGGCGTGCATGGCGACTAGCAATTCCCGGTTCATCTTCCGAATGGCGTTCCATCGATAAGCGAGAACAGTATAGCATTGAACGGCTTCAGCGCCGGCATCCAACAAGTCCATGACTTTGCTTCCATGGTCGATGCCACCGCTGGCGAATAGCGTAAGCTTGGGCAATTGCTTGCGGATATATTGTACTGCGGGTAAAGTGTTCTTGTAGAGAATGCGCCCGGACAATCCGCCCTTGCCTCCTGTGCCGGTCACGGGACCGATGTCCGACTCTGGTGATTGCATGCGCAAGTAGCGCGCCTTTTCACCTGGGAAGGTATTGAACAGTACCAAACCGGTTACCCCAGCATCAGCGATGATTTGCAAATTGTTGTCTAAAGATCGGGCGCTCATGTCCGGGGAAATTTTTACGAAAACGGCTTTTTTTGGAGCGAGACCTTTGCGGGCTTCCATGATCTCATGCAGGAGATCGGCTAAAAAAGTTTCGTCTCTGTCCATCCGATCGAGACCGGTGTTGGGACAGCTTACATTGAGTTCGATATAGTCGGCGGCGCGGTAGGCTCGGCGGAAGGTTGACATCACGTCA
>JAYUHW010000386.1:0-12828 GCA_043766615.1 Fibrobacteria bacterium | reverse complement strand
CCTCGGAGAGGGCTGATTTAAGATCGGGAATATCATGCCCCAGATCTAAAATGACCAACTTTGGTTTAACCTGGCGCAGCGCAGACTGTTTTCTTTTTTCCACAGGCAGATGAACGATGAATACGGAACCTTTATGACGCGTTGACTCGACAAATAGCCTACCGCCATGGAGTTCTACAAATGATTTACTGATTGCCAATCCTAAGCCATGACCCTTACCAGCCATGTTGCTGCCATCTCCGATTTGGAACTTTTCAAAAATGCCCTCTAAATCAGCCGGTTCAATACCGGGCCCGGTATCCTGTATGGAAAGAGCCAAATAGTTTTCCTGTTGCAAGGACCGAACGATGATTTTTCCGTTGGCCTTGGTGAATTTGATGGCGTTACCTAAAATATTGGAGAGTACGCGGCTTACTTTTTGGATATCCAAATACATTTCTGGAACCTCAACTAGGTTGGTCTGCACTTGCAGATTTTTTGCATTGGCAAGACCTCGCAAGGACTCGACAGCCAATTCAACCTCTTTATTAAAATCCACTTTTTCAAGTTTGAGCTGCAATTTACCCGCACCTATTTTGGCGGAATCGAGTAGATCCGTCACCATGTCGATCAAAAATTGGCAGTTTCGATGAATGGTCCGAATCGGTTCCAGTTGGCTCGTTTGCAGGTTTCCCAATACTCCTTCGATCAAGAGCTCGGCGTAGCAAATCATCGCGGCCAGTGGTGAACGCAAGTCATGGACTGCCATATGCAAGAAATCGTTTTGATGCTTTAGATTGGCGCCCTGGGCTTCGACCCGCGCCCGCAAGCGATGGTTGACGATTTGCTGCGTAAGAATTTTGGATTTGGATGCCAATAACCCTTGCAGCCTAATGCGCACAGAGGGCATGGAGTCCTTGCCTTCGGCGACCATGGAATATCCCATTTCAAAATATTCCAATTTTTCTTCCACAGGAATGCTATCCGGAGACAATGTCACGGAACTGGAAAGCACATAAAGAATATCTGCACCAGGTGCCAGTAGGCCGGGAAATTCTCGCGCCATGCGTGCATCAACCAAATAAACTTGATTTAGATTTCCACCTGCTTGGGTTCCCGATTCCGCATAGGGAAAGGTGCTGAGTGCTTTTCGATAATACGCCTCCCAGGTTGGGTCGTGCGTTACAATCAAGAGCTTGGGCGGTTCGATGCTGCCTTTTAACAAAATTGCCCGTCCCTCAATTTTATGACCTCTTACGATTCCTGCAATTTATATTCATGGAGTTTATTTCGTAAGGTGCGAATGCTGATATTCAACATTTCCGCGGCCTTGGTGCGATTATCGCCGCATGCCTCCAACGTTTTTATGATGAGCAGCCGCTCCGCTTCCGCCACACTCATGCCGGCGGTCAGACCGGAATCCACAACGCTGGACTTTTGACCAGACCCGTCCAATCGCAGGTGCTCCAATCCAATATCCTGATTTTTGGCAAAGACGACGGCCCTCTGAATCACGTTTTCCAACTCCCGGATATTTCCTGGCCACCCATGGGTCTTGACACGAGTGATCGCTTCCGGTTTGATTCCCGTCACTGTGAATCCATTTTCCTTATTGTACTTGGCTATAAAATGGTAGGCCAACGATTCAATATCGGTCATTCTTTCCCGCAGTGGCGGCACTTCGAGTGGAATGACATTCAAGCGATAGTACAAATCTTCCCTAAAAGTCCCTTTCTTCACCTCATCTTGTAGATTGCGATTGGTGGTACACACGATGCGCACATCAATCGCCACTTCGTCGCTACCACCAATTTTGGTGACTTCTCTTTCTTGCAAAACCCGCAGTAATTTCGACTGGGCATATAGCGGCATTTCCCCTATTTCATCCAGCAATAGGGTTCCACCATTGGCCAATTCAAACTTTCCCATTCTAGTTTTGATAGCCCCTGTGTATGCGCCCTTTTCATGGCCAAAAAGCTCGCTTTCAATCAAGCTTTCCGGAATGGCGGCGCAATTGATTTTGACAAAGGGTAGAGCACTGCGACGGCTTTGCGAATGAATCGCCTGGGCCAACAATTCCTTGCCTGTACCGGACTCCCCGGTGATCATTACCGTGGAATTGGAACCCGCTACCTCTTCCACCGTTTTCAGTAAACCCAGTGACATGCTCGCACCGACAATCTTATACCGCTCCGAAATGGCTTCCCGAAGTCGACGGTTTTCACCTTTGAGGCTACTCAGTTGCAAGACTTGAGAAACGGTATGTTCCAGCATTTCTACGCGAAAGCCCTTCTCCACATCTTTTTCAATAAAGTCCACAACGCCCATTTTCATGGCCTTTACGGCGGTTTCAATTGTGCCGTAGGCCGTCATGAGAATGACGCTTGCCGTGGAGTCAGAGGCCAGGATTTTTTCTGCCAATTCCAATCCGGTCATATTCGGCATTTTAAAATCTGAAATAACCAAATCAAAGTGGCCTTGATCATAAATTTCCAAGGCTTCCGAGCCGTTCTTGGCGGACTTCAGTTTATGCCCCAGCCTCGACAGACTTGTCGTAATGAGATCGCGGATCAGGGATTCGTCGTCCACCACCAAAATATCAGCCATGTACACTCCCTCGCGAATCCAAGCGGATCTCAAACTGGGTATATTGGGCAGGCTCACCGGTCACGGCAATGGTTCCGCCATGCAATGCGACAATGCGCTGGACAATCGCCAGGCCCAACCCTGTCCCTTGTTCCTTGGTGGTGAAAAAGGGATTGAAAATTTTATCGATAATATCCTTAGGTATCCCTTTGCCAGTATCGCGGATGGCCACGCGCAGAAAATCATCGGAATCCAAATCGATTCGCAGGGTAATGCAGCCCTTTCCCTCAATAGCTTGGATGGCGTTAAAAATAAGATTTAAAAAAACTTGCTGAAATTTTTCCGGATCAATTCGAGCTTCTATACGAGTAAAGCCGTATTCTCGTTTGATCTCGATCTCCTTGTGTTCCTTTTCAATTTCCAGTTCAGCATAACGGAGAATATCTTCCATCCATTCGATAAAATCCACGCGCTGCATTTGCAATTCCATAGGCCGAGTATAAACAAGAAGGTTGGATACGATTTTATTTAGGCTGGAAACACCTTGAACGATTTTTTTGACCAAAGCCCGGCGCGGATCATCGCCTTCCAAATCCCGTTCCAACAATCCGGCAAAACCGCCTATTCCGGCCAGCGGATTGCGAATTTCATGCGCCACGGTCGCGGCCATTTCACCTAGCGCCGCCAACGTTTTAGAGTGCTGCATCTGATTTTGCAGCTGCTTGATCTGCGTCAAATCAGTGGAGATTTCCACTGCACCCAGAATTTGGCCATTATGATCCTTGACCACACTGGTGGTATATCCAATGGGCTTGAGAGCTGTTCCAACTTTCCAATATTTTTCATGGCCGAGCATGGGATGGTTGTGCTTGAGTGTTTCAATTAATGGGTAATGGGAGTCCGCCTGGGCTTCAAAAACTTTAGCATAAGGCAATCCCATGGCATGTCCGGATTCTAGTCCATAAATGCGCTCGGCGGAAGGATTGAATAAGGTGATGTGTTCGTCCGTATCGATCATGACCACACTGGAGTCCAGGCTTTCCAAAACGGAACGCAGCTGATTCTCGACCCTTTCCTGTTCACGTAAAGTGGCGACAAGCTTCTGGTTCTTTTCCTCCAGTTCCTGGCTGACCTTGTCAAACTTGACTCCCAATTCTTGATAAGCCGCTTCCAACTTGGCAACATTGGTGTTGAACCAGTCAAAAACTTGATTGAGCTGTGCGCGCGTTTCTTCTGGAAATTCATTTAGAAGTTCACCCATGCCCTGCTGGACCATCTTTCACAATAAGGCGCGATAGCTATTAATGGTTTGGGAGAGGTCCGGCGCTGGGGCCGCAGGCACCTTGTCATCGTGTCCACTGTGCGGTTGACCAGTTTGGGTGGAAGCGACTTCGTCAGCGCCAAACATTTCCTGATGCCGCGCCTGAATCGCATGCGCGACCTTTTCCAATTCCTGCTGGATTTCACCTGCGCGGCCATTTCGCATGGCTTGGCGAACTTCTGGTTTAAGAACTTCCCATTGGTCGAGGTAGGGTCGCAATTCCGCCTTTTCTCTCGCGATGGCGGACATAATATCACTTTGCCGTGTTAATAGTTCCGGCAATCCCTCGAGAACTTGGTTTTTAACAGCATGCAATGCACTAACCTGCAATCCGTCCAATTCTCGGAATGTTTGCAAATGCTTTGTCAGCAGCCCTATTAGCGTGTCCAAGGGGAATTGTTCGTTAATCCAAAACCTCCTCGTATTCCTTTTGCCAAATGGTATCTTCTCGTTTCCATTTGGCTTGGGATGCCCAATAACTATCTGGGTAATTATCAATTACGCGCTTGTACTCGTTCAAGGCCGACTCAAAATTGTTCGTCACCTTATAAATATTGGCTATTTGATAGTGAACCCAGGCTGATTCTTTGTGATCGGAATAATACTGGGCAAATTGCTTGTAAGCGGCTAAGGCGGCTTTCCAATCCTTCTTTTTAAAGGCCAAATCTGCCAATCGAAGCCGCGATTCGCTACACAATGCATTTGGTATTTCTGGCTTATTGGATTCTGTTGTCTCGCTTAGTGCAGAATCGGGACAATCATGAATGGAGGAACGGAAAAATTCTATGGCCCGGTCCGTACTCCCGAATTGAGAATGCAAGAAGCCCAGTTTTTGGCTCAATTCAGCTTTTCTTAGTGAACTCTTGGCGCTTGCTATGGCCTTTTCCAGGTATGCCGCCCACTTCTTATTGTCTTTTAGCAGTTCGCCAGCCAAAGCCAAACGGTAATCTATTTCTTCCTGCGAAGGCGCATATGGGCTTCCAACCTTAATTTTCAGGAGATTTTTTTCCGCCTTCTCCCCGTTCTTGTGACCTAATTCAGCAAGTGCGGACAAATAATAGGCTGCATCCAAATACTTGGCGGAATCTTTTCCCGCTCCCCCTAAATAATCAGAAAGCCTACTTAAAGCATTTTCCCACAGCCCCAGTTGAAGGTAAACGGAAGCCAAGTTGAGGTTCGCGGCTTCGGCATTATCTGATCCCCCAAAATCCATAACTGTTTCCTTTAGGGTATTTTCCGCCTTCTCAAATTTTTCCTTCCTGCAAGCCTCCCAGGCTTCCAACAACTTTTGACCGGAAGCGGAGGATTTGTCCGGAATAATGAAAAACATGGCCCCATTACCACCCAGTAAAAGGGGTTTGGCCTTGGTTTCTGAGCTAGAAAGGCTGGAATCCTGTGCAGGTGTATGGCTGGCTTCATGGGTGGTATCGTGGGTGGGTTCAGCGGAGCCTTCGTGGGTGGGTTCAGCGGAGCCTTCGTGGGCGGGTTGATGGGTAGGTAGATGGACGGGTTCCTGGCTGGCCTCCGGAGCCGCTCCCATTTGCTTTAAAAAGCCCTCAACTTGTTTCTTTCCAATCTCCGACTTGGTCAATGGCAGGTATTTTTCAAAGGCCTCAATGGCATCGTTGTGCCGATCTTGTTTTTGGTAAATACGCCCCAGATAATAGTTGGCGTTATAACCGCGGTCGGGATAGGTTAAGCTCCGTTTGAAATTGAAAACGGATTTGGCATAATCCCCTTTTTCATAGCGAATGACACCGCCCAGATAATAGGCCCCAGGGTGCTTGGGGGCTTTGGACAAGCATTTGCGCAATGCGACTAAGGCGGAATCCGATTTCTTCTCTCGGTATAGGCGCATGGCATCCAAAAATTCCTTTTGTGCATAGATACCCGCAGGCCCGGAGGTTGTGAGGGAATCCAACGCAGGAGAAAAGTTAGTGTCTGCATTGTGGAGCGTCGGGGTAGCTTGAGAAGCCGGTGAAGTAGCCGGAACAGGCTTTTGGGCGGATTTCACCAGCTTCTGTCGTACTTCGGAAGCCTTCGCTTTATCGCCTAACTTTTCATACGCCAGCGCCAAACCTTCGCGCGCTTCCCCTAGACCGGGATTCTTGGTTAAAGCAATTTTGAAGTTTTCACTGGCCAATTTAAAATTGCCCTGTTTGAATCGCAACTTGCCGATTCGAGCATAGATATCCGTCGCTTCTGGATGCTCGTTTAAGTAGCGACGCAATTCCAACACCGCTTTGTCGTATTCGCCTTTATCAGACAAAGTACGCGCAACTTCCAGGCGGACATCGCTTTCTTTGCTCCACGCTGTGCCAGTCCATAACGCCAAGTTTAAGGCCAACGTAAGAGCGAGCCGCCACTTTTTTTGCTTGGAAGAACAGCGCAACGTACTAGTTTGCATCAACAATTTTTGCCACGATACATTCCGACACCATGCCGGAACTGACCCCATTATAAGAATAGCGCAAGGTCGAAAGCAAAGCCGTACCTCGAATATCGAGAAAAAAACCCGCTGTCAAACGGTAAATGTTCTCGCCTCAATAGGCGAGAAGACTATTTACCGCAGTCCAAAACGCAAGACACGAACGCGAACCACGTTGCCGATTCCTTTAATCGATTCCACCATCGATTCCGGCAAATCGCTTTCCAAATCGATGATGTTGTATCCGATTTTGCCGTTGCTGGTATTCGTAAAGGAAACAATATTCAGTCCTGCTTTTCCGATAACTTGCGTGATCTGGGCAATCATATTCGGTACGTCTTTGTTTATCACGACTACCCGCGTTTTAACGGACTGTTCCGGATACACCTCAATCATAGGGAAGTTGACCGAATTGGCGACAATTCCGTATTCCAAATAATTGCGCAACTGGTTGACCGCCATAACCGCGCAATTCTCTTCAGACTCGGCGGTACTGGCACCAAGATGGGGCGTGCAAATCACATTGGGCCGACCTAGAAAAACTTTTGATGGAAAGTCGTTGATGTAGGAGCCAACCTTTCCGGAATCTAGCCCAGCCGCCACGGCCGCATCGTCATAAATTCCTTTGCGGGCATAATTCATCAAAATGACACCCTGTTTAGCCTTTTTCAGCTGGGCCTCACCAATAAGGTTACGGGTTTTATCGGATAGAGGGACGTGTACAGAAATCACATCGGCTCGGGCCAGGACGTCATCTAGCTTATGGGCAATTTCCACCTTAGGCTTGAGCAAATGCACATTTGCGATGGTGGGAAATGGATCGTAACCAATCACGGTCATTCCATGCTCCACGCCCGCATTCGAAACCAGAACGCCTATTTTGCCTAGACCTATCACTCCTAAAGTCTTGCCAGCCAATTCAAATCCAGAATAATTGGCTTTGCCTTTTTCCACTTTTTCCGAGATGGCCTTATCATCCGCTTCGGCAGCCAAGGACTGGGTAAATTCCAGGCTTTTATGAATTTTGCGCGCAGAAATTCCAAGCATGATAAAGACCAATTCCGCTACGGCGTTGGCATTTGCCCCAGGCGTATTGAAAACGCAAACGCCTTTATCCGTGGCCTTTTCAATACTGATATTGTTGACACCAGCGCCCGCACGGGCAATCGCCAGCATGCTGGGAATGTCGTCCGTGTCCACAATGGCACTGCGTACCAAAACGGCATCTGGTGAGGCGGAATCTCCGGCAACGGTGTAATTGTCACCAAAAAGTTTAAGGCCTTGGGGGGATATGTTATTGAGGGTCTTTATCTTGAAAGGCATCCGTATTCCTTCTCTGAATTCTCAGGGACGGTGGTTATTCCGGAAAAGTCCAACCTATTAAGGTGGCCGGAGAGGAGCAAACATAGCCAAGTAGTCGGGGGCCTGCAATATGCATGCAGGCTGGTAAGATTATTTTTTGGACAGTACTAAAACCAAAAACGGAGAAACAAAAAAATGGAGAAATAAAATTAGGGATGATCCACTGGGCAACAGGCTAAGAAATCGACTGCAGGTGCAGCCGGCTTATAGAAATAGTGGTACGCGCCGTAACCACCACCGCCTAAAACAGCCAATGCCAAGGGAAGCTGCCAGTAGATGGCATTTTTTCTGCGCGAAAAGCCGCGTTCTATTTTTTTATTCCATTTAAAATTCATGGTAATAACGCCGAAGTCTTCTTGCAGGTCATATTCAATGTCATAGGGAGTAAACAAGCTCACGCGGACAACATCGCGAACATCCGGTTTAAGACCTTCGACGTCTTTATTTAAATCCAGTTTGAAAAGCTCAACAGTGCTGTTAGTGATGGGATGCTCATGGATTTGCTCCATGATGCTTTCTCCAATGTGTGTGTCGTAAAAATCAAAGATCACGGCTTTTTTGACGGCATCGTAATAATTAAAATAAGCCGATGGTTTCTCCGTTAACAAAAAAACCACATTCAAATCCTTGGAACCTTCGGTTGGTCCAGGCTTCTTGGAGAATTGAACGCCTTCGATAGTACAAATCACACCTTCTTCAGCTTTCGAGCGAGTTGGAGCATCCTCGAAATCCACCATATCTTCATATTGGGCCAACGCGCTACCCATGCAGGATAGGGATAAAATCAGATACAGGGGAAATTTCATGCCCAAATCAAGCCACCTTTCCAAAGAACGCCTGTACTCAAAATAAGCCGATTTTACGCTATGTCAATCGACAACTGAATTATCGATGTGCCCAGAGTCGGTTTATCCAAACAATATCCGAATTCTATTGAAAAAGATATTAAATCGGTCATCGAATACTTATTCCGCCCGGAAATTTTTCCAAATTGCCAGGAATGAGGCCTAGAACGGACTGATGACCGGATTAGGCCGAGTTAGGCCGGGATTTACTTTTCCCAGCCCTCTTTCCCAAGCAGTGGAACAAAGCGGCAGTCGCCCAAATCGGTTTCGCGGAAGGCATGGCCAGACCTATCAACACAAAGCAGTTTTTGAGTTTCCCGTCCTCCAGATGGAATCAACATGCGTCCACCATCGGCCAGTTGGACTTTCAGCTTTTCCGATACCACTGGTGCTCCGGCGGTTACAATGATACGATCATAAGGCGCCCAGCTTTCCCAACCCAAGCTACCGTCCCCCACCTTGAAAATGATGTTTCGAAACCCAAGCTGCTCCAAAAGCCCCTGAGCTTTTCGCGATAAGGCGGCAATCCTTTCCACCGAATAAAGACGCGGTGTATAATGCGCCAATATCGCGGTTTGATAACCAGAACCGGTTCCAATCTCCAGAATTTTCAGGTCCTTTTTCAAGGCCAAAGCATGACTCATCATGGCTACCATAGACGGCTGGGAAATAGTTTGTTCCGATCCGATTGGCATGGACATATCCGCATACGCGTTCCCCGCCAATGCGGAATCCACAAAAAGGTGACGCGGAACCGCGGACATAACGGTCTTAAGTGTCTCATCTTCCAAGCCCAAGCGTTTCCAAATGGACTCGACCATCTGACGGCGTGCCGTAGTTACCGCGTCCAAACCAGCCTCCCGTACATTTTTAGAAAACGCAAAGTATCGCGGAACAAATGCATATGGCTTCCATTGCCGGTATACAACGTGCCTATATTAACCGGCAGCACCGAGAATCCATGTCGGCAATTTAATACCAGCGCTTGGGCTTCCCATTCGAACCGGCCATACCGCGGAAAGGCAGATACAGCCACTGCCGAAATGCGATAGACCCGGAATCCAGATTGTGCGTCATAAATAGGTCTACCCGCCAAGGCGGAAATCAAACGAGTCGTTAGGGTATTGCTTAAGCGCCTGTGCATGGGCATGGAACTGCCTTTGATGGATCGGCGACCCACAAGAATCCCCACGTCATCGGTCATTTTCGAATCCCAAAAGGAAAGCAAATCACCGGGGGCGTGTTGGCCATCCGCATCCATAGTCACGGCCCAGGCCCAGCCTTGTTCGCGCGCCCACAACAAGCCTGTCATCAAGGCAGAACCCTTGCCCAGATTTATTTCATGTCGCAGGCATGTTACTCCAGCAGACCGGGCAACGGCTTCCGTTTTGTCTTGAGACCCATCGTCAATGACAACAATTTTTTCCGGCGGAACCAGCGATAGAATGGCTTTCAAGGTGGAAGACAGGTAGGCCTCCGCATTATACGCGGGAATGAGGATGACAGTAGCTTGGCGGAAATCCATTCTCACGTTCCGATTGGGCATTCTGCCCTGCTGCGTAGAGGCACTTTTACTGGCCAGGGGCCCGGTTCCGACGGTTAGGGAAAGTTGAAAAGTAAGAAATCCTGGGTAGGTTCCAACTAAGTAATGATAAAATTGGGCTGCATGCACACACCTTCTACCTCTCTTTCACGATTATGGTCTCGAAGGCTACTTCTACTGTGCCTAGGTGTGATTGGACTCTATCTCACCCACTGCTCGGTCAGTCTGGAAAACCCCGAGGAGGATGCCCGAAAAAAATTGAGTGAAATCATCCCCACAACTTTTCCAGCCCTGGAAGGTCGATGGGACGTTGATTCCACCTATACGGTATTTGACACCAAGTCCACTCTTTTACGCAACCGTGGGATCCAATTAGAGCTGTTCCCGGACACCACCTTGTTGGCATTGGACACCCAAAATATTGTCTTCCCAGGAAAAATTTCCGCCCGTTTTCACCTCAAGGGCGATACGTTGTTTATTGAAGCAGTAACGCACCTTTCACCGGCTGTAACAGTATTGGCCGACACCTTTCTGGTCAAACTTCGCTTTCTCGGGAATTACATGGAACTCGATCACCCATTCGATCAACGATCCACTTTTTTCCATAAGCATGGATTTTTGGATTCGGTGGCGCAGGATTCTCTCTTGCGGGACAGTTTATGGTTGCTCAAAAGTCATAGAGTGAACCAAGAGTCTCTATACGTGGAATCCTTGACCCGGGATTTCTCTTACCTCAGAATAAAATCGGATTCTATTTTTCGCGATCAACACAGCAATGGAGTGTTCAGGACGGATGCAGAAAAGGTGTCTCGGTCAGGTAGAAAATGGACTTGGACCAATGCAAATGGCAGTCGTGATTTTTTTGTCGACTTGATTACCAAGGATACTTTACGGGTATGGCCGCTGATAGGAGGCAAACCGGACTCCGGTTTTGATACCTATACCAAAACCAGCCGACCGCATCGATTCGATTTGGACCTTCGCCCACTATTAGGCCATTTGCGAACCGATAGCCTAGTGGATCCCGGAAGTCGTCTGGTCAATCACTTCGGGAGATTTTATGATTTGGAATTAGGCGAAGACCACACCGTTTTGACCCAAACCAATATGGCGAGCTTACCCAAATACCAATCCTGGAATATTGACAGCGGATCATTAATTATGCGGGGAATAGGTGTGGCTGAGAGCAAATTCAAAGTGGATACCACAATTCCAAAAACCTTGAAACTACTCCCAATATCGAGTGGGGCATTTCCGGTAACCACGCAGCTTTACATGACTAAAGTCGATGGCAGTCGATACGTGGACCATCCCTTAGAAAGATTTGACCAGGCGAGTTATGCCCATATCATTTTAGGAGTGGATACATTGCGCTATTACTTTTCCTCCAATTATATGAATGTGGTACCGGAGGAATTTGAAATCCAGAATCAGAATACGGTCGACAGTTCTTGGTTGACGCTTCGCATTAATCCAGGTCAAGAAAGTTTTCAAAGCAGTCAAGTCGGCTTTCGTTATTTAATGGAAGGTCGAACTCAAGCATTGGGAAAATTCACCTGCAAGGCTCAGCCCAGCAACGATTTGGTTATCCGCTTGAGCCCATCCTCGGATCCCACTTTCGCAACGGGGCAAATGCAGGGCCACTGTCATATTCTTACTTCCACTCTTGCGCCTGCAGACTCCAACCTCCTCTTAGAAGGCATCTTTCGATTTAAACGGAAAAGCATCACCGCACGCCAGTCCAGCTTATGGTTAAAGTGACGGGTCCACTTTCCATTATCATTCCCAGTTACATGCGGAATCAGGTGCTATGGAATACAGTGTCCGATTTGGCAGCCCAAATGGATACGGATGATGAACTTATCATTGTGGATCAGAATACTCCAGCGCTGGTTCCACCTACAGAAATGGGACCTGTCCGGTTTCGGCTTATCCACCAGCCTACCCCTTCACTAACTAAAGCCCGTAACCTTGGCATTGCCGTGGCACGCTGGGATCGAATTGTTTTCCTGGACGATGATATAGTCCCGGACCGCAAGCTATTAGCCAACTTCAAACAGCTGGCGGACGAACACCCCAATTGTGTTCTTACCGGTATCGTAGATCAGGATGACAAGGTTGAAAGTGTGCCGACTCCGGGATTCGTTGATTTAAAAACCGGGGAAATTCGAACTAATTTCACTCGGGCTTGTACGGGTGAAATAGCCTTTTTTCCTGGATGCTTGGTACTGATCCCAAGAACTTGCTTGCCTGCACCGCCTTTTTTTTGCCCATCCTTCCGGGGTGCCTCACAAGGGGAAGAAATTGATTTCGCTCTGCGTATACAGGCTGCAGGCCAGAGGATTGTAGCGGATCCCCGCATTCGTATTTTTCACTTGAAGGTAGTGGAAGGTGGCTGCCGGGCACCGCATTTTCGAAAACATTTTTTTTTGGATCATGTGTATAACCAAGGTTTGTTTTTTGGAAGGCAAGGTCAACTATTAAGCCTACCGAAGTGCCTATTCCGATTAAAGAATTTCTTGGAGTTCCATACGCGAATTCCAGGAGAACAAAAACATTCCTTATCCCTGGCGGCAATTGCCACGGCGTATTTGACTTTAGGATTGGTAACGGGCGTTGCACAACGCATTGCGTATAAGCGGACCTCTACTTAACACAATTCTATGGTGCCATCCCTTTTAGTACAAATTCAACGATGACGCCGTAAAAAATACTTTCCGTTTTCAAAAACCAAAAAAATGGGGTAGGTATTCAATGGAATGGC
>JAYUHW010000385.1:0-1859 GCA_043766615.1 Fibrobacteria bacterium | reverse complement strand
AGCCAAGCCGACATTGATGCCCTCACTTCCGGCCTACTGGGAGATGCAGGTGGAACACGTGGAGTGGATACCCATGCATTGCGTCCAGAAGCAGAATTCATCTTGGAGCAAATTACCAACGTTTTGGGCGTGCTACTCAATCGACAGGCCACCCTGTCCATAAATGACATCCGTGCTGCTGACCAGGCTTCGCTCTCCATGGATTTTGAAAGTGATGCTTTACTGGTGCGGCTGCCGATGAATCAAGGTCTCCCTGGTGAAATGTGTATTCTAACACACAAAACCACCGCAGCCATATTGTGCGGATTGATGATGGGCGGTGATGGAAGCGAAGCCTTTAAGGATGAGGATATAGATGCCCTGAATGAATTTGGAAATCAAGTTATGGGTGCTGTTTGCACATCGCTTGGTTCTCGATACGGCACATCCGTTTCGGCAGGGCAAGCTCAAACCGGTGCTTTTTCCGCGGATCAAAGCCCGTTCCCTTTGGAAGGCACTGCTATAATAGACAGTAACCTTGCCATTGAAGGCTTTCCCGGAGCCGTGCTCAGGCTGCTTTGGTCGCCGCCTTTGGCAGCCAAACTAAGTGGAGGACCTGACAGTGGGCACACACAGGACGAAAACCACAACGACTCGGTTTCAACTTCTGGTGGATTCGATGTGTCCATGTCTCGGTCTTCTTCACAAGTACCTCCCAATGTTCAAATGTTATTGGATATCAATCTCAACGTCACTATTGAACTGGGTCGCACGCGGCTAAGCATCCGAAAAATCCTGGAGTTGGGTCCCGGATCGATTATTGAATTGGATCGACTGGCCGGTGAACCGGTAGACTTGCTGGTCAATGATAAGGTGGTTGCCAAAGGAGAGGTCGTAGTCGTAGATGAGTACTTCGGCATTCGCATACTTACTTTAATTTCTCCAGAAGAACGTATTAAGCAACTTAAATAGTCATTACTTTCCCGCAGAAGGCAAAAATGATCCAGAAGTTCGTCTCCATGGGATGCTTGGTGGCGGCCTGCCTCCTCTCCCCGGTTTCACTCATGGCGAGTGCTCCCGTACAGCCTGTCGATCCTCAAGGGGAAAGTTCCCAGTCCAGTCCGGCACCAGAAAAAAGTTCATTAGTCGAGGACAAATTTCGAAAATTGCAAAGGGAAATGGAAGGCGGAATTTCCACGCAGCGCGGCCAGAGTGCAGGGAACAGAAACAATACCCTGGACAATAAATCGGAGCCGTCACCGGAGCCTAGAAGCGTTGTATCATTGGCCTTTCAGATTCTGGCCGGGTTGATATTTGTTCTTCTTTTAGCGGTAGTCACCATTCGATTGCTCAAAAGACTCCAAGGCCGCATGCTCGCCAAACCGGGCAAGACCGGCGGAAACTTCTTTGAAGTATTGGAAACGTGCCATTTGGGAACCAATCAACGCGTGGTGGCTCTGCGCATCAATGAGGAGGTCGGCGTTTTAGGCGTGACTCCGCAGGGAATTTCTTTGCTTACCATATTAAAAGAACCAGCTTCCGAGGTGCGACAAGCTTATGCGAGGGAAAGCAACGCTGCGGCATTTTCTGATAATTTAAACAAGCTTCTCGATCGATTCAAGAAGCCGAAACGCGTTTCCGATTTGTTGGACGAGGTTCAATAATGGCAACGCATTGCGCAAATCCCCCCTGTTCGAATACATCGGCAGAGTTGGAAGCGGACTTTAATTTTGGAAAAATGGGGCACTACCTTTCCCGAATGACTTCGGCATTGCCAGCAGTCCTGCTTATTGCTGCGGTAGCCTTACCCCAACTTGCGGATGCGCAAATTCTACCCAAGATTACCATGGGCTTTGACAAGGCCCAAGGCCCCAAAGATG
>JAYUHW010000384.1:0-3719 GCA_043766615.1 Fibrobacteria bacterium | reverse complement strand
GTCATTGCGTTCTTTTTCGGGAATGGCATCGGTAAAGGTGAATTGGTCTAGGGCGGAAAGACAGATGCGTTGTAAAAATTTATGCTCCACATGACCTGCAGCCATGTCCATAGTCAATGGATATCGGGAGAGGATGGATCCCTTCACTTCCTGGCCCTCTGCGAGAACTTCCCATTCCGGATGGACAATTTGCATGTCCCGGAAAAAAGACGGGACACCGGCTACCAAGATGCGCTGGCCTTCATGAAACCGGTTTCTCAAAAATTGCACACCGTTGAAAAAGAGGAGTTCTAAAGTGCCGGTTTCGTCCTCCACCTCAACCACCATGCGGGTTTGGATAATCGATAGAGAGATGACCTTAGCAGGAAATATGGCGTCTTTTCCCACCTCCAGTTGGCCGATTGGGGTAAACCGGGTGCGGTCGATATAGCGCCTGGGCAGATGATAAACTAGATCGCGGAGGGTGTGGATTCCTGCATCAGCCAGCAGTTTTTTCCGCTTAGGACCCACGCCTTCCAGACGGGACAAATCGGATACGCCGGACATACCCGAAAAGATAGCCTCTTTGTTAAACGTCTGGGGCAAGCACCATCAGTACTTGAATTCCGTGGCGTTGATTTCAAAACGGCTTAATGCATAGCGGAGTTGTCGTAGGGACACACCGAGCATTCGGGCCGCATGCGTTTGAATGCCGCCGGCATTGTGCATGGCTTCGCGGATATCCTTTTCCCGCAATGGGACTCTTTCATACAGTTGGCGTTCTTTAGAACGGCTGCTCAAAGGTGAAAAGGTCACGGCGGCATTGGTTGCTGTGGGTACAGGCACTGGAACAGGATCCGGTACCTCAATCATGGAATTGAGTATGGGAATGTCCTTGGGGGTGAGAGCTTCCGATCCGGCCAAGACCACGGTTCTCTCGATGGTATTTTCCAACTCCCGAACGTTTCCAGGCCACGGGTAGCCTTCCAAAAACTCCATCACCTCACGAGAAACGGTAATGCGCTTATTGTACTTGGTCGTAAACTTTTTCAGAAAGTAGGAGACCAGTGGCAAAATATCTTCTTTGCGTTGCCTGAGTGGAGGCACATTCAGTGGAACAACCATCAACCTATAATAGAGGTCTTCACGGAATTTCTTGTCCCTTACCATCTGTTCCAAATTTGCATTGGTCGCGCAGATGAGGCGCACATCCGCAGTCATGGTTTTTGAGGACCCGACACGTTCAAAGGTGCCATCTTGGATAACGCGAAGCAATTTGGCTTGAGTCTCCGCCGGAATCTCACCGATTTCATCCAAAAATAGAGTACCACCATCGGCGGCTTCAAACCGGCCGATTCTTTGCGCCAAGGCTCCCGTAAAAGCACCTTTCTCATGCCCAAAAAGTTCACTTTCAATGAGGCCACTGGGGAGCGCGGCACAGTTTACAATGACAAAAGGAGCCTTCTGTCTTGGGCTGGAATAGTGGATGGAACGAGCCAATAACGTTTTTCCTGTACCGCTTTCTCCACGCAGCAAAACGGATGCATCTGTACCGGACACTCTTTTGACCATTGCCAATGTTTTGGACATAGCTGATGAATTGCTTATCAAATTATCGGGGTTGAAGCGCTCTTCCAATTCTGCATGCAGTTCTTTGTTCTCTTGCACCAGCCGGGAATTTTCTTCGCGTATCATTTCCGCAATGCGCAACGTTTGAGAAAGTAATGAAGCGACAATCTTCATTACACGGATGTCCTCATCCACCATGGTGCTGCTGCGCGATGTGCGGTGCGCGGTAATAACACCAATGGGACGTGAATCGAGAATTACCGGAACAGCGATAAACCCTATCCGATACAAATTGAAGGCTTCCGCATTGTCTTTGGGTATGGGAATACCCGGCATTTCGTCCGCATCCGGCAATGCCATAGGTAGGCAATTGCTGAAAACCTTGCCTACAAAATCATCACCAATTTTATAAACAGCGCTACGAATTTCCTCCGGCGAGAATCCGATACTCGCCTTTATCACTAAAAACTTTCGATCGGAAGTGGGCATCAACAAGGTGCCTCGTTCCAAATCCAACGTTTCGGAGAGGGTATGCAAACATTGATTCGCCACTTCCCGGTAGTCGAGGGAAGAGCTGAAAAGTTTGCTGATCTCGGTTAGGGCAGTCATAATTCTGCCCTGATGAATGGTAAAGTCTCTCATGCCTTCAATCCTAATATGTCAATTATTGACATTAAAGTGTACAAAAACCGTATTTGTCATTATTTGTCTGATTTTTCATTGCTTTCAAGCGATGCGGATTAACAAAAGCAAAAAATACACCAAAAAAGCCGGGGTGCCATAATTCTAAAATCGCGAAATCGCACAAAAGAGGTTAAAGCGAGTAGAATTCAGAGTATTCTTACCTAAAACCCCTTATTTGAGGCCCACATGAAGCTGTTTTTAGCATCGATGGAAAAATCACCCACCGCGCAAATTCCACCCCTTATCCTAATTGCCGACCAGGAAAAGTTGCTTGGAACACTGCCCAAAGCCAATGACACAAACTCTGCCAAAGTCAGGGAAATTGTCAAACAGCAAACGTCCAAGCTACTCACAGAAACCATTGAGCTGCTTTCCGGCACCAGCCCATTACTGGCAGTTTGTCAGGTACCAACCAAAAAAGGGCTCGATGGCGAAGACCGTTTACGCCTCGCTGCTTCTCGCATTCTCGATTTTCAAAAAAGCCGATCCCTTCCCCGCGTGGCGATTTCCTTGGACAAGGCGACTGCCAGGGAATTTCAAGCGATATGCGAAGGCTTGTTGATTTCCGCCTATGACTTTCGCAAATACAAAAGCGATAAAAATGTTGGTAAGCATGCTAACAATGAAGTGATGTTGCTCGTATCCGCCCAAGACCTGAAGAGCTTTTCCCTTGTCCTGTCCGAAGTGGAAACCATTTGCCACCAGATCAACCTGTGCCGCGACCTAGTCAATGAACCCGGCTCCGCTTTGGATCCCCAGGACTTTGCGGAATACGCGCGCAAGGCTGCCAAAGAGTTCTCGCTTACGGTTAAAATCAGAGATGAGAAAAAATTGGTTAGCGATGGATACATGGGATTATGGACCGTGGGCAAAGGATCGGACCGACCACCTCGCATGGTAACCTTGGAGTACACAGGTGGGAAGGCACGTAAGAACGGGCCCCATCTGTGCATTGTAGGCAAAGGCGTCACTTTCGATACCGGTGGCATCAGCATCAAACCCAGTCAGGGCATGTGGGAAATGAAATGCGACATGGCAGGTGCGGCTACGGCCCTTACAGCCCTTTGTGCCATTGCGGCTTTGAAGTTGCCCATTAAAGTCAGCGCCGTGCTTTGCCTTGCGGAAAATCGCCCTGGCAATGCTTCCGTTTTACCCGGTGATATTTTCACCGCCAAAAACGGCAAGACCATTATGGTGGACAATACCGATGCGGAAGGTCGTTTGGTCTTAACCGATGGATTGGCAGAAGCCGGTGCCCTAGGAGCGACGCATATAATTGACTTGGCCACTTTGACCGGCGCCATCGTCCGCGCCTTAGGTACATCGATCGCGGGACTTTTTAGTAACGAGCCGGACTTTTCCCAAACCATTCTCACGGCCGGCAAAAATGTCGGAGAGAAATACTGTGCCATTCCCATTGAAGAAGAATACCGGGAGCATCTCGACGATCCGGTTGCCGATATGAAAAATGTTGGTAAATCGGAAGC
>JAYUHW010000383.1:0-2136 GCA_043766615.1 Fibrobacteria bacterium | reverse complement strand
TTCATGAAAAAGGTTTTAGCAATAATGGGTTTGGGCCTAATGGGATTCAGCTATGGCATGGATGAATATGGTTCTATCGGAAAAGGCAAGATGGAAGTGGATGTAGGCTATTGGTACACCAGTCCAACTGGGCGTTATAATGCTGATGGTAAAAAGTTGGACAATCCGAGTAGCCAAAGCCCAATGATCAACTTATTGCCCTTGCAATTAAAATATGGCATCATGCCAGGTTTAGATGTTGAATTGGCCTCGGTTGGCACCCTGGGAAATAAGGATGCTGGCGAACCGGGTGGATTCACCCAGCCCCAGCTTGGCGTCAAGTATACACATGCTCCGCTTGGATTAGGTGGATATTTGAATTTGGTTTTGCCTTTCGCAACCGGAAATTTGGACAATCCGGAACCTGCTATGGGCATTGGATTAGGTGCCGTATATGGGAATCGCTTTGGAGATTTCCGCTTAACCGGCCAGTTGGGTTACCAAATAAACATGGAAAACAAGGACAAATGGAAATCGGGAAATGTATTCTCAATTTATGCCAAACCGGAGGCTATGTGGACAGAATTCATAGGGACTTATTTAGGCCTCATGTATTCCATGACAGGTGAAATGGCCTACGATGGGAAGTCATTAAGTAAATCAGATGGAAACCTTTTTATGCTGATGCCCGGTGCCAATGTGGCCCTACTACCCTGGCTTGCTTATGAAGTCAATGCGCCTATTTCCATTTCGGGAACAAACGCACAGGCCTCATGGGGCATCGGCGCCAGCGTTTACGTTACCTTACCTAAATAGAGAAAATTAAACTTTGAAACAGGCTGCCCAATTCCCCTCGGTAAGGAGATCGGGCTGCCCCATCCCGCACACAAGTGTAAAAATGTGTTACTTTTTGCGACTAGATTTTATTTCAACCAGGAAGTGAAACATGCAACTGATTCGTACCCTCTCTATCGGTTTTCTCGCCACCATACTTTGGAATTGCAACAGCTCAACGCAGCCGGATAACACTTCGAATCCGGATCCAAAAATTTCACAAACGGTCAATGCTTTGACCAAAATTGCTGCGGTAAACGCCGGTTATGTACCACTTGGACAGAGCATGGTTGCTGATACAGATATGCCATTTGACGTAAAAGCCCTATCGGAACTAAAAAATGCCGGATTGTGTCAGGGATTCATCGATCTGTTCCAGGAGATTTCAGCGAATCAGCAATCCATGGCGACTGGAGTCATTCCACCCAGGCTACAACAAGTTGTCACGTGCTTCTCGCAAAAAGCGGATCTTTTTACGGATTCCACTGCTTTCGAATCAAACTTTTTCTCTATGGTGGAAGAGTGCTTTTGTAATGGAACGGGTTCGTTGTTTGGCAATTTCAATTATAAACTGGCAAAATATGGACCGCCCACCCAGGGCATCACTTATGGTGCACCGGCAATCACTGGAGCGCCCTATAGCGCGCCCACGGTGACAGGGTCATCCTATTCTGCACCAGCGCCAGCAACGGAAACCTATTCCGCACCTGATCTTTAATTTCATTCACAATCACCCTCAAAGGAGAATCGTAACCATGAATAACTTTTCGAAAATTGCCCTAATGACAATTGGACTGGCATTGGGGACCAGGGCGCAACTTACCGGCCTTGGCTATGACGCCGACCTCAAGGAAATCACTGGACGTCTTTCGCTAGGCGCCAATTCCCTCGATGTAGGTGCAGGCATAAAGTTTGACAACACCAAAAACCTTCCCAGTGATGCCAAGTTTCAGATTTCCGCCTCGGCCTTCTACCTTGGGCATTTGCATGATTTCGGGCCTGTCGATACCTATTTCACTGCCGGTGGCATCTTCGCAAAATTGCCGCAAGCCAATGACAACATCAAGCTGTCAGCTTTTGTCGGATTACAGCCGGAAGTAACCTTGCTCGACCATATTGTTTTGTCAACGCGAGTCGGTCTTGATGTCCCCCTAATGCCCGCCTTTATGTTCCAAACCGTTGGAAGCTCCATTAGCATCGTCAATGGTGCAAATTTCAAAATCCTATTTTAAAAATTATTTTAGTGAATACACGCCTCTACAGTTGGTGTGTATTCATTTCCTCTTTTTACAGTTCTTACATTTTTTTCAATGTGAAACCGCT
>JAYUHW010000382.1:0-3879 GCA_043766615.1 Fibrobacteria bacterium | reverse complement strand
AGCCTCTATCGTGCGCCAGGTGAAAAAGTAAAGGTAAGTGTGGAAGCCAAGCCGGGAAATCGGCAGGCCTTGCCCTTTGCTGTCACTTTGGACGCTTCTGTCGGACCAGAACTCTTTGTCATGGTCTATAGCGCAAAACCATTGACCAGTAAGTTGCTGGATTCCTGGTTGAAACTTGGGTACACGCAGGCATCGGCCAAAATTGATACCTTGGCAGGCTCCTTGCTTTCTCCTCCGTGGCCGCAATCCAAAGTCAAGGCTTTGCTTTTGAAAAAAACCAAGCTATGAAAAGATTTTTGATCTTGGCGCTGGCCTTGGTCATTTGCGTTGGGCCCGCATGGACGCGCAGGTATGCCTTGCTCGTGGGCAACAACTTCGGAGGAGCCGGTGAAGACTCCTTGCGCTACTCGGAAACCGACACACGCCGCTTTTCCGAAGTGCTCACTCGTCTGGCTGGATTTGCGAAAGAGGATGTCCGCATCCTGATCAACTGCGACAGCGCTGGCCTGGAAAAAAGTCTGGCAGACATGCGCATCAATCGGCGGGGAGCATCGGATGGGGAAGACCTGTTTCTCTTTTATTATTCCGGACATTCTGAACGGGACGCTTTGCAATTGGGGAAAACCCGATATCCTTTGGAAAAACTCCGAGAAAATTTTCAAGCCGTGCCCAGTCAAATAAAGATTGGCATTTTCGACGCTTGTCAAAGCGGAATGATGACACGCTTCAAGGGTGGGACGGCGACCAAGCCCATTTCCCTGGAAAGCCTCAAGAACGTGCACGGTCAGGTGATCATCGCATCCAGCGCCATGGACGAGCGCTCGCAGGAATCGGATCAGTTGGAAGGATCTGTATTCACCCATCACTGGCTAAACGGAATGCGCGGGAGCGCGGATTTATCCGGCGATCGGAAGGTGACGCTGAATGAGGCGTATCAATACGCCTATCAAATGACCATCGAAACCACCTCGCATACTCGATCGGGCATACAACATCCGGCCTATCAATTCCGCATCTACGGCGAAGGCGATATCGTGCTGGCGGATCTGAATCAGGGCCTGTCTGGGCTGGTTTTTGGATTTCGACAGGATGGCAAGTACTTGGTTGTAGATAATGAACGCGGCCACATATTCGCCGATTTTTACAAAGTCCCGGATCGGGAACTGTTCATTTCACTGCCAGAAGGAAACTATCATGTGCTCAAGGTGGAAAAGGATCATTGGCGCGTGGCGGATGTGGGTATCACTGTCGGCAAGATGTCCAACTTCAACCCCAGTACTCTCAAAGCCCAGGACCAAGTGGTGAATAAGGTCAAAGGCAGTCTCTCGCAAGAATATCAAACCAATCCAACTCCCCTGCACGCTCCTTATTTCATGGGCCCGTCGCGCAAATGGGGGATGAGTCTTAAAGTGGGGGAAAGCACCGGTCTTATCGGAATCGCGCTATTGCACAATCTGGAACCTGAGCTGCAAATCCAAGCAGGCGCCGGTATTCCCAGTTACTACACCAACATTTTGATCAATGGCACCGAATCTTTGGAGAACTCGGCCTTTGTGCTCATGCGCAAATACGTTGGCGTTTATTTTTTTGATGCAGGACTCAATCTGCGCACGACCAGCATTACAGCCTTAGATGGCAGCGAGTCCAATACCAAGACTGGATGGGATCTCGGCATACCGGTGCATTTTGGATTGGAGATCGGGCCCCGTCAATCCGTTTTTGCAACTTTGTCTATGGGATACCTCTGGATGGTGACAGGAGGCGGACGACCTGTATTTGCGCATACACCGTCCGGTACCACAAATCTTGCCCATACCACTGATTCCGGCTTGAGCTTTGGTTTGGCCATGGGTATGTACCTGTTCTGATGCAAGGATTATTTTGATGGACGCTATTTCACGAAGGCAAAATCCTGCCGGTAAGCTTTGCTGTTGGAATGCCATAGTGTTTCTGTTTATCCTTAGTGCTTGCGCTGTCGCAGAAGAATCGAGAGAGTTTGGTCGATTCGGTCTGGCCTTGAAAACAGGTGAGGCGGCCGGCGCGATGGGTATCCAGGTTGCATGGAATTTTACGCGGCACGCCCAAATTTGTGGTGGAGTGGGTGGAGTGGCTGACCTGGATCCCTTTCTCAGCGGGAATCGTGGACGCACGGACAGTTATTTTCTCCTGGCAAAAGGGTACAGGGATCATTTGTATGTGGCGACGGGGTATAGCCTCAAAAACTCCCGCATTGAAAAGGCTGTTACGGGTTCTTTGTATACCGCAACGCGGCCCGAACATGGGATTCCCTTCCACATTGGCTATGAATTTGGGCATCGTAGCGGATTTTTTTATGCCACCTCAATCGGCTATCTTTATGTTTTTGGGGGTGGACATCGCGACGTAGCGGCAGGTTCGGCCATTATTAGCAGTACATCCCGCACAGCCAAGTCCGGTCCGAGCCTGGGTATGTCCATCGGATATTATCTCTGGTAAAATGGCGCTAGGGAGTTGATTTTCTGGGAGAAAAAAAGCATCTTTACCCCCCTCGGGACTTAGCGCTTTCGGGGTCTTAGCTCAGTTGGTAGAGCGCCTGCTTTGCAAGCAGGATGTCAGGAGTTCGACTCTCCTAGACTCCACTTTTAGAACCCCAGCTTCTTTATGAGGCTGGGGTTTTTTTTACCCAGAGATCAAACCTTCCGCAGAAATGTGTGACTGTGTGAGCAGCATCACTCCTCGGCGGGTCCAACAGTGCACTACCACCTAATCAGACGGGGAATATATTACTATTCACCGTGCTCCTGAGCCTCGACCAAAGGGGTAGGCCAGGCGGAAGAATCCTAGCCCGAAAGGGAACCATGTCCTCCTCAACCATCCTGAATTTTACCCTGAAAATCGGTTCATTGGCACCGGACAAATTCCGTGTACTGACGTTCACCCTCAATGAGGCTATTTCTGAGTGCTATACGCTGCGCATTGAAGCCACCAGCGAAGATGGCAATGTGGCTTATGCGGACATGATAGGGAAGAACGCCACCCTTACAGTTGCAGGCAAGGATTTCCCGATTACGCACCACGGCATCGTCACAGAATTCAATCAATTCCCGGATGGAAGCGAAAATTTCGGACATGAAAGCTATTTGTACGATATCTTGATCGAGCCGCATTTGCACTTATTGGCCTATAGCTCCCAGAACCGGGTATTTCTGAAAAAGAAGTTGAAGGAAATTGTTGAGGAAGTATTCAAGGCCAATTCCCTGACAGCCAGTCATTACGAGTACCAAGTCAAGGGCACGCCGCGTGAACGCGAATATACGGTGCAATACAACGAGTCCGATCTCGATTTCATCAGCCGCCTTCTGGAAGATGAAGGCGTCCGTTACCATTTCGACCATTCGGGCGATATGGATAAGGTCATCCTCTCGGACAACCTGGATGCGGTAAAGTCGATTCCGAAAACCCCTATTGTGAATCTGATTGGCAATGCGGGACTGTCCCATCTGGCCAAAGCAGGCGACTCGCCGGACCACGTCTCAAAAATTTGGCGCACCCAACGTATGGTGACCGGAACCGTGACCATCAAGGATTATAATGACCGCACGCCCAGCGTGAACGTAATCGGCAAAGCGGCCAAGCCTGGCCAAGGAGAGTCGTACCATTACGGACCGCAAGCGTTGAATACGGGTGAGGCAGCGGCCATTGCCAGTTTGCGCGCGGAAATGCACGCCACTACGCGAGTGCAATTGCAGGGCGAAAGCATTTGCCGGGCCTTCCGCGCCGGAATGCGCTTTGAACTCAAGGATGGGGGCCACAGCCAGTTTGTAGGAAAATTCACACTGGTGCGCGTCGTTCATCATGGCGACCAGCGCGAAGGATTTGAAGGGGACGAGAGCAAGATCA
>JAYUHW010000381.1:0-2812 GCA_043766615.1 Fibrobacteria bacterium | reverse complement strand
TTATGTTGAAGAATTTGCGTTCAATTTTATGCTTTGCAGCGGTTTTGGTGTTGGTGACCGGCAAAAATTCCCATGCTCAAGCGGATTACGTACCACCTCTTTCGGGCTCTCCCTTAGCGCAGTGGCAAATTCAAGGTGAGTATTTCGGAGCGGTTACGGGTGGAGGCGATTTAGGCGCTTGGCTAGTTTCCAATGGTGATAACTCTTATACTGTTGTGTTTTTACCAGGCGGATTGTTGACTTTGCCTGGTCAGCCCTATGGTGGATGGGTGCGCACGGGTTGGACTAGGAGTACATATGGTGGCACGGCCACTTTGACAGGGACGACTTTTAATGCCACGACTTCGAGCCTCTATAAGGCTACTTCGATTACTGGAACTGGAGAAGCTCGCACAATGACAGGTACAACACCAAATGGTGCTGCCTTTACTTTGAACCGTGTGATGCGGAACAGTCCAACACACCTCCTAAAGCCTAAGCCAGAATGGGGCCCCGTTGACCGGCTTTTCGATTCCGCCACAGGGTCAGCTGATTTGGCAAAATGGAGAGCCGTGGAAAATTCGGTTAGCTTAAGCCGTGGACAACTTTTGCGCGGTGTCAGAAGCGTTGCGGGCCTGATGGGCGGCTTCTTACATATTGAGTTCCAGGGGTGCTTTAACCCCAAAGCAACTGGGCAAGGGCGTTCCAATAGCGGAGTTTATCTGCAGGGCAATTATGAGGCTCAAGTCTTGGACTCCTTTGGGAGTGGCGGGGCACTGGATGAATTTGGAGCTATTTACTCTGTCAAAGCTCCAACAGTAAACGCAGCCCTGCCGCCCTTGACTTGGCACACTTATGATATTTACTTTACTCCACGTACCTCTGGGGCGCCTGGGGATCAAGTGGGAGCCGCTGCCATGACTGTATATGCAAACGGTGTTCTGGTTCAAGATTCCGTTCCCATTAAGGGCGCGACAACGGCCCCCCAGGGGGGTAGCCTCTTGCTTCCCGGTGGAATATATCTCCAGAATCATACAAATGATGTCGTGTATACCAATATCTGGTTCATTCCAAACGCAACTGTAAAGTCCTTTCCCTATCAAACTGTTTTGCCTACGGTTGGTATAAAGGACAATTCCATAAAACCGCTTCTTGACAATAAAAGTGTTGGGACAGAAGTAATCCTGGGTACCTTCGACCTATCGGGAAGGAAAATTGAAAAGCTGAAAGTGAAAGGTACGCCAAAAATTCTGCTTATTAAATGATGTGAAATTTGCGCCACCTATTTCTTTTTTGATGGGACATCATTTTTTGTCGCCTGTGACGAACGCTTGGTTCTTTTATTATTATTCATGAACTACCTCTAATCCGGATGTGATTTCAGGATATTTTTTTTCATATGCAAGGGATACCAATGATAAAGATTAAGGGACTTTTTTCTTCAGGGCTTTTTTCCATTCTCTTAATCCAGGGTGCCTTTGCAGATGATAGCCCCTCAAAACTTTCTCCCTTAAAAGTTTTTGCTAACTGGGAAGTTTCCGAGATTGAAAGTTTCACATCGGATCCAGGAACAACATATTCTGCCTATCCGCGGGCACTCAGTACAGCAAGTTCCGTCTGGCTGTTGGAGGAAGCTAAACTTTCAGATAACACCAAGGTTTTTGTTGGCGTTGGAGGGTTGTATTTTTTCATCCTTCCTTCGAAAGGGAATCAGTATAGTGTTGGTCAGCGTTCAGGATTCGGATTCACAGATTTGCACGCTGAATTTGAATTTTGGAGTAGAGGTCAAGGTAATCACGGACTTTTGTTGAAGGCAGGTGTTTTCCCATTTAAGTACAACGAGAATGCCAAGAATTTGGGTGAGTATATGTTCCGTACCTATACATACCCCACAGCCATATTTACTGGGGGGTTAACAAAGGTCAATAGCGCAGGTGTTCAACTCAATGGATTTGACTTGAATACCAAGCTTGGCGGATTCAATAACGATTTTTTACTCACACTGAAAACGGATCAAATGCCTTCTGCGGCATTGAGTCTTACCGATTTGATGTCCTACACGATTGGAGGAATCTTTACCATTGGTACAGGCCTAATGTTCGACAACATTTATGATCCAACCAAAATTAATAGTGGTCGATATAACGAACCTGACCTCAGCTTGTATTATACTCTAAAAGATGGAAGAATGAAATTAAAGCAACCATTTCCAAATTCGGGTGATTCCGCATATAGTCCCACCGATTCGGCCGTGGATTCAACCCGCCTAACTTTCAAAGGCCAGAAATTTTTAATACGCGGTTCCTTGGATTTTGGTAAGCTTCTGTCGAGCCCAATACTTTCAGACAAAGATCTCATCCTCTACTTTGAAAGTGTTCTCTTAGGTACTGAAAATCGTCCTTTCTATTATAAAAAACGAGCTGATCGCACCGTTTATACACTGGGTTTCAATTTCCCGACTTTTCACATTTTGGACTTGCTTTCGGTTGAAGGGGAATACTGCAGCAACCCTTACGCAAATGATGTTTCGAACGCACTAAGGTTGCTGGCTCCTGTTCCCAATCCTACTGGTAAGGAGTATAATGGCGATAATGTCAAATGGACAGCCTATGCTCAAAAAATGATTTATCCAGGATTCTCAATTACAGGTCAGATCGCGAACGACCATATGCGATTGGTCGATTATTTCGGCCATACCAATGATGTCACTGTTATGCCATACCGGAAAAATTGGTACTGGGCTGTGCAGTTGGGCTACGCACTTTAACCCCCGATTTTGTTGGAAAAGGAGCCGGAAACCCTGGAGGCTCCTAATTTTGTTACTCCAGTAATA
>JAYUHW010000380.1:0-19070 GCA_043766615.1 Fibrobacteria bacterium | reverse complement strand
GGAGCCACGGGCTCATTAGGAATATCGAGCGGTTCTAACTCGGCTTCTGGCTCAGGTTGTCTGGCGCGACGCGTACCTGCACCTCCGCCGCCACCCATTATACCTTTGGATCCAGCTTTTGAATTAGGTTTTGTAAAAATGTCCTCAGGGGCTTTGGGGTTAAACGCGTCCCCTGACTTGAATGGGTCTGACGAGGGATTGGCGGAGTGATCGAAGTTCATGGTGTAAAGGATACCAACTTCGAAATTTTGCGATGTGATGGGGCGCACAATGCGACTGCCTTCCGGCCAACCTCCTTTGCCGATGGAATATTCAAAGCCCGACTGAAAATTCAAAGCGCAGTCCTAAAATGCTTCTTTTATGGCCATTGATTTTTTGTAGAGCTTATACTTAAATATATATTTCCATTTTTAAGCATTTGTATTATATTGTAGTACAGGTACCGAGTATAATTTGAAAACTTGCCTCAAGGAAATCGCAGACCTCCACTCCGGCATTTATGCCAAACCGGATCCATCCGGTGACGTTCTCTATGTCCAAGTCCGCCACTTTGATGAAGACGGAAATTTTGATCCAAGCACCAAACCCGACCTAAAATTAGAGGGTAAAAGCAAAAAACACCTTTTGCAATCCGGCGATATTTTATTCGCAGTTAAGGGAAATAAAAACCGAGCTGTTCTATACCAAAGCCATATGGCCAAGGCCGCCGCGTCCTCGGTCTTCATGGTTATTCGGATCAGAAATAAGCAAATGATTCTGCCGGAATATCTTCAATGGTATTTCAATCATCCGCAAACCCAAGCTTGGTGCTCGCGTGTAGCGCGCGGGACAAACCTACCCTCGATTACCCAAGAAGTTCTGGAAAATCTTAACATCGCCATCCCGTCCCTGCAAAAGCAGATCAAGATTGTAGCGGCAACGGCCCTGATGAAAAAAGAAAAAGCCATCCTGCAGCAGATTCATGCTTTACGCGAAAATCAAAATCAACAAATCCTCTTACAAGCCATCAACTGAGCGAGTCTATCATGAGCCAAGGTCAAAGCCCAAAAATCACCCAAAAAGAAATCAACAATATCGTCTGGAAAGCCTGCGATACCTTTCGTGGCGTAATCGATCCCAGCCAGTATAAAGATTATATCCTCACCATGCTTTTTCTCAAGTACGTGAGCGATGTGCATAAAGAGGTGTATCAAACCCACTTGGCCAAATACAAAGGCGACGCCAATAGAACCGAACGCGCCATGAAGATGGAACGCTTTGTCGTACCTGCTACCAGCACTTTCGACTACCTCCATGAAAACCGCAATGCTACCAATATTGGCGAGGTCATCGACATTGCCTTGGCAGATTTGGAAGAAGCCAATCGTGAAAAACTCAGCAGCGAAGACGGCAGCATTTTCCGCAATATTAGTTTCAACAGCAATAATCTCGGCGATGCAAAAGACAAAAACAGCCGCTTGAAAAACCTGCTCCTCGATTTCAGCAAAATGGATCTCACGCCCTCCCACTTGGAACGGAATGATATCATCGGCGATGCCTATGAATACCTCATCTCCAGCTTCGCCAGCGATGCAGGAAAAAAAGCCTGTGAATTCTACACTCCCAGCGAAGTCTCCACCTTGCTGGCCCGACTCACCAAAAGCAAACCCGGTGCGCGCATCTGCGATCCCACCTGCGGCTCTGCCTCCTTGCTCATTAAAGCCGGCAAAGAAGTGGGCTCGGATAATTTCTCCCTCTACGGACAAGAAGCCAATGGCAGCACCTGGGCGCTAGCGGTTATGAATATGTTTTTGCACGGCTTCGACAATGCCAATATCCGTTGGGGCGATACCATCCGCAATCCCAAGCTCAAGGAAGGCGATGCCTTAATGAAGTTCGACACCGTGGTGGCCAACCCGCCCTTTTTCCTCGACAAATGGGGCGAGGTAGGCGACAAGGATAAGGAAGAAAACAAAGCCGCTAAAAGTTTTGACCCCGACTCCGATCCCTACAATCGCTTCTGGCGCGGCGTGCCCCCCAAGAGCAAGGGCGATTGGGCCTTCATCAGTCACATGATCGAAACCACTTACGAGGGCAAGGGCAAGGTGGGTGTGGTGGTGCCGCATGGCGTTTTATTCCGAGGCAGCAGCGAAGGCAAAATCCGGCAAAAGACCATCGAAGAAAATATCCTGGAAGCCGTAATTGGATTACCGGCCAATTTATTTTTCGGGACCGGAATACCGGCGGCGATTCTCATGTTCAATAAAGGCAAAAGCGCGAATAAGCATGTGCTTTTCATCGATGCGAGTCAGGCCTTTGAAAACGGCAAGAACCAGAATAAGCTGCGTGAACAGGACTTGGCGCATATTGTGGATACGTATCGAAAATTCAATGCCGGTAAGCTTTCAGCGGGTATAGTGGAAGAAAAATTCAGCTTTGTGGCGACGGTGGATCAAATTGCTGAAAATGATTTCAATCTGAATATTCCTCGCTATGTGGATACGTTTGAGGAAGATGCGGAGGTGGATATTGGGGCCGTGCAGGTGGAGATTGAAAAGCTGGAAAAGGAGCTGAAGGTTGTGCAGGCAGAGTTGGGCAAGTATCTCAAAGAGCTGACGGAGGCGGAATGAGCAAATCAAAGAATTCAACCATCGAAGTCCAGGGAACGGTTGTTTCGGTTTTCAACCCTGATTTTAATTACGGCGAATTCGCCACAATTAGAAGTAAGGCGGGTCTTAACAGTTATAAAATCAGCATGAAGGTGTATTTGAAGATGAGGAAATTTTCCGAAGTATGGTCGGATATACAATTTGTGCTACGCACCGTTGCACAATTGCACTGGCGAAGTAACATATCCTTACTTGATAAGCTTGAAGCAACCTCACTCAGGGTTTGGTATTTGCAAAAGGCAATAGAACTGGGGCTGCAAAAAGCCAAGACGGCAACTACCTTTATTGAGTCTAAAGATCCGGATCGTTTCGTGAAGATTTATGACAGGGTTGGATCTGTTGTTTTTAGAATTAGTCATTATATTAACAATAGCATACCCGTCAGGCCTCTACTTGTTTCTCAAGCAAGCCCAAATGTGGCGGGTTTTTCTTTTTGGGGGCTCAGATGAAACACCCCTCACTCTCGTTTTCCTTCGCGCCTTCTTTTGATGGTCTCCTCGATATGCAGCAATTGGAGGCCTATGGCCAATCAAACATCGACTATGCCATTTTCAAAAATTTCGGATATAAAGGGCTTTATGGTGGTTTGGATGCCAAGGGAATTCACACTAAAAAAGGTTTAAAGAAAAGCGATCAAATTCTGGATCATATGGGAAGCAAAGAATTGGCAGCCAATCTTTTTCGCGACACGCAAACTGAAGAAAAGTTGCAACGGGACAATATTCAAGGCAAAAAACTAGCGAACCAAACGCACTTCGAGATTGGTAAAAAAGTTCGCAAGACCATCGAGGAAATTGGTGGCACTATGCCTGAAAATATGCCTGTGGTGAAAAGGAAAGTATCCGCCCAATTGAAGAAGATAGGGTTTGCGGAATGAAAAATACCAAGCTAATTCTCGTGACAGTGTCACGAAATTTGACCAACGAGTATGGGAGGGGGATTGCGGTATGAGCGAACTGAAGAATTTAACTCTTCAAGCACTGGGAAGGGCCCTAAATTTAAGCCGAATAAGTCAGAAGCCTTCTCACCAATTGCAAAGCTTACCGGCGCGGGTTGGAGCGGACACTTCAAAAGGCCGAACAATGATATGGACTTGTTTGATATGGTAACTGCCAGTCGGAATCTAGATGGGAATAGAAATGTATCAACTCATGTTTAAAAAGATTTGGGCGTGTCCGCGCCGCGCCAAAGCCGCAACGCGGTCGGGCTGTGCAGGGCTCCGCTTCGCTCCGGTGCGCGCGACGCGCACTGGCTACGCCAGCCTTAGCATCCCTCACTGTAAGTTGAAAATTGAAATGGAAATTAAATGACTATGGAATGTAGTTTCAAACAGGTACTACCACTTGGTTGGACCATTTCATCTATTGGAAGTATTCTCAAATTAACTTCAGGAAAAACAAAACCATTAAAATTTCATGAACATCCGGACGACGAAAATAGTTTTCCAATTTATGGTGGAAATGGCATACTTGGATATTCAAATCATTTTAATTCTAATAGAGACATCATCATTATTGGAAGGGTCGGAGAGTACTGTGGTGTAACTCGATTTATTTCTGAAAAGTGTTGGATAACCGACAATGCCCTTTTTACAAAATGGGTTTCTGAAGAAGTAGATATTTTCTTCCTTTCTTATAAACTACAGCATGAAGACATCTCGAAATTAAGAAGTAAAGGTGGCCAACCACTAGTAAGCCAAGAGCCTATCTACAATCTTAAAATTTATTTGCCAAAAAAAATAAATGAACAAAAAGCCATAGCCATCGTTCTCAGCCTGATGGATTCCGCCATCAACAAAACCAACCAGTTGATTGCCCAAAAAGAATTGCAGAAAAAAGCCTTGATGCAACAATTGCTGACGGGGAAGAAGAGGTTGAAGGGGTTTGGAAGATCAAAATGGTCTAAATACACATATGAGAACCTATTTAAAATCGTCAAACGTAATTTTGAGTGGAGAGAAGATGAACTCTACAAACTTGTGAGTGTAAGAAGACGTTCAGGCGGGATTTTTTTCAGAGAACCACTTTATGGGCACCAAATATTAGTGAAAACATTACGCACAGCCGAAGCAGGTGACTTTTTGTTTTCCAAAATGCAAATCCTACATGGAGCCTCGGCACTGGTTACCAAAGAATTTTCTGGAGCGAAGATCTCTGGATCTTATATTGCAGTGGTCGCCAAAGATCCAGATAAGCTACAAATGGAGTTTCTGAGTTGGTATTCTCAGTCTCCCTTATTTTATCACCAGACTTATATATCTAGTTATGGTGTACACATCGAAAAGATGACGTTTGATTTTGAAAGCTTCCTAGCACTTGATATGAGGTTACCAGAAAAAAATGAACAAATAGCTATTGTGCAGGTTTTGGATACCGCCGACAAAGAAATCCAATTCCTCAAAGCCAAAGCAGCGAAACTAAAAGAGCAAAAAAAGGGAATGATGCAAGTTTTGTTAACCGGAAAAAAAAGATTGAAAGGATTCAAACCATGAAAACCGATGAGATCAAACAGCTTCTCGCACAATTTGAGAATGCTAAATCCGAAATAGACGGACTTGAATGTTGGAGCGGACGTGAACTGCAACCTTTACTCGGCTATAGTAAATGGGAAAATTTCTTGAAAATCCTTGAAAAAGCCAAGGATTCTTGTAGGCATTCAGGGGAGAATACGGATAACCATTTTCCTGACGTCAGGAAAATGGTTACCATAGGGTCTGAAGCGGAAAGACCAATTGAAGACATTGCTCTAACTCGTTATGCGTGCTATCTCGTTGCCCAGAATGGAGATAGCCGCAAGCCGGAAATTGCCTTCGCCCAAACCTATTTCGCTGTCCAGACCCGTCGTGCGGAACTTATCGAACAGCGCCTATTAGAATTCGAGCGTGTCAAAGCACGGGAAAAACTGAGCCAAACCGAAAAGCAACTTTCCGGCATTCTCTACGAGCGCGGGGTAGACGATAAAGGCTTCGCCATCATCCGCTCCAAGGGCGATCAGGCCCTTTTCCATCTGTCCACCAATATGCTAAAGCGAAAATTGGGAGTCCCCGAAAACCGCCCTTTAGCGGATTTTTTACCCACCATCAGCATAAAGGCCAAAGACTTAGCAGCCGAAATGACCAGCTTAAATGTGCAAAGTAAAGATTTGACCGGGCATAATCCTATTGAAAGAGAGCATCTCGACAATAGCGGTGCAGTACGAACTATGCTTTTAGAGAGAGGAATTATCCCCGAGTCACTACCACCCGCGGAAGACGTGAAAAAGGTGCAAAGGAAAATCGATGGGCAGGATAAAAAGGTCCTTAAAGAATCGAAAAAGAGCGGAAATAAATAGGAACGAGGAATCGGAATTTTATGAAAAAATTAGTAAATAAAGCCGCTAAAAAAACAAGTGTAGTCCAATTACTTGGAGAGCTTCGTGAACTGATTCTTGCAGGCAGAAAGCAAGTATTGCGTGCGGTCGATTCCGTTCAGGTGCTAACCTGCTGGGAAATTGGTCGTCATATCGTTGAGTTTGAGCAACATGGAGTAGCACGGGCTCAATATGGCACTAAACTTCTTGTCCAGTTGGCTACGGAACTAACTCGTGATTTTGGAAAAGGCTTTGATAGCTCTAATCTGCGATATATGCGGTTGTTTTATCAGGCTTTCCCAATTCGTGACGCATTGCGTCACGAATTGGGCTGGACACATTTTCGGACTTTACTTCGAGTTGAAGATTCGCATGCCCGCCTTTGGTACATGAATGAAGCAGTTGAACAAAACTGGACCACCCGCGTATTGGAACGGCAAATTGGAACGCTTTATTACGAGCGTTTATTATCCAGCAAAGATCGTAAGCCATTGCGCAAAGAGGCAACTACAAAAATCAAAAGCCTAAAAGAAAATCCTCGCGACTTTATCCGGGATCCTGTTCTACTTGAATTTCTTGGTCTGCCGGGGACGGGTCGTTTGTTAGAATCCAACTTAGAACAAGCGCTAATCGACAACCTCAAGCAATTCCTTTTGGAACTTGGAAAGGGCTTCGCTTTTGTAGAGCGCCAGCAACGCCTTAGTACGGAGTCCAAAGATTTTTTCGTCGATTTGGTTTTTTACAATTACCTACTCAAATGCTTCGTGCTCTTTGACCTCAAAACTGGTGAGCTCACCCATCAGGACGTAGGTCAAATGGATATGTATGTCCGCATGTTTGATCATCAGCAGAGGGTAAAAGGAGACAATCCTACTGTAGGAGTTGTGCTTTGCGCCCAGAAGGATGCATCCGTTGTACGGTTCTCGGTAATGCATGAAAACAAACGGCTTTTTGCCAGCAAATACAGACTGATTTTACCAACGGAAGAAGAGCTTCGTCAGGAACTGGATCGTGAGCAACGACTGCTTGAAGACCGAATCACAAAGCCCAAAACGGGGAAAAAACATGACACATAAACTAACCCATCTTCCCTTCGCCACTGACCTCGAAACCAAGGCCGTCTTAAAAAAAGCAGCCAAAGCCCATCAAGCCCTAGCCGAATTAAAAGGCGCCGCAGATGCAATTCCCAATGAAACTATCCTTATAAGTACGCTTTCCTTGCAAGAAGCCAAAGACAGTTCTGCCATTGAAAATATTATCACCACCCAAGACGAAATTTACCGCGCCGATGTGATTGCCATGCAATTTGCAAGTGTGGCGGCTAAGGAAGTTCATAGCTATGCAACGGCCTTGCGCAATGGCTTTGAGACCGTTAAAAGGACCGGCATCATTTCTAATAACGATATCCTCCAAGTTCAGGCTCTTATTGAGGAGAATCAGGCTGGATATCGCCAACTCCCTGGGACGGCTTTGAAGAATGAACTCACCCAGGAAATCGTTTATACTCCGCCTCAGCATCCGGATGAAATTCTGGACCTGATGCGCAATCTCGAGAATTTCATCAATGACAATAGCCTATCGGATTGGGATCCCTTAGTAAAAATGGCTGTCATTCACCATCAGTTTGAAAGCATTCACCCTTTTTATGATGGCAATGGGCGCACAGGGAGAATCATTAACATTCTTTATTTGATGAAGGAAGGCCTGCTTAAGATTCCCATCCTGTATCTGAGCCGCTATATCAATCAAAACAAAGCCCAGTACTATCAGCTTTTGCAAAAAGTACGGACGGACAATGCTTGGCAGGAATGGGTCTTGTACATATTGGACGGCGTGGAACAAACGGCTTTGCAATCCATCCAACAAATTCATGGCATCAGACTATTGATGCAAAAGCACAAACTTAAAATGCGAACCGAGCTTCCGAAAATTTATAGCCAAGATCTTCTGAATAATATTTTCCGGCATCCCTATACCAAAATTGACTTCATCATTCGCGATTTGGCGGTGAGTCGACCCACGGCGACGCGTTATTTGGATCAGCTCGTTAGAATCGGCCACCTCACCCGGCACAAAATCAGTAAGGACAACTTTTACATCAACGATGACCTCTATCAGCTTCTTTTAAATGGTGCCAGTCCCTCATGACAAGAAAACCACACTTTTTGACTCATATTAGGATTCTCATGCAAAGAAATATGGCATTATCTTTACATGATCATAGGCATATGCAAAGAAACTATACATGTCTTTTGCCGTTTTCGGGGAAATAATGGAAACGCCCAGCTTCAAAGAAGACCAGATCAGCCAAATCCCGGCCCTGCAATTATTGCAAAAACTGGGGTATACCTACCTCTCCCCGGACCAAGCCTTAGCGGCCCGAGGTGGAAAAACCACCCAAGTTTTGCTCGAAACCATCCTCCGCAAGCAGCTCAAAGCCATCAATTCGCCCAGAGTCAGCTCCACTCGGTACACCTTTTTCAGCGATGCCAATATCGAGAACGGCATCCAGGCCCTCAAAGATTTGCCCATGAACGAGGGATACATTTCCGCCTGTGAAACGGCCTATAACCTCATCACCTTGGGAAAGGCCTTGGAGCAAAATGTCGACGGGGATAAAAAGAGTTTCACCCTCCAGTATATCGACTGGCAAGACCTGGGCAATAATCTTTACCACGTAACCGATGAATTTGCCGTGATGCGCAGCACCAGCAAAGAGCATTATCGGCCGGATATTGTTTTGTTCGTGAACGGCATCCCTCTTTGCATTCTTGAATGCAAAAGGCCCGATATCAAAGATTCCCTGAACCAGGCTGTGTCCCAACATTTACGTAATCAGCAAGAGGATGGCATCCGAAATCTTTATGCTTATGCGCAATTGGTCGTGGGCCTTGCAGGCAATCAAGCCCGTTATGCGACTGCGGGCACCAAGGGCGAATATTGGGCTCATTGGGAAGAAAAATTTAGAAGTAGCGAGGCCGAAAAGGAAAGTCGGAAGAAACTCACGGCACTCATCAACGCGCCTTTAGATGAGGCGCAAAAACAAGCCCTCTTTGGCGACCACTTTAAATATGCCCGCGGCTATTTCGATGCATTAGAGCAGGCACCCATATTATCTACCGTTCAAGATGAATACCTGCAAGGCTTGTGCAGCCCCGAGCGCTTGCTGGATTTTACTCATAACTTTGTGCTATTTGATGATGGCGAAAAAAAGGTCGCTCGTTATCAGCAATTCTTTGCAGTTAAAAAGGCCATGACCCAACTTCTAAAACTAGAGGGAGGAAAGCGTAAAGGTGGAGTTATTTGGCATACCCAGGGTAGTGGCAAGTCTCTTACCATGGTTCTCTTGGCCCAGGCTATCGCTATTCATAAAGATATTCTCAATCCGAAAATCGTTTTGGTCACGGATCGAATCGATCTGGACGTGCAAATCACCGGCACCTTTCGCAAATGCGGCATGGTGGTGGAAAATGCTTCCACGGGTCAACGCTTGGTCGATCTCTTACAAAGTAAAAGTGATGCCGTGGTCACTACCGTCATCAACAAGTTTGAAACCGCGGTGAGAAAAATGGAAATATTGGAGAGTCCTAATATTTTCGTTTTAGTGGATGAAGGCCATCGCACTCAACATGGTACCTTCAATATTGAAATGCAGAAAAGCATGCCCAATGCTTGCTTTATTGCTTTCACAGGCACGCCCCTATTCAAAAAAGATAAAAGCACCCTGAGTAAATTTGGAAAAGTAATTGACGATTATACCGTGGATAAGGCGGTTAAAGATAAAGCCGTAGTGCCGTTGCTCTATGAAGGAAGGCATGCCTATCAGTACGTGAACGAAAAGCCTATCGATAATTATTTTAGTCTTGTGTCCGAGCCATTGCCCGATTACCTCAAAGCGGATTTAAAAAAGAAATTCAGTCGTGCCGATCAGCTGAATATTGCCGAACAAAAAATCTATGCCATTTGCTGGGACATCAGCCAACATTTCCGGGATAATTTCCAAGGCCGTACGCCTTTCAAAGGCCAATTGGTCACACAAACAAAAGAAGCGGCCATCAAGTACAAGCACTTCTTGGATGAAATCGGAATCATCACTTCCGATGTGGTCATTTCACCCCCAGACGAGCGTGAGGGCGAGGACAGCGCCTTTGGAGAAACGCCGGATAAGGTGAAAGCCTTCTGGAAAAAAATGATGGATGAACATGGTAACCCCAAAAGTTACGACAAGAATATCATCAACCGATTCAAGAACCAGCCCCATCCGGAAATCATCATTGTGGTGGACAAGCTACTGACTGGATTTGACGAGCCGAAGAATACGGTTTTGTACCTAACGCGTAAGTTGCAAGGCCATTCGCTCTTGCAGGCCATTGCCCGCGTGAACCGTATTTTTCCGGATAAGGATTTCGGCTATATCATCGATTACTATGGCGTACTCGGTGCCTTGGATGATGCCTTGGAATTGTATTCCTCCTTTGAAGAATTCGACGAATCCGATCTGGAATGTACCTTGACCCGAATTATCGATGAAATCAAAAAGCTACCCCAAATGGATTCAGAACTCTGGGATGTCTTTAAAACAGTAAAGAACAAACGGGATGCCGAAGCGTACCAACAATTTCTAAGAGATGAAGCCGTTCGCGTGGAGTTCTACGATAAGTTGGCCGCCTTCGCACGAATTTTAAAGCTCGCCCTTTCCTCCATTCAGTTCCATAAAGACAATGATGAAAAAGCCATTAAACGCTATACCGATGACTTGGCCTTCTTTATAAAATTACGAAGTGCCGTGGTCCTGCGGTTTTCCGATGCCATCGACTATAAGCAATATGAAGGGCAGATCCAAAAGCTTATTGATACCCATGTCCAAACCGATGAAGTCAAACCCATCACAGCCTTGGTCAATATATTCGACAAAACGGAGTTCCAACGGGAAGTGGAGAAAACCGAAGGAGAGGCAGCAAAGGCTGATAAAATAGCCTCAAGAACAGCCAAACATATTAGTGTGAAGATGGACGAAGATCCGGCTTTCTACAAGAAATTTTCCACCATGCTAAAAGACACCATAAAGGCTTACGAAGATGCCCGCCTCACGGAATCGCAGTATTTAGCCAAAGCCAAAAGCATCATGGAAAGCGTACTCTCAAAATCGGATTCGGATATACCCGAGTCACTTAAGGAAAGGGATGTTGCCAAGGCTTTTTACGGCATTGCCAGGGATGGCTTGAGCCTCAAATTCACGTCGGAAGAAACATTGAAAAGTGTTTCCGCCGACATCGCCATAATGACCGATGATATCATTCAAAAATTCATAAAAGTCGATTGGCATTCACCGAGCAATATCGACATCCAAAAAAAGATGATTCACCTTATCGGCGATTATCTGATTGATGAAGTTCGCGATAAATATGCCATTACGCTCACTTTCGAAGAGATCGATGCCATCGCCGAGCGTATCGTCGAGGTCGCTAAAATCAGGTATAAGCAATGACGGAGTCCATTCAATTTGGCTCCAAAAAGATCCCCTTCCACTTAAGCTATTCACAACGGAAAACCTTAGGCATCACCATCACTCCGGACATGAATGTACGAGTTATCGCACCATTCGACTCTCCATTAGAAAAAGTGAAAACCAAGGTCAAAAGTAAAGCCGCTTGGATTCTAAAACAGCAAAGCTTTTTTTTAACCTATCATCCCAAAACACCAAGAAGAAAATATGTCAGCGGAGAGACGCACTTATTCCTAGGCCGACAGTATATGCTCCAAGTTAAAGTCGGCACTCCAGATCAAGTCAAAAGAATAGGGCGAATTCTACATGTCACTACCCACGAAAAGTCTAATGCAGGCGCCTTACTCAGAAAATGGTATCGGAAAAAGGCCGAAGAAAAATTCAAAGAAATTTCCAAACCGCTGCTGGAGCGCTTTGCAAAGTTTAAGATAAATCCACCGAGATTTACGCTTCAAGATATGCCAACCCGTTGGGGGAGTTGTACCGCCAAGGGAAAAATCATCCTTAACCCAGAACTCGTCAAAGCACCGAAAGGCTGCATTGAATATGTCCTCGTTCATGAGCTGTGCCACCTCATTTATCGCGATCACACCCAAAAATTCATCGACCTACAATCCAAGACAATGCGGGATTGGGAAAAATGGAAAATGAAACTGGAGCGGCTTTTGGCTTGAAAAGAAATGACTTTGGCTTGAATGGAATTGTCCGCTGTGAATGCCTACAAAAACCGATTCCGGTACTGTAACGGCGAAAAACCCATGTTCTTTTTGAAATGCGTCGCAAAGGCGCTTTGGTCCGTGAAGCCCAAATCTGAGGCGATATCTGAAATCGCCAGGTTGCGGGCCCTAAGGAGGTCGCAGGCTTGGTGGATACGCATTTTGATAATGTACTGATGTGGTGTGGTATTGAAGGCGATTTTGAATTTACGCTCGAATTGGCGCAAGGATAAATCCGTAAGTCCAGCTAAGAAGGCTACGGGCACATTCTCCTTAAAATTCGTTTTAAGATATTCGACAGCGGGTCCGATACTCACAAGCGGTTCACTGCGCGGATCGGGGCCCCGGTATTCTTGAATCGTTCCCATCACACCGATTGGACGGCCCGTATTGGACAAGATGGGCAGCTTATTGGTGAGATACCATTCGGGTATGCCTTGTGAGTTTAAAAAGAGCTCCACCATTCCTAAGAGTGGCTTGCCGGTGCCGAGGATTTTTAGGTCGTCATTGCGAAATTTTTCCGCGAGTCGGCGTGGTAAAAGTTCAAAATCGGTTCTGCCGATAAAATCCTTTTCGCTCTCAAATCCATACAGCTGTACCAGCCCTAAGTTGGCAAACAAAATATGCCCATCGCTATTCTTCACAAAGAAAAGAATGCCGGGAATATGGTCAAAAAGGCAATTAAAATGCGAATTCGAACCGATTTCAGTCAGGAACTGGGTTCTTTTTTTTTCTGCGTCTGGGATTACGGGCAGCATAGGGCTGAATTCCTCTCCAGCATAAATTTACACTCGGACAACGAGAAGTATCATGCCGTTTTTCACCTTTTGTGGGGAATTTTTTAGAAAGATAAATATATTTGGGAAAGGGAATGCATAACGGAGAAACAATGTCCAAACAGGAAAATACTGTGAGTGAAAAAGATTTTGGAAAAGTGGTCAAGGGTCGTATCAATCAGGCGCTGACCAAATGGTGTTTGCACGATTTGGGTGATAAATGGTCATTGGAAAAAATATGCCAAGTGGCGAATGAACTTCGCGTGCCAGCCATTGAAGTGGTGAGCCCGGAAGATTTCCCAACGTTAAAAAAGTATGGCCTGGTTTCTGCCTTGACCACGTCGCATATGTTTATTCGCGGTATGAACAATCCCCTACACTGGGATGAATGCCTGACACTCATGCGCCAATCCATTGACGCAAATGCCGAGTTCGGTTTTAACAATCTCATCACCTTTACCGGATTCGCGGATACCACGGGCGCGGAAAAGGGCAGCTATGTCAGCCCCGAACAGGGCATGAAAAATTGTGTGGAAGGGTATAAGAAAATCGTCGGGCAGGCCGAAAAGAAGAATTGCGTCATCTGCATTGAGCCTTTGAACACGCGTGATGGGGCCGATATGAAAGGTCATCCGGGATATCAGGGCGATCATTTGGACTATTGCATTGAAATCGTAAATAAGGTCGGCTCACCGGCGCTAAAGTTGCTCTTTGATGTCTACCATGTGCAAATTATGGACGGCGATATTATCCGGCGCATACGCTCTTGCGTGGACCTGATCGGCCATGTGCAGGTGGCTGGAAACCCCGGTCGCGGTGAAATGGATGCCACCCAAGAAGTAAACTATCCTGCCGTCATGCGGGCATTTGTAGACAGCGGTTATAAAGGTTATGTGGGATTGGAATACATCGCCACACGTGATGTGATGCAGGGTCTGAAGGAAGCCGTCACCTTATTGGATGTGTGATGGGGTTTCCTAGCCAGTCTGGCTGGTCACGGGAGATTGAAAGGATTGGGTGACGCGTACCCGCACCCAATCCTGCGCAGTTGGTATGCGAAAAGCTTCGCGCAAAAATTCTTCCGGATTGAATTTTACGGCTGCGTCTACACGCACTATCCATTCATTACCGGTTGGAGTGGAAACCTCTTCCGCAGTCAAGGCAGTTAATAGCCGTTTCTTCAGCGAATCCTTGCTCCAATCGCAGGTCACCCGTCCGGCATTTTTTCTCAGCGTGTAGCGCAGGCCATGCGCCTTGGCATACACATCCAGATTTAAGGGATAGGGCGAGGCAAATTGATAGACGCTCATCCATTCCGCAGGTTTGACTAAGGGATATTCACCCAGGACTTGGCCCCATTCCGCTAAGACGGCATTGGTGTCGCCGAGAAAGTTTTCATCCGTCAACCGCTCACGGAGCAAGGCCAATCCTTCGGGCAGCCAATCGAGTAGCACGCCTTCTTCGCCCGCTGACCAACATATCTCCTTGCCGGTTTGTGCCCAGGTTTCCCGGAACCGCCAGAAATAGGGCGTCAACGCCTTGTCGGCACGCATCAGCGCACTGGCTAAAACCAAGGCGGGATATTTCCTCGGAAGTCCAATTACTTTTTCCGTCCAACACACACCCAAACTGATTGGCTGCGCGGAGTGCCGGAAAATTTTTCTTCGGCTGTCGAATCCAATGGAATCGGGAACATGCTTGTTGCGCTTATCCGTCAGGAAATCCATCTCTTCTTTGGTTTCACAAGCCGTACAGGCCAAGCAGGACGCTTCCTCTTCCGTTGTGCCCAGGCAATAACCCGGATCCACAAAGCGCCTGGCGCGTTTATACTGCACGTGCAAAAATTCGCGACGTACTCCCGTTTCCCAGCGTGTCCAGGGTTTGCTGCGGCTGGCTTCCAAATCAAATCCACCTAGGGATTGTTCATCGTCAATTCCCAAATCGGATAATTTTCGACGGAGGACATTCATGAAATGCGTATCCATCTGCCTAAAATAACGGAACCCGGTTTCCGCTACGGCCGCTTGCAGCGCGGCCCAATAAGCGGGTCTGTCCGCGCGTACTAAAACTTGTGAGACATAATTCTCGGCTTCATCTGCGGCACCACGATACTCAAACCCAGCTGCTCGGGCAATGTGTCCGATTCTCCTGGCAACTTTGGAATAGACTTCCGGAGTAAAGGCTGGAGCAAATTCCAACGGCGTCCAAGGAAAGCGCACTAGCGGTGTGGCGCTAAAAACCACGCGCGGCGTCCCACCGGATTGACGCATCACATCCGGCATGCGTTTTACAAAATCCGCAAACTCGACATAATCCTCTTCCGCTTCTAGGCCTGTGCATATCAAAAAGACCTTGAGCTCCCGCAAGGGCCGTTTCAACACGGCCGTTAAAGCCTTCCACAAATCCGGTTCATCCAACCCTTTTTGCAAGTACCTGCGCAGGCGTTGGGAAATTCCTTCCATTCCGAAAGTCAAACTTCCTTTTTCCACGGCTCGCAAATAATCGAGAATGGCTGGGTCACGGGCTATCATGTCAAAGCGTTGGCTTTTGAGCCCGATGGCACTGAAATGCGGCGAAAGTTTTTCCAACAATGGATAGAGATCCTGATAGAAATTGAAATTGAAGCTGAACAAATCGATGCCTTCGAGACCCATGTCCCGCTTGAGCTTCAAGGCATTGGTCACCACCGCATCCATCGGGTTTTCCCGGTAAGGCTTGGTGTCAAAACTTTCCGCACAGAAGGAACAGAATGCCGGACAACCGCGACTAATGGCCACCGGTTCCTTGCCTAAGCCTTCGAGTTTATAAATCACAGGTCGGGCGGCGCCAACTTTGCGCAAGTCCAGGGTTTCATTATTCCGTTTGCGACTACGATTTGCTTTACCAGGTTGTGCAAAACCAGGTACAGTCAAAAGCTGATCCAACAATTCGCGCTTAGGCGTGCCCAATTGCTTGGCCTTGGCGCAAAGGTTCATCAAAATTTGGATGTCTTCGATTTGCTCGCCGGTAAAAATTCCATCCACAGGGGAATCGTCGTGATCCAGCAGGGAAGCATGATAGGCATTGGCCCCGCCCAGAAGCAGCAAAGGGATATCCTCCCGATCCAGTCTATCCTTCAAGGCCATGGGTATTCCACTATGAATCAATAGTGACGGCAGATTGACCAGCTCTTGAACAATGGCATTACTGAATGCCACCACGTCAAAAGCCAAGACTCCCCGTTTCGACTGCGTTCCCAACAACCAGGGAACCTGGTTTTTTGTCATAACCTCCGCGTCCTTCGGTGGGGGAAGAAATGCCATATCGGGAAAAATATCCGGTAGATCCGCCAACACTTGATACAATAACGGATGGGTGAAGGATTCGGAAGTATCCAGGTAAGTAGAAAGCCGGGCCACCATCACCTTGGTCCGGCGTCGCTCCCACTCCACGGCAGGCAAGGTATTCCATTCCCCACCCCGCAGCCAAAGGCCATGTCCGCTCAGTTTGGGGTAATTTAGGGCGTACCAGGAGGTGTAATCGTGTTTCTGAATCGTAGCGAGTTCCATGCGTTCTACCTAATTACGTGGTCCGCAGAAACCCGCCGACTGGACAAATATAGTTAGGCCATGATGAGTTACATTAACGGCCGGAATACTTCCAGTTTGGGAGCACCCCAAATCGGAGCCCATGTTGCAAATTCTATCGCATTCACCATCTACGGCGCTTTTAGCCACCTTGGCACCCTTGACCCCGGTTCCGGTATGCCCAGCCATCCTCGCCCATCAGGCTGAGGACGTTTTTGCCCTTTGGATGGCCTGGGAGCGGGAAAGTGGGGTCAAACAGGACGTGCCTTATTGGGCTACCGTTTGGCCTGCCGCACTGCTTTTGAGCAAATATTTATTGACCAATCCAGCATTGGTTAAAAATAAGTCAGTGTTGGATTTAGGCTGTGGTGGAGGCATTGCCAGCCTGGCAGCGCTAAATGCAGGCGCCCGCTCCGTAATAGCAAATGATATCGATCCAATAGCGTTGGACATTTCTTTTCGCAATGCGATTGCAAATAACCTCCACTTGACAGTGGAAAATGGAAATCTATTACTGTATCCACCACCTCTCGCAGCCGAAGTGATACTGGTCAGCGACCTTTTCTATGATCGTACCGTCTCTCAGGCAATGCTACCTTGGTTGAGTCAAGCCAGGAAAAATGGAAGCCTGGTCCTCATTGCGGACAGCTCCCGACCCTTTGCTCCAAAAACCGAGGTCGATATTTTGTGGGAAGAAATCTATCCAACTTCCATGGATCTAGAAGGACGGTCCGAACGCATGGTAAGATTACTAGCCTACCAACCTTAATCCCCAGAGGTTACCATTGTTAAATGCTAAAACCATCTGCTTCCCATTCCATCCGCTCCAATTCAAATAATCCCCTATCCGATACTGCCGGTAACCCAGGATCCAATCATCCGGACCATGGCGCTTTTTCTCCTCTGCTCCCGAGCAACTGGGCTAAGGCACACTTTAGTCTGGGCGCGCAGATTAAAATTGAAGCTGGAAAACGCAGCGCAACTTTTTCAGTTTTTTCAAAACACGCCACCCAAATCATCTTGGAAATTTATGCGCAGCCCTTGGGTGAAAAAGCCCAGTATGACTATGCCATGGCCAAAGGCCCGGATGATATCTGGCGCGCTCATTTGGAAAATGTGCCTGCTGGCACCTATTATGGGTATCGCTGTTGGGGTCCCAATTGGACGTTCGACCCACTGTGGCAGCGTGGAAATAGTCGCGCCGGATTCTTATGTGATGTAGATGCCAATGGCAATCGCTTTAATCCAAATAAGTTGTTAATCGATCCCTATGCCAGGGAGTTCTCCCATGATCGTGAAACCCCGGATATGAAAAATCATTTTCATCAGGATGCGGCAATGTATGGTTCCGGTCCAGGTATATATTCCGGAGTGGGGAATCAACTTTCCGAAGTTCCGAGACGGGAGTTTGACACCGGTCCGTGGGCGCCGAAATCCGTTTTAATCCAAAAACAGGAAGCTGTTGGAAAAAAACCGCGCGTCGCCCAACAGGATGCCATCATTTACGAAACGCATATCAAGGGACTGACCCGGCATCCATCCGTGACCCGTCTCAGCGATATTTTCCGGGGGATTCCGGGATTCGAATCAATTGTTGATATTCCTGATGCGCTGCGAGGCACCTATGCAGGTGCAGCCTATATGGCCAAATATCTGAAGGCTCTTGGCTACACGGCGGTTGAGTTTTTACCCGTTCATGAATTTGCCAATGACCTTAATCCGGAAGACTTTCCAGGATGGGACCGAAATTTCGATGAGCCACCCCACGGAAATTACTGGGGTTATATGACCTATGGTTTTTTCGCTCCAGACCTGCGCTATTCCCATGACAAGTCCCCAGGTGGGCCTACGCGAGAGTTCAAAAACATGGTCAACACTTTTCACGAACAAGGATTGGAAGTCTATTTGGATGTGGTCTACAACCATACCGGTGAAGGGGGCCTTTGGGATGGGAGCGGGGATACCGCCGAGATTCTTTCTTTCCGAGGCTTTGACAATGCCGAATATTACGCGCTTACCGGAAACAATCGTTTCTATTGGGAAAGCACAGGATGCGGCAACAACTTTGACGCTTCCAAACCCATTGTGCAAAACTTGATCAAGGACTCGCTTCGCTATTGGTCAATGGACATGGGCGTGGATGGTTTCCGCTTCGACTTGGCAACGGTGTTAGGGCGGATAGGTCCCAATCATGATTTTGAATCCAGCTCGGGTTTATTGAAAGACATTTCCACTTTCGCGCAAAAAGAACGCATTGAAATTATTGCGGAGGCCTGGGACTTAGGTGGATATCATGTAGGGGATTTCCCTCAAGGTTGGGCGGAATGGAACGGAGTCTACCGTGATTCTGTAAGGCGTTTTTTAAAAGGTGATGGCAATGCAAAAGCGTTTATCGAATCACTGAATGGAGATTACGCGCACTTTAACGATCAAGGTGGCCCGCATAAATCCGTCAATTTTTTGACGGCGCATGATGGTTTCACTTTGATGGATTTGGTGAGCTACAATGG
>JAYUHW010000379.1:0-3489 GCA_043766615.1 Fibrobacteria bacterium | reverse complement strand
GGATTCACTTCCCCAATTACCCTACGATATTGACGCAGGTCCAGTGTGGACGCCTCGTCGTCTTCCGGAAATCGGCCTTCTCCCAAGCCCAAAATGTAGACGTACTTGAACGGCAAGGAACGCAAGGCGGCAAGGCCGGATACATTGACGCCCCCGGAAAGAAAGGGTTCTTTTCCGGCTTTGAGGTTCTCCAGATGAGATTGAATCAGTCCCATAGGTATTGTAGCCGCTACTTCGGTAGACGTTGCGCCGGTCTTGTGACTTAAGCTTTCCAGATCCTCCATGCTAGCCAGAGACATAAGGTAGCGACGCAGGTCCGCCTGTACATACCCTTCCAGCTTCTGAGCGGGCGGGCAAGTCAGATAGCGATCAAAAATCTCGCCCATGATTTGCAACCACTCCGTCCAAGGTCTGGTGCTATTTTCCCGTAAGGGGGACAAATCGCGGTGCAGGTTTTCCACGTTGGCCAGAAAGCCTTGCAGCAGATCCCGATCGCCGCTTTTCCCATCTGCAAGCGGCACCTTATTTTCAAAATGACGGGTGTCACCTGGTTCGGGTGCTTCCATTACCGTGCCCAATATCAGTCGTTCAAGCCCATGACTCCAGGTGTGCAATGCTTCTGGCACATACCCGCGCTGACTCCGGTCCTCTTCATCATACCCGTGAAAGATGTTTAGTTTGGAGGTCCACTCGCTAAAGGTTTTAAGAGCACCGACTTCTACTCCGGGGCTATTTTTGAAACATGGATTAGCGGCCAGGTTAAACAGATCCCGGCGGCTGAAACGGCCTTGGGCCAGTTCGAAGAGCTGCGTCACTCCACGGGCATACTCGCTTTCCAAGGTGGCGGAGGCATCGGCAAAAGTAAATGGAACTTGACCTCGCGCACCCGGTTCCTGCTTGCCGAAAACGGCTGCTAGTACATGGCGGTAGTCTTGCATCTTGGGGACCAACACGGCAATATCGTCTGGACGCAGGGTTGGGTCTTGAAGCAGCGCGTGGATGATGCTGTGGTGGACCGATTCTACTTCACGATGGATTTCCGGACAGGCGAAAATTTGCAGGCTATCGTCTTGAAGCATCCGCTCGGTCTCTGGAAGCGGGCCCCGCCTGTGTAGGATGGCGTTCTGAATAGAACCGAGCAAAGTAGGTTTCTGCGAAAAACGAAAATGTTCAAAGAAGTCATATTCGGTAATCTGGCACCACAGACGAATGTTTTCGCGACCCGGTTTGCCCCATTGGCTGAGCAAAGGATGTTCCTCCGTTAACGAGCCGAGTTCAGAAGCGGGAAGGTCCTCCGGAAGTTCCTCCGCTTGAAGGGCTGTTTTGGAAAGGCGCAGGGCCCGTTTTTCCGGATCATCCAACTTGCGCCAATCCGAGTATTTCTGATTGCGAAAGAGATTCTCTTGCTGCCGACGATTTTCTTTCGGGGTTAGGACATCCTCCCAATATTCCGCACAAGGGTTCAGGGAATAGATGTAAAAATTCGCATCCCGACCCTGGCATATGCGCTCGTCGGCCAGGCGCTGAATGAGTGATCGATGGAAGGAAGACACTTGGGAAAGCCCGAAAAGATGGTAACTGGGAGGTTTCCTGTCGGGCATCTTGTCCGGTGCCGCTTGGTCCAACACCATTTCCGCATACTGCGGCAAGGTATACTGGTATTGACCCTGTTTTTCACCGAGGCTATCACGCAGCCCTTGGGTCCGGAATAATTCATGGTAGATTTCTCGCTGCCAACGTTCAAGCACTTCAACCTGTTTGTGCAAGGAGTGTCTGGCGCCCTTTTTGAGATTGGGGAGAAAACAATCTTCGCCGTGTTTCCAGGCATATGCCAATCCATTTTGACCATGCTCGCGCACACGGCTATACTCATACTCTCGGAAGAAGCCAGCCAATTTTTGGGAAAGTTGGCACAGCCGCTGCGCGTAAAGGCGTTGGCTTCCGGAATCGAACCCAAAATGTTGCAGGTATTCTCGAGCTGCTGCCGGAGGAGTATTTTGAAGCAAACCAAGGATCAAAAGCTGCAAGCCCTGCTCGTCCAGAAGTTTGGCCGGTTTTCGGAAAGCGACCCGATGCTCCGTGTCCAGCATTTCCAACCGCTGCCAAAGCATGAGCTCCAACCGTTGGAAATCTACATTGGCCAGAATGCCGTGCTTTTCGGCTAGGCGCATCTGAATCCAGCGCTTCATGGCAGGTGTGGGCATAGCAATATGCGGCGACTGGAACGGGTCGCCCCAATTCAAATTTTGGGAAAGCTTTTCCAATAGGATGGAAGGAGAATTGCTGAAATACAGTTTAGCCGACATGCCGTCCTAGTGCTGCGCTGAAAGCTGCTGCGCTGCGCTTCAATAATAGCTATCGGATGCGTCTGGATGGAGATAAAAGCATTAGCTACCTTTCGAAACATACTTGTCAGGGAGCTATGGCGATGGTTTGGCTTAAAGATTTAATTTTTGGGCATTCCATAGCGCACACAATTTTTGTTCTAAGTGCCGTGATTACTGTGGGCGTCGCGTTTGGGCGCATACGATTTTTTGGAATAAGTCTTGGCATTGCCGGTGTCTTGTTTTCCGGATTGGCTTTCGGTCATTATGGACTGGGGGTGGAACCGGCAATCCTCGATTTTGCTAGAGAGTTTGGACTGATACTATTTGTCTACACCATTGGTATGCAAGTCGGCCCCAGTTTTTTTGGGTCATTACGGAAACAGGGATTGCGGTTGAATGCGTTGGCAGCGGGAGTCGTTTTCCTTGGCGTTTTGGTGGCTATGGGATTGCATTTCATTGCCCATTTACCCATCCCTGTAGTTGTCGGCTTGCTTTCCGGTGCTGTTACCAATACCCCTGGTTTAGGCGCCGCGCAACAAGCCTTACATGAACGCCTGCCGGATATGCTTAACTCAGCTGAAGTATCCGGTATGGCCTATGCAGTGGCCTATCCCTTTGGCATTCTGGGGACAATTCTTACCATGGTATTCTTGCGCATTGCTTTTCGGATTTCTCCAAAAAAGGAAGTGGACACATACGAACAGGAAGAATCGACGGCTTCCCCAGTTGCCGAGAACTATAACATCGTGGTTTCGAATCCGCGTCTCTCCGGGTTAGACATTCGGACATTGTCCTCCATGGTCCAGGCGGATTTCGTAGTCTCACGGCTCATGCACGGAGAGCATATCGTGGTTCCCTCAGCGGAGACTAAATTAAATGTGGGGGATATCCTGCATGTCGTAAGCACCAAGGAAAACGCAGATAAGCTCGCTATTTTGGTAGGTGAAATAACCAAAATGGACATTCGCAAAGTGGAAAGCGAGTTGACTTCACGTAGTATTTTAATCACTCGAGGAGAGGCTGTTGGCAAGACGATAAGCGCGTTGGATTTGATGAATACCTATGGGGTAGCCATTACACGCGTCAATCGGGCCGGCATCCAAATTGTTGCCAAAGCGCGAACGGAATTATGCTTCGGAGACCGCTTAACTGTTGTTGGTGA
>JAYUHW010000378.1:0-49271 GCA_043766615.1 Fibrobacteria bacterium | reverse complement strand
CTTTTTCAAGTTCCCAACCTATGACTGATGAGGAAAGCCAATTAAGCAGAAAAATATTTATTCAAAATTGGAAAGAACTTTTGCTAAAGGAACTTGGGGAAGACCCTTTATTCTATCTCCAGGGTAAGGAATATCGATGCAATTGAATCTGGAAGGCCTGCTTAAAAAAAACCACTCGTTGGATAATCTACATGCGGGTCAGCCATGCTACATACTTGGAAGTGGTCCGTCCATTAAGTCCCAGAATATAAAATTGCTTAAGCATGAAGTAAAAATAGCTGTGAACTGGTTTCAAAATCATCCTGATTGCGTTGCCATTGATCCACAGTATTGGGTAATTGCCGATCCAAATGCCCAGGAATCTCACGAATATTTTCTTGATCCATTACTCAATTTTATGTTGGAAAACAATTTTCGGCCTAAGCTTTTTATGCCCATTAATAGTTTAAATTATTTTGCAACAGTAACAGGAGCTGGATTTCTTGATTTGCACTTCTTTGCTTACGATCGTGGCCGGACCTTGTTGGAAAAACTGGATTTTTGCAAAACTATTCCTGAATTCGGCCAGAATGTAGTCATTCCAGCTCTTATGCTTGCATTATACCTGGGCTGCAATCCAATTTACCTTATTGGCTGCGATCACGATTGGTGGGCATGGACTAAGGACAATTGGCTCAGCAATAATTTAGATCATTTTTATTCGAAGGCTCCACCCAAATCTGTATCTGAATTGCATTCATTTGAAGATTTGCAACGTACAATCCGTGTCCAAAAATTCCAGTACAATCAAATTAAGCACTATGCGGATTCGCGTGGTGTTTCCATTTTTAATGCCACCAACGGTGGCCATTTGGAAGTATTCCCTCGCGCGGATTTCAATCGGATCTGGAATAATTCTAAACCGTTGGATGTGCCGATTTCTGGATTAATTGATGGGGATAAGTGGCCGTCACCGGGCTATGGAAGCACAGCCGTAAACCTTATGAACCAAGGGGATAATGTATCTGCTTTGGTACTGATTGAAAGAGCCATCGTAGAAAACAGCCATCATTCGGACCATGTCGTCGGTTTGGATTATTTACGTGCCCTTTGTTTAGCTCGCCTCGGTAGATTTTCTGAAGCCTTGCATTCGGCGCATACCTCAATGCTACGTGAACCGCATCTTAACCCAATTTGTGAAGTTCTAGTCCAGGATTTGGAGCAAAAACTTGCATCGAAAATTTGATTTAGATAAAGGTTTTGCCAGGCATCCATCCTGAATGATAGACTTTGACCATACACGATAATGTAAAGGTCACTATCAGCCAATGATTTCGGGACAGTTTACTTTGGTTCATGAAGCGATTATATCCCAACTTCAAATAGATCCAGATTTGCTATGTTGCTCCATTAGGACGGCGGGAAGTTGGAATTCTTTCAGTCGACGAGAATTTTATAAGCATGTTCTAGCCTGGTCGGAAATATTTAGCGAGTCACTTGAACCCGGCAGTTTGATTTTATTTCTTAAGCGGCCGGACATTCATCTACTAAGTGCATATATCGGGGCAATGTGCGCAGGAGCCATTCCTGCCCAGATGAGCTATGATCGTTCAAAGCTCCGCGAAGAGGAATTTGCCAAAAAAATCAGTCATGCATTAGAAAGTACTCAGGCTCATGCCGTATTCCATGATACTACATCGTTACTTTCAAGTATTTTACCTATGGGAATTAAAAGTTTCACTCCTGATTCTTTTAAAAATTCCCGCAATGGCCCTGTTTCTGTAAAAAATCAAAAAGCGCTGGTGCAGTTTTCCTCTGGTTCAACAGGCCTACAAAAGGGGGTCGTGCTCAGCCATGCTGCTGTTCTGAATCAAGTCAGAAATTATGCCGGATTATTGGAATTAAATCATCAAGACCGACTTATCACCTGGCTTCCACTGTATCACGATATGGGTTTGATAGCGTGCTACCTTATGCCCTTAATTATTGGAATTCCATTCTATCAAATAGACCCATTCGAATGGATTGTTCAACCTGATATCCTATTGGAAGCCATCGAGGGGTTTCGGGGCACCATTTGTTACCTCCCGAATTTTGCGTATCATGTACTGGTTCGTAAGGGTAAAGACAGGGATTTAAGCTCCATGCGAATGTTCGTCAATTGTTCCGAGCCAGCCAAACGGAAAACGCATGAAGCATTTCTACTTCGTTTCCCCTCCGTTAAGCCGGAGATGCTGACGGTCTGCTACGCAATGGCCGAGAATACGTTTGCGGTAACCCAGTCCCTTCCTTTGTCGACTCCTGTCGAATTAACTGTAAAGAGTGATCCGGAACTTTCCTGTGGCCGTCCAATTACCGGAACTGAAATTTGCATTCTGGATCCCAATCCAGTTGGGGAAGGAGAAATAGGAATAAAAGGCGATTGTCTTTTTGATCAATTCACTGATGGCACCCGTCAATTGGAAAACGGGTTCTACCGTACTGGAGATCTCGGTTATCTTCGTAAAGACGGAAGCCTAGTGGTGACAGGTAGGAAAAAGGACCTGATCATCGTGAATGGTAAAAATGTTTATCCCCAGGATGTGGAATACGTTGGCTCTGCTGTCGAAGGCATTTATCCTGGAAGAATCGCCACCTTTGGTGTTTTCGATGATTTGGTCGGGTCTGAAGCCCTATACATATTAGCCGAATCGGATGGAAGATTTCCAGTTCCAAAGCTTAAAGCAGCCATTCAGAAAGCCGTTTCCGATGAGCTTGGAATTGTTCCTAAGCGAGTGGAAATATTGCCACATATGGAACTCGCCAAAACCAGCAGTGGAAAAATCAGTCGCTCACGAAATCGGGAGATGTATCTCTCTGGAGGGATAAAACTACTATGATAGTCGCAGGTAACAGCCATGTTTCCATGTTCCGCGGGGGTCTAGTGTTACCGGACCAAGGAAACCGGGAAGTAAAAATCCATTGGGTAGGCTCAATTCGTTTTGATCAATTCCGTACCGGTCATCCGGCCGCCGTTCAATTGAGTCGACTTTTTGAAGCCGAGAAAGATTGGAAATTTATTTGTATTGGAAATCACGATATCATGAATCTCTGCGATGTCATGGCCAGGGACGGAAATGCAACGGCCTTCAATGACCTGATCACAGAAGCAATGGAAGTTTTCACCAAACTGAATGAAAATGGGCGTTTGGGTTGGTTGATTTGTATGCAACAAATTTACGAAAAGAACGGATTGACGGCGTCTTCAATCATGGAGGTTGCGAATCTGTTCAATTCCCGTCTGGCCACTTGGTGCAGGGCGCAGGATATCTTAGTTATCAATCCGGTAGATAAATACTCCAACGGTAATGGAATTCCCAAATCTGAATGGCTCCAACCCGATGGATTGCACCTCAACGGAGGAGCCGCCAGTTTTTACCTCAAGGAAATAGAAAAGGAAACGGGGCTACGTGTGTCGCACAAACGCGAGATTGGAGGGACAGTCCCGGACCTTAATGTCAACAGCGAAGTCGAGTCCTTTTGTGCTCTGACTGCCGAGGAGCTTGGTCTACCTATGCGGAATGCTTCTTCCATTCCTTTGACCACTGAAAACCTTGCCGCAGAAATTCTCAATAAGATCAATGCAAAATTGGCATTGCGTGGATTGGATTCGATTGAAGTGAACACCGATTTTGTTTCGGAAGGATTGTTGGATTCCTTGGATTTGGTCGAAATCTATGATTATTCTGCGTCCTTGCTGGGTCCGAATATAGATTTCGATGTGGAACTGAGGTCACTTCCATCGGCGATTGCACTTGCGGACTTCTTGACTGGAAATGCAAACCAGCCGCACCATTCCGTATTAGATATAGGAACTGACTTATGTCAAGAGGATGTTTTTAATTGTTTAAATGCGGAAGATCGAGGCAATGTTGCATTAGCTGTATTGGCTGATAACCGCATCGCCAGCATGAACTCTGATATTCACCGCCGGTTGGTTGAGTTGAACAGGACGATTTTTGGGAACGACAACGCACCGTATGGCATCTATTATTTCTTGTTGGCATTAGTTGAGGCACATGAGAAACGCTTCGCTCAAGCCATTGCCCTGGGTACCAATGCGATACGCTCCTTTCATCCTTTCCATCCACCTAGAATGAAAACCTATCTGACTGCCTGGACGGAAGGAAGGTCGCCTAATTTCATGGAATCGGAAATTGCATTGCAGGCACGGAAAAATTCTGGAATGCCACCTGTTTGGGAAAGACCTATTGACGACAATGTATTCCGTATTATTTCGAATCAATCTCCGCTTCTTTCAGGGCAAAAAGACGGCCTTGAAGCGATCAGAAAAGGCGAACAATATTTTTCTGAAGGTAGAATGGAAGATGCTAAACTTTGCTTTTGGCAGGCATTGGAAGAAATAGGAATGAGTGATACGGTTCTCAATAACCTAGGCGCCGTTTTTTGGCAAGAAAAAAACATAACGGATGCCTTGGGTCATTTTCACCTAGCACTGGCATGGAATCCAAAAAACCGGGACGCAATTTTGAATCTTGCAGACGCCTTAGTCGTGCTCGGTAAACCTGACGACGCTCGGGCTATTGTGGATAAATTTTTGCCTTCGGAATTGGGAAAGTACTAGCGACACCGGCCACAGGAAGAGCATATGGGTCTATCAATACATGGAAACCTTAATATCGTTGGATCCAATGAGGATTTGACTTCTAAGGTTTTGACTGCAGAGACTGCGGTAATGGATGGCAAAACTTACCATGGAAGATTGCTTCTGGAGGAGCTTGATAAGCAATTTCCACGTAACTTGAAGATTCTGAATCTCCTTGGATCAATTGCCAGAACCGAGGGGAAATCAATGGAGGCATTAAAATATTTTCTGCAAGCCCTTAAGACCGATCCTCAAGATCGCATTTCCATGTTGAATTTAGGCGATGTTCTTGAATCCACCGGCAAACTAACTGAAGCGAATGATCTTTATTTTCATTTCCTTGATGGAAAACCAATTGATAATGAAGTGGTGAAAGCGCTTGTCAGAGTGGATGAGAAAATTTATGACCAGATGCTTTCCAACTGTATAATTTCAGATCATACCTTCCGTAATCGAGACTTTGTGGTTTCCATTATCGTATCCACCTATGCTTCCGCGGAGTTTATTCGAGAAGCCATGGATGATTTGACTTCACAAACAATTGCCGATCGATTAGAGATTATTGTCGTTGACGCTGCTTCTCCGCAGGACGAAAGAGCCGTGGTTAGGGAGTTCCAAACTCGCTATGACAATATACGTTACTTGCGCACTCCCACCCGTATCGGCATTTACCCGGCATGGAACTTGGCAATACGAGCTGCAACCGGTAAATACATTATGCCGTTCAGCACAAACGATCGACTTGCACCGGATGCCTGCAGAAACCTACTGGCTGCCATAGAGGCCAGGCCGAATGTGGCATTAGTTTATGGCGATAGTTACCTTACGGATTTGCCACACCAAAAATTCGGGCAGCATGTTCCCAGCGCGGAATACAACGGTGTATTTCGTTGGCCGGAGTACAGTTATGAGTATTTGCTTTATTCCTGTGGCATTGGTCCCCATCCACTTTGGCGGAGAAATGTTCATCGGGAAGTAGGTTATTTCGATGGTCGGTACAAGGCGATAGGCGATCAAGATTTTTGGTTACGGCTTGGTAGGTTGTACCCGTTTTATCACCTCCCTGTATACACTGGTTTGGCTTGGCTAACCAAGGATTCGCTTTCGGGTCAAGTTTCGTCCATGGAAGAAATCATCGACATCCACACCAAACACACTGCGGCATACAAGCAATCAAAATTGATTTCTGAAAATGGAAATGTGAACCACAGTCCATTGCAAACCGTGGATCAGAGTTGGAGTCCAGTTGGTGAACCCATTGCTACCGCTGTGCTTCCCGAACATTATGTTGTGACGGCCATTGTATCGACATACAATTCTGAATTTTATTTCCGGGGATGCTTGCAAAATCTCGTTGAACAGACGCTCTTTCAAGTTGGTAAGATGGAAATCATCGTGGTAGATAGTGGTTCGACTCAGAATGAAGCCGGAATCGTGCGTGAGTTTCAGGGTTTGTATTCAAACATTGTATACATTCGCACGAAACGTGAGTCGCTCTATGCTGCTTGGAACCGGATGGTTCTGGCCGCCCGTGGTCGCTACTTGGTCAATGCCAATACAGATGACCGCCAACGAAAAGATGCCTTCGAAATTATGGCTGGAGAATTGGATGTACGGCCGGAAGGACTGGTCTATACAGACGCTATTTTGACATCCATTCCCAATGAAACTTATACGGCTACTGCTTCCCAAAAGGCGTGGGTTCTACCCGACTTCAATCTCCGCCAGGCTCTTGTAGATTGTCCTTATGGCTGTCTCGTCATGTGGCGGAGAAGCTTACACGCTGTAGCGGGCCTTTTCGATGAGGCCTACCGAATTGCTGGGGATTATGAATTCTTTTTAAAAGCATCCATTGTAAGCGGCGCACATCATATACGACAACCGCTTTGCCTTTATTTCGAATCCAGGAAAAACCTTTCCTACCAAGACCCTGCGGAATGCAATCGAGAGGTGAACCAATTTCTTCCGGAATACCGAATGAAACTTCCGCTTAAATCCATTTACCCACATTTAGTCGAAATTGTTTCTCCAAAAATTGCCGGTTTGGCAGAAATGGATTTGGGGAACCTGTTTATCAATCCCAATGGTAGGGTGGGGTATCCCGAGGCCATCCATCATTATAGCCAAGCCGAAAAATTACTGGGCCCTATGCCGGAAATCAGTAATAATATTGCTTTCGCTTTGGGGAAAATGGGTAAACATTCGGATGCGGATAAGTTGCTGCGCAAGACTGTAGCCCAGTTTCCAGGCTTGCCTCAACATCCAGGGAACAACAACCATTTACTTGAGGCGATCATATATTTCGTCTTACCTGATCCCTTTCTGGATAGCATGCCAAAAATCATTTTTGGAGCCCAACAGAGGATGTCACTAACGGAATATAAAAGTGGCGAGACACAGGTGCCGGTAAATGCGGCGTAACGGTTATTCCGTAGATTGGACAAAGAGTCAATTCGGAATAAATTTAATTGGATTCGCGACAGGAAATTTGGGTTTGGGTATAGCCCTTCGAAATACTGCCGCACTTTTGGAAAGGAAAGGCATTCCTTTTTGTGTCGTGGACGTGGATCCAGGTGGAGGTCGCTTAGGTCACGACAGGACCTTACAAGAGCGCATAGTTAGTCCTGGTCAGGTTCTACCGCATCCGATCAATCTTTTTCATATGAATCCACCCGAAATATTTCTTGCTCTGCAAGATTCGAGCGGTGCAATTTTCGAATTTGATACCAAGCTGAACGTCTGTGTTCCATTTTGGGAGCTACCTCTTCTTCCTCCAGTCTGGGTTCCGTTCCTGGAAAAAATGGATATGGTTCTAGCGCCCAGTCAATTTATGCGGCATGCTCTGGAGACGCAGCTCAATGGAATTCCTTGTCGGTATTTTCGCCAGGGGCTTTCCTCGCTCCCGGATGTGCAACCTAATCGAACCCGGTGGAATTTGCCGGATGACAAGGTTGTATTCCTGTATTCCTTTGATATGGCCAGCGACATTTCAAGGAAAAACCCAATGGGCGCGTTAGATGCTTTCAGCCGGTGCGCGGAAGCCGATGGCAATGCATTTTTCCTCTTGAAGACAAACAATTTTGAAATGAGTCAAAACACAATTGAAATCGCAAAGTCTCTAAAAAGTATAGAGAATCGAATTCCAAATTTGCGTGTAATGCATGAGACTCTTGCCTATCCGGATCTTTTAAGTCTTTATAAAAGTGTTGATGTTTTTGTTTCCTTGCATCGCGGGGAAGGTTTGGGGCTGGGCATGATGGAATTAATGGCCCTGGGAAAACCTGTGATAGCCACTGGCTGGTCCGGCAATATGGATTTCATGGATGATACCAACTCTTGCATTGTTGAATACAAGTTAGTTCCTGTAAATGCAAGTTCCGCCTATTTCGGCTTGTTGGAAGGTGTGGAACAAAAATGGGCCGAACCCTCTACCTTAGATGCCGGGAATTGGATGTCTCGATTAATAGCCGATGCAAAATTTAGGAAATCGCTCGGTGATAAGGCCCATCAGTCGATTAGGGCTTTTGTGGAAGAGTCGTGGAATGGAACGGTATTCGATTCGTTACGGGAATTCTATACCCATCAATCGAATATAGCCGCACATGTCCACTCTACAGAGACGGTAAACTACTTAGCGGGAGATGTAGCAGGATACTCCGTGGCTTTGCATAATCGTAACGACAGCTTGATGCTTCCTGGTGGCGATACTGTGGTACTAGAGAAGTTCAGTCAGAGCCTGCGAACATCCGGCGTGAATACTAGGCTTTGCCTTACAGGCACTGAAGTCCTAGGACCACGGGACATAGTGCAATTAGTAAATATTACCAGGGCTAAGGACACGTACGAACAGTTCCTCAACTCAAAACGTCAAGCCAGACCATCGGTTCTCATTCCCCTTTATGAGGATCTTGATCGATACCTCGTAGACGCCACAAAACTTGAAATGGTATTTTTTCGACTTGCAGAGCAGAGAAAAATTATGCCGGTGGAGGATATCTACCTTGTTCCCAAAAAATTTGACCTTCCGGTTCATCCTCTTGAGGTACCAGGTTGCAAAGATTTTGGAATTGGCGATCACGACCTACAGGCTAAAATACTTTCCGGGGTGGACTATATCCTAACCAGTGGAAAGACCGAGTCCAATTTATTGCGTAAAAAATTCAAAATTACAGCAGAGATTGCCGAAGTCCATTTTGGAATCGATCCGGCACTTGGAAAAGCGAATGGGTGTTCCTTTTCCGAAAAGTATGGGTTAAAAGATTTCGCACTTTGCGTGGGCCGCTTTGAAATTCGGAAAAATCAATTTGCTTTGATCGAAATATTTCGAAACATGCCGGAAAAACATTTAGTATTAATCGGTTATTTTAATGACAAAACCACGGAAGCCATTGTTAAATCTCACGCACCTAAAAATGTTCATTTTTTCCAACGCGTGTCCAAAGAAGATTTATATTCTGCATATGCTGCGGCCAGAGTTCATGTGCTCGCGAGTTGGTATGAATTGCCTGGCCTAGTATCTTTGGAAGCAGCGGCGGCTGGCGCTCGCATTGTAACTACCTCCTGGGGGACAGCTAAAGATTATTTCAAGGAACGGGTTCAGTATTGTGAGCCAAATCGTCCTGAGTCCATTCGTAAGGCCATTTTGGAAGCATTTGATAGTAAGCATAATTCGGAATTGCGCGAATTTGTATTGGAGAACTTTACTTGGGAAAAAGCTGCAAAGAAATTGAATGAAACGTATGTAAAAGTATTAACCAAGTACGCCCAGGATATTAAGGCATTAGGATGAAATGAAAGACTCGTTAAAGTACTACGAAGGCGTGAATAGTCTAGTGTTGCGAATGGTTCCTGTCGAATGCACAAGATATTTGGAAGTGGGTTGCGCCAAGGGCAAACTGGGTTCAGCAATAAAAGATCGAAATCCAGGTTCCTATTATGTGGGGATCGAATTGTTCGATGAAGTTGGGCAGTTAGCTAAAGAGGTGCTTGATAAGGTATTTATATCCGACGTTGAGAAATTTGATTGGTCACTTTTATCCGGTGAGCAATTCGATTGTATTATTTTTGCGGATGTTTTGGAGCATTTGATTGATCCCGCTCGGATTATAAAGTTGGCAACATCTCTACTAACTCCGAATGGAAATATAATTTGCTGCCTGCCTAATGTTGCCCACTGGTCCATCATTTCCGGACTTATTCGCGGCGAATGGGAATACAGTGATAATGGTCTACTTGATCGGACGCACCTTCGATTTTTTACTTTGCAGACATTTGAAAAGTTATTGAAGGAAATTGGATTCGAAGTGTATGCAGATGGCCGGTTCGTTCATGAAGTAAAGGTAAACGAGGAAATCATACCTGTTTTAACTGCAATGCAAGTGGATGTGAATGCATTTATGGAACGTGCCAACACTTACCAATTTGTAGTAAGGGCGCAAAGAATAGTTAAAAAGATTTCCATTGAATCGATATCCGCTTCTCGTCACATTACGCCAATCCAAAATACCAAGCCAACAGTGGACATCATTGTATGTATTGGTACTTCTTTGCTATTCAATGATAAATTTCTTGAGTCTCTGGAAAGGACCTGTTTCAATACTTGCGCGGTCCAAGTTTTAGTTATGGATGGCGGCACTAATGTTGGCGCTGAGAAATTTATAAAAGAAGCGTTGGAAATTTACCCTTGGCTCAGGTACGAAAGAAGTACAAACAGCATCGGTGTAGCCCAACTACGGAATCGAGCTGCATCCATTACGAGTTCTGATATTCTGGTTTTCCTAGATAGCGATACAATTTTATGCGATGGATGGCTCGAAAATCTTTTGGATCGAATACAAGATATGCGAGTTGGTGTAGTTGGTCCTCAGCACCTTTTCCCGGATGGTTCCATATCCTGTGCAGGAATTGTGTTTACATCAAGTGCGCATCCTAAATATTTGCATAGACTGGCAGACCCAAAAGACGAAAAAGTCAACCGACCGAAAGAATTGCCGGCTCTGACCGGAGACGCAATGATGATCAAACGCGATGTATTCCATGCAGTCGGAGGTTTTTCGAACGAAGGTCCTATTTTCTATGCGGATATAGATCTGTGTTTTAAAGTGCGGCAAATGGGACTTAGTATTATTTATCAGCCAGAAAGTAAAGTGGTACATTCCGCTACAGTCAATGCGGATACACTGATTCAACTCAATTCAGTGGGGGACCTGAATAGGATAAAATTTATTCAAAAGTGGAAGGACCTATTCCTCAAAGAACTTCCAGAGGATCCATCCTTTTACATTTCAGGCCGATACCACCGGCCTTTGGACAAATGATTTGGATTTTACTCATTAAGTTTACGATTGGGCGTAAGGACTAAAAGTAAAAACGACCTCCCAGTCCCGCATTCACGTCCAAAGTGGTTTCCGGAATTAATTCCAGAACAGGTGCTATTTCGAAAAAAAGATCAATGGGTGTTGAGTGCGGCATCCAGGCAATGCCTATTACGCCGCGAAATCCAAGTTGTGTGTCCCCATAATTCCAAAAATTCAAATTGAGGCCTGGTCCATAATAAATAGGAAGTTTTTCCGAAGTTCGGATGAGATTAAAGTTGTGGATTAGGTAGTCTCCGTGCAAGTGCAAACCCCGGTAACCATAGCGATGGTTGCCATACCCATTAAAACCAAGTTCATTGCAATATTTTTTATTATTGTTGTAATATCCGGCATCATAGCATCTATCGGCATAGTAGCTATTGTATCCGAATCCCCATCCCAAACCGAAATCTAATGCTGTACTGGCACTTGTCCAATATTTGGCGTCCAACGCTGTAGGTTCGCCTACCACAAAACCTATGCCAAAATTATGTCCTCCAGCCCAAAGGCTGGAAACCATTCCCAAAACCAAAACCAGTTTTATATTATGCTTTGCCAACATGTTTTACTCCTTTATGATATCAATGCTGATGCTACTAAAAATTTAACTATGGTTTCATTCGTATTTTAATCCGTTCAACTGCCTCCACCACATTTTCCCGGAAACCAAACGCACTCAGGCGGAAATAGCCTTCACCGCAGGATCCAAATCCCGATCCTGGAGTACCGACGACTTGGGCGACGTGTAGTAATTGGTCAAAAAATGCCCATGATGTCATGGCATTGGGAACTTTTAGCCAAATGTAGGGCGCGTTGACACCGCCATAGACGGTATAACCCGCTTCTCGAAGGCCATCCCGAATGATGCGTGCGTTTTCCATATAATAATTGATATTGTCTCGGATGGCTTTTGCGCCGGCTTCTGTGAAAGTGGCTTCTGCTGCTTTTTGGATGGGGTAGCTTACACCATTGAATTTGGTGGTCTGGCGACGGTTCCATAAGCTATGGATGCTGACTAGTTCACCCTTTTGATTTTTGGCTTTCAGTTCCTTGGGCACAACGGTATACGCGCATCGGGTACCAGTAAAACCAGCGGTTTTGGATAAACTTCGGAACTCAATGGCCACTTCTCGTGCACCGGGAATTTCATAAATCGAATGCAGTAATCCGGGCTCTTGGATAAAAGCTTCATAGGCAGCATCGAAAAGCAGAATAGCTTCCGTGGCCTTGGCATAGGCTACCCACTTTTCCAAGGAAGCGCGGGACATAACGGCACCAGTAGGATTATTTGGGGAGCAAAGGTAAATGAGGTCAACATGACCTGGACCCACTGGAGCAGGCTTTGGAATTTCAGGTTCGAAACCATTTTCCGCCGTGGTCGGCATATACACCAGCTTGCCATATCGGCCGGATTCCGCATCGCCAGTTCGCCCCGCCATTACGTTGGTATCCACATAAACAGGATAAACCGGATCCGTCACGGCAATGACATTGTCGATGTCAAAGATTTCCTGTATGTTCGCCGTGTCGCATTTTGAACCATCAGAGACGAAAATCTCATCCGGTGCCACCTGCGCGCCCTGCGATTGAAAATGTTTGGAAATGGCCTGAAGCAAAAAATCATACCCCTGCTCCGGACCGTAGCCCTTGAAACTTTCAGCTTTCCCCATTTCTTCAACGCCTTTGTGCATAGCATCTAAAATGGCTGGCGGCAGAGGGAGTACAACATCTCCAATTCCCAACCGAATAATTTTTGCTGTTGGGTTTTCAGCAGCATAAGCCTTGACTCTTTTTCCAATTTCCGGGAACAGGTAGCCAGCTTGTAGTTTTTGGTAATTTGAATTGATCTTGGTCATGGTGTTGGGAATCCCTATAGTCGATAAATTTGAGTGGAATAAAGAGTGAAATTAGTAAAAAACCGCAACTCGACGACAATACATCTGTTCATGCGGTTGCAAAGGCGACTGGCCCTTGACCGGAGCACCTTGCGATTGGCCACCAATTCCAAAAAAGAAACATTTAGAAAATTGATGTTTTCCCGAATCGGACAGCGTAATATATAGGCAGGTTTCAGCGAGAAGGGAAGCTACCAATGGTAGACGAAAACCGCGATTTCCAATCCATAATCAATGAAAATCGGGCCAAGAAAAACGCCACATCTTGGCAAGGCACATGCCTGGACTATCTCGAATTAGTCAAGGTCACGCCCACCTTGGCAATGTCGGCTCCCAGCCGGCTTTACAATATGATAATTTCACAAGGGACGAACCCCACTACGGAAAAAGACCTGCTTCCCGGTTATGAAGATCTGGTCCAGTATAATTTTTTTGAAGGCAACATATTTGGGGTAGATGAATCCATTCACGATATTGTGAAGTTTTTTCATGCTGGCGCCCGGCGCACGGAAACGGGTAAGCGGATTCTGATGTTGGTAGGGCCTGTTTCTTCAGGCAAATCGTCCATAGCCAGCTTGCTAAAAAAACGACTGGAAGACTATTCCAACACCATGCCCATTTACGCAATCGACGGTTGTCCGATGTCCGAAGATCCGCTTCATCTGGTACCCCGCCACGATCGCGCAAAATGGGAAGACATTCTCGGGGGCATAAAAATTGAGGGCGATCTTTGCCCAATCTGCCGGCATCGGCTTTTGAATAATAAGGACTTCCGTGATGAAAAAGGTGGCATCCTCTGGGAAAAGGTAAAGGTTAAGCAAGTAACACTTTCCGAGCGTGCCCGCCGTGGAATTGGCACGTTCCAACCCAGTGACCCCAAAAATCAGGATATATCCGAACTGATCGGTCATGTGGATTTTTCCAAGATTACTGAATTTGGAGAAACAGACCCGCGAGCGTACAGTCTGGATGGCGAGTTAGAAATCAGTAATCGCGGCTTGATCGAATATATTGAAATTTTAAAATGCGATATTAAATTCCATTACGTGCTGATCACCGTGGCGCAGGAACAGCTCATCAAGGTTCCTGGATTTCCGCAGATTTATACGGATCTGGTCATACTTTCCCATACCAATCAGACTGAGTTTGAAAAATTTAAGTCGAACAAGGAAAACGAAGCCTTGCACGACCGCATGTATCCCATTTATGTGCCGTATAATCTTCGCATCGATGACGAGGTGCGCATTTATAAAAAGATGATCGCCAGTTCGCAGTTTTCAAATATTGATATCGCCCCGTTTTCATTGGAAGTGGCGGCTATGTTCGCTGTGCTCACGAGGTTAACGGAGTCGTCACTGTGCCCGGACCTTATCAAAAAGATGCGCTACTACAATGGTGAAGCCGTTATGGAACAGGAAAAGGATCCAGCGGATCTCAAAGCCATGCGGATTGAAGGGAAGAAAAAAGGGGAGGGCATGTTTGGCATTTCACCCCGTTTTGTGGTCAATGCCATCAATGTTGCCCTTTCTGAAAAGGAAAAAGAAGGCAGCATCATGCCGCTTGATGTCCTGCGTTCCTTGCGCAATAACTTCGGTCATCATATTGGGTTTACGGAAGAAGAAGCCGAGCGCTATCTCCGACTACTAATGGCCGACAAAGGCAGTGTCAATGCCGAATACCGAGAAGTTGCCAAAAAGGAAGTCAACCGGGCCTTTTTGTTTGCTTATGAAGATCAGGCGCAATCCCTATTCGACAATTACATCAAACACACGACTTCTTTTTGCCTCAAGAAAAAAATGACGGATCAAGTTACCGGCGAAGCTTTGGAAGCCGACGAAAGGCTGATGCGCAGTATAGAAGAAATGATTGGAGTTTCTGAAAACGCCAAACGGGAATTTAGGCAAGGCATATTCGTTTTCAAATCCGATGCGTTGGACCAAGGTAAGCCATTTGATTTCAAATCTTATCAGCCATTGAATGAAGCGATTGAAAAAAAGCTGATGGCAGATCTCAAAAACGTTGTCAGCCTGACGATTGCCGATCCCAATAAAAAAGATCCAAAATCTTTAAAGCGACGGGGCGATGCTATCGATTCGCTTAAATCTAAGGGGTACTCCGAACGCAATGCGGAACGCTTGTTACAATACGTGGGTGAGGTTTTAAGGAAGGAAGAGTAAATCTCCATGACGGTGCGCGAAGTTGATTGGGATATTTCCAAGCGGGGCCAGGAGGATGTGGCCCGTCACCAAAAAAAGATTAAGGACAGCATCCGGGAAAATATCGCGGATGTGATTTCCGAGGAGAGTATCATCTCCCGGAAAAAAGGACAAACTGTAAAAATTCCCATCCGGGGCATCAAATCCTATCAGTTTATTTATGGAAAGCGCAAAGGTGGGGAAGGGGGTGGCGGCTATGGTCTTGGCCATGGCAAAAAAGCCAAAGGCGATGTTATTGGACGACGTCGCGCTCCGGATGGACAAGGCGAAGGAGCTGGAACAGGTGGAAAGCCTGCGGATGCAGCAGGTGAAGATTATATGGAGACGGAAGTCGACATAGAAGAACTTATACAGATGATGATGGAGGATTTGCAACTTCCCGATCTGCGTAAAAAAGAAATTGCCGAGACCGTGGTACCCGAGGGATGGAGTTTTGAAGATATTGAAAAACATGGTTTAAAACCGAATCTGGATAAAAAACGAAGTATTCGTGAATCCATTAAAAGGGCCGCCGACTCGGTTTCAAAATTGGCTGAAAAAACCGGCAAATCCCTGGAACTTTGTCAAAAGGCGCTTAATAAGTTTCGTGGCGATTATCAGAAAGCACTAGAGCTGCTTAACCAGGTTGATCCTGAAGCAGAGCTTACTGAGGAAGAAAATAAACTCAAGCCTTTTCTCGCGCACAACGATCTCCGCTATCGGGTAGTAAAGGAAAATGTCGAAAGCCATAGCAATGCTGTGATTTTGGCCATGATGGATGTCTCTGGAAGCATGTCCACTACCAAAAAATATTTGGCACGTTCCTTTTTCTTTTGGATGGTTGAATTCCTCAAACACAAATATCGAAATGTGGATATTCGTTTTATTGCTCATACCTCAGAAGCCAAACTGGTGACTGAAGAAGAATTTTTCCACAAGGGGGAATCGGGTGGAACGGTGTGCGCGTCTGCTTATGATTTGGCTACGCACCTAATCGAAACCGAATACCCACCCAATAAATGGAACGCCTATGCCTTTCATTTTTCGGATGGTGAGGATTGGGATCCAGCCAAAACCATGCATAGTGTAAAACGGTTATTGGACAAGAATCCCAACATGCTGGGTTATGGTGAGATTCGTACTGAAGTGGCCTATGGCCAACAGTTGATGCGGAATTTCGAAGAGTCTTTCAAACTAGAACGCTACACCTCCTACCGAGATTCCGATTTTGAATACTACCTGGCTCAACGCCATGAGCTTCCTATGGCAGGAGTCATACTGAAAAATAAAAGCCATGTTTATCCGGCCTTAAAAGTTTTTTTCTCCAAGGAGAAAAGAATTTGAGCGGCCATAATGACATGCAACGCTTGGTGAAAGCCGATCATCATATTCAAAAAATTATAGCGGAATTCGGTTTGGATTGTTTTCCCCAAGAATTTGATGTGATTCCTGCCCAAAAAATGCTTGAGATTATGTCGTATAACTTACCGGTAAACTATTCTCACTGGTCCTTTGGGCGTGATTTCGAAAAGCAACGCACTCAATATGAATATAGCGGCGGCATCCCCTACGAAGTGGTATTGAATTCCAACCCTTCACGGGCTTTTTTAATGCGCACCAACCCATATCCTATTCAGGTTCTAGTCATGGCCCATGTGTATGGGCACAACGATTTCATGAAGAACAATATTTATTTTGGGGCAACCCGCCGGGATATGCTCACTTCTGCCAGCGAATCGGCGGGTCGCTTCAGAAAGTATGAAGAAATGTATGGTGTGTCTGAAGTGGAACGCCTGATCGATGCTGCCCAGGCCATACAAATGCATATCGATTCCGACCTGCATGAAAAAACCACGGAATCGGAGTCACTGGATTCAAATAAAAGGACCTCGCTTCAGCAGGCACCGTTTGCGGACCTATTCGACTATGATGATGCGGGTAAGAATAAAACCTTTGAAGAGAAACGCCACGATGCCCGTGTTCTGAAAAAAAAGCTCCCGGCCGAACCCGATATTGATTTGATGAGTTTTATCATGCGGCATTCCCCCCGTGGATACGAGGAATGGGAGCTGGACATTTTGAATGTTATTCGGGAACAGTCGAAATATTTCATGCCTCAGCGCAAAACCAAAATAATGAATGAAGGTTGGGCATCCTTCTGGCATATGCGTATCATGTCCAGGCTATTCCAGGATGGATTTTTAACACCCGAAGAGCATGGCTTTTACAATTTGTACAATGCCCGGGTGCTGGCCAGTAACCCCACGGGAATGAATCCATATTTATTGGGTGTTAAAGCGTTTAACAATATCGAAAAGCGCTACAATGCCGGTCAGTTTGGGCCGGAATGGGAACGCAGCGAGTCACCGGACAAATGGGATCTCGACCTTAAAACGGGTCAGGGCTTGGAAAAAATATTTTCTGTACGGCGCACCCATATGGATTGGTTTTTTCTGGACGAGTTTCTAAACAAGGAAATAGTGGAAAACGCCGAGCTCTATATTTATGGCAGTAAACAGCAAGGCAATATTGAGGAATTAACGGTTGAAGAGACAAATTGGCATGTTATTAAAGATTTGGTAGTGCGCTCTTTTGCCCATTCAGGCATTCCGCTGATCAAGGTCGAGGACGGTGACTTTGGGGGCAAGCGGGAGCTGTATTTGCGGCATTATTACGACGGTTTGACATTGGAGGAGGAATACGCCCGCCAGACCTTACGTCAGGTCTACACCCTTTGGGACAGGCCCGTGCACCTTGAGACGGTGGAAGTGGAAGGCAACGCCGAAACCCGCATTCAGCTCACCTTCGACGGCAAAGGTTTTTCCAAGATAAATTTGGGCTCCTGATTAATTACATTTTCAATATGGCCGACTTTAGTACCTCGACCGGCTTTTTTGGAGATTTATGGAACGACAGCCCAAACCCGAATTCTTTCACATTCTCAGAACTCAGCAATTTGACCGCAGTACTTTGGACGAGCTCTGTGAACTGACTACCGCTATCCGCAAGTTCGCGAAAACCAAGGAAGGGCTGCATTATTTGCGCGGCCTCTTGGCGCATAAACGGGCCATGCTGTATTTCACCCAGCCGTCCACGCGAACTTTTCTTTCCTTCAATAATGCCTGCCAGATCCTGGGTATTCAAACCAGTGAAATCCGCGATGCGTCCACCTCTTCCGAAGTTAAAGGTGAAAGCCTTCTGGACAGCTTGAGAACATTTTCATCTTATGTCGATGTGGTTATCATGCGCACCAAGGAAGAAGGCCTGGCGGAAGCGGCTTCGGAATTATTTGACCATATTCAGCGCCGTGTTCCCATTATCAATGCGGGGAGTGGTCGCGACCAGCATCCCACGCAGGCCCTATTGGATATCTATACCCTCGAACGCAGCTTCAAGGATATGGGTGGTATCGATGGGAAAACCCTGGGCATGATGGGAGATCTCAAGCGCGGCCGAACGGTGCGATCCCTGTGTTACCTAATGAAGAATTACCGGAATGTGAAACTGGTTTTTATCGCTCCCGATGATTTCAAAATGGAAGAGGACATCAAGAAGCATCTGCAACTTCACAATGTCCAATTTAAGGAAAGTAAAGATTTGCGTTCCGTACTTCCGGACCTGGACGCCATTTATATTACCCGCATTCAAGACGAGCATGACAAAAAGGGAGAGTCCAAGGCTGTGGATATCAGCGCCTTTAAGCTCGGCACCGAGCATCTACCGCAAATGAAACCGCATGCTGTGATCATGCACCCGTTACCGCGCCGCGATGAGATTCACCCTGATGTGGATGCAGACCCCAGGGCTAAATACTGGCGCCAGGAACGCAATGGCATGTGGATGCGAGTCGCTATTCTGGTCAAGCAATTCAAGGTCGATCACCTCATTATGCATGGCCATCTATTAGATTAAGAATCCCGTTTTAAGTCCCAACGGGATGTTTCATCTGCCCTTAGATTTAAAAAGTTGCCGAAAATATTGGCGCTACAAATTTGATGGAGTGCTTGCCGTACAGATATTCAGGAACAGGCACGGGGCATGGGTTGAAGGCAATGCTTTTGAAAAATCCATTTTCCGATGTCAGAGAATGTGGGCTTTCAACTAATGAACTTGTAAAGTACCTGGTAAGGAAATATCCGGCGAAGGCACCACCCGTTGCCGACCACATCCACACTTTTGGGCGAATATCTTCTGAACTTGCCAGGCGCATAATACCTAGAGGCGTTACAGCTCCGGCAATAAGTCCCAGTGAATTATAGGCCGATCTTTCGAAGGAATCATACTTATCAAAAAAGTATTTTTGTCCACCAAGAAAGCCTGCCCCGACGCCTCCCAATAGAATGGCGCCAATTGCCTCCAGAGAATCCGGCTGAATGGAAGTTAGGAGCGACGCGGAGACCAATCCGCCGAGTAAGGAAAAGGTCCCAATTCCAGGCCCAATTCCACCGGGTACTCTTTCATGTGTGCGATAGTTGTATGAGAGATAATGACCTGCAATACCCGCACCGAGAGTTTGTGCCAATATTAATCGCGAAATGTTGTCCTCGGATTTTACAATGTGCGGCCAAAGGAAAATGGCGGCAAAGCCCATAAATCCCATACTGGCGGCAAAAGAAGATTGCAACGAGACTCGACCCGGTTCGTCTTGGAACCTTGTCCCATGCTTGTAGCCATAGTATAAACCTAGTGGGTAGGCGCCTAGTAAGGCAAAACTTCCGATGCGAAAAGCATTGTCATCATTCCCCAGTACCAAATACGGCAATGCATATGAAAAAATGAGCGCATTGGTCGCAAAATAGCTGGTGGCCAAAAGATGGGAGTCATAATAATCCTTTTCCCAGGCGAAATAATAATGGGCTCCAAAAGAAATGGGGAGCGCCAAAAGTGCTAGTGCCCCTGCTTTATCTGGAGCGGAAAACGCGATGGGAAGGGCAATTCCATAGGTATAAGTTGAGAATACCGTTTGTGTGGACACGTATCGGAATTTGTTTTTGCTGAGTGCGGATTTGGATATTTTTTCTTCATTGTCTGAACTTGAAACAGGTGCTCCTACAAGCGCCTTTCTTTCATTTTGATTACCGGATGTATTTGCCGATGCCGGTTCAGGCTGAATGTCAATAACCGTCCACGGTATCGTTTCGGATTCCGCCGTCGCCTTAAGTTTTCCCATTGTAATTGGTGTTAGGGTGCTCTCTAGGGTGCGCTTTTCGGTTTTAACCGTATTGAAAATGAGGACGGAAATTTTATCCGGTCCCAACTGGGAAATGGCAAGGACAGAATCTCCGGCCTGCATATCGAGCAACAGCTCCAATTGGTCCTTTATTTTACTGAAAGTTAAAATTGGGAAAAGTAAGCTGAGTATCAATAGTTTTAACATGGCCGCTCCTATTCTGTAATGCAAGAAATGAAACCGATTCAAAGGCTGAGACTCAATCCAAAATAGGGTTCTCCGGTGAGTCCTTGGATTGGCAAAGCATAGTAAAAATTCCAGTAGGCTAGGTTTTTTAGCGGGGATACCATTTTTAGAGTTAGGGAGAATAGCATGTCGATTTGGCTATCCGACCATGGACTTGAGGAGCTGGACTGCATAGACCATGCAGATCTGTCCCAAGGTTGATTTTGAAGGTTCGGTATTTTTGAAATCATGCCCGACCCATGGGAGGTGGAATTGGTTGCTGAAAAATAATTGAGCCCCACCGAGGGTAAGAGGTCGGTTAATAGAAGCGTTCTGGAATTGGGAAAAGGAATTTTTAGTGACGCCGGGATATCAAAAGAAAAAGAGCCATCGGCAGTAAAAATCGAATTGAAATGGGTATTCCATATGGAAATTTCCGATAGTGAAAGGCGATAAAAAATAAAGCGATAGGTGTTGGTAGCCATTGTCAGAAGATTCCAGTTGGCTGTGGTTCCATTTGCAGCATATTCTGGTTGATAACCAATACCGGATTGAAAAAAGAGCAGTTGGTTGGGAAAGTTGACGCCTGGCTGATACACGACGGCTTGAATTTGTTCCCCAAAAAAAGACCCTCCACCAGCAAAATTGGTTAATAAACTCTTGCTGCCCTTTAAAGAAACCCCGGAATAATTTCCGAAAGTGGCCATTGAAAGGTAGTTGCCAAGCTGCCAGTCTAGGTATAAAGTAAACCGCATCAAAGTGAAAGCCAGCGATTCCGTGGACACGCCGTACACCAAACTTGAATCCAGAGTCGAGTTGTGCGTGGTTGTAAGGAGCCGGGTGGTGGCGGTTTCAAAGGAACCATTTATCATAGGCCCAAGGGAGGCATTCGAGTAGGTGGCTAAAAATTGCGAGAGATATGGCCCTCCAGAAAACGCATTGTCCAATTCATCGGAAACTCCAGCTTCCAGATAGACTTGAGATTCCTGGCCGGGATGCATCCAAATACCGGCCCCACCCCCAGTCCATTTGAAATAACCGCCGGCATCGTCTATTCGGTACAGCGGTGAAGTAGAATCGGTGGTTTCGAAAACATTCTTTTGTTTTCGAGCGCGGGAAATTTGTGCGAAGGCGGAGTAACCCAAATATTTCATCCCATCGTCACCCCATTTTTTAGCGGTTATTGCCGGTGGCGCGGGAATGGAAAAGGGAATGTTCGGCAATAGGGAGTCCTGCGAATAAATTCGTGGCTTTAAACCATTCATGTCCATGGAGTCTAATAAGAATCCTGCCGCCGAGTACGTGCTGTTATACAGCACACCGCCAGACTGGAAAGGTTTTAAATGCTGTTTTCCATCATGCGTCCATTCCAGCAAAGTGTCTTTTTGCAGAGAATAAATTTGGTAGGTTCCAGTATAGTTAGCTGAAAACCAGAGGCGACCCTGCTCCGGATTCCAGCGCGGATCTCTTTCATCTGCCTGGGTTGCCAGTACTGGGGTAAGGTGGCCGTCGTTAAGATGGATGGAATAGAGATCCGAGCCACGGCCCGTAGAAGTTTCGACCAACATTTCTCCTGGTTGTCCTCCCTGTGTCAAATTCGAAACGTTGACTTGTACAGGAAAATCAGCAATGGCGACCAATTGGTTTTTTTCTAAACGGCTGAACCGCGTTTTTCCACCGTGTTCAGAAAGTGTGTAGATGGTTCCCTTTTCATCCATTGCTGCTGCGGTAATTCTGCCATTCCACGTAAGCCGCATTATTTCATGATGGGTGAAATCGTATTGATACAGGTCGCGGGTTAAACGGGCCGTTTTCCAGGACATCATTCGGCTGGTGAATAACAATTTTTTACCGTCTAGGGTAAGATTGAGAGGCCCGTCCACAGTCAGTTTTACCAATTCACTGGTTCTATTGTGGCGAATATACAGATCAGTGATTCCAAAGTCATTTCCTTGTGAGGACAAATACGCCAAAGTACTGTCCGCGGAGCGTAGTGGGGAGGTTTGGTTGATGTAAGCGACATTTTTTGAAACGGGCACAAGGTTCGATGGACCACTTACCGGTGCTCTGGTCAACAAAGTGGAATCCAGATGCCGGATCCAATCGCTGTAAATGTCATTCGAGCTTTTAAGCAGAATCTTTTGAAATGCTGCTTCCAATCCGCCTCGGCCTGAAGCTTCAAGTACCATGTTCATTTTGTCACGACCATATTTGTTAAATAGAAAATGAGTTAAAAAATAACCCTGCGTATAAATCATTTCATTTTTGCGGCCATCCCAACCAAATGTTACCATGGCGGGCAGCGGCAATAGATGGTTAGATGCATGTGCGGTTTCCAAAATCATCTGTCGAAAGGTGTCAGTGGTATCCCGGCCGCATACTTGCGAGCCAAATTGTGCCAAGCCTTCCGCAAACCAGGCTGGCGTGTTGTACCATTGAAAAGCAGCGCTCAAATCAACGTGGCTGCTTTTGGACATTACCAAATTTGCCAGCAGCTGAAACCCCAGGAAGCGGGAGGTTTCACCCATTTTCCTGAGTGTAATCACATGCGTCAATTCATGAGAAATAACATTGGGAAGCCAGGCCGTTTTTCCGCGCAAATCAAAATCAATTTGGGGAAGAAAAATCACTACCCAGCCCTGGGCGCTAAATGCATATCCATTGCTGAAATCATCTTCGTCCAGAAAGAGTACGTGAATGCGCTTGTCCGGTTGGTAACCAAAGTACGCGGTCAGTTTTTGATAGGACCTTTCAAATTGTGCTGTCAAGTATGGGATAATTTCTGTTTTGGAGGTATCGATTAAATACTCAAAATGTTCCGTTTGGAAAGCGGCCCGTTCCACTCTACCCGCATGAATGGCGGTGGGTGTTCCCAGAAATAAAAGGGCAAGCAATGAAAATAATCCAAACCGGAGTAAACTTTGGAAAAGCAGTTTTGATATGAATTTCACTTTGGCTCCAAGGAACGTGTAGGACCTGAATCGCACATCAGGCGGTTTGATATCTCCGGCTAGGCCTGAATATAGACCAATTTATTGGAATCATAAAAGTTGCGTGATTTTGCTAATGGAAGCACGCGGATCAAAATCTGCTGGTCAATTTCAAGATAAGGTTTCATTTGATGCGGACTCAAACGTCAAAACGAGACAATTTCCATGGCTTCGCCAGAGCAATAGTTCGGTATGGGTTTTGCTCAGAACAATAAGGAACTATTTTGTCGAACTCAGGATACTTTTAGGTTACATCCGCTACAGGAGCAAATTATGAATGCACTTCGATATTTTTTATTCACGCTATCAGGGCTTTGCCTGTCCATTCCATATGCTCAGGTTACTTGGCAGACCACCCACACCAGCATTAAGGGATACAATAGTGGATTCTGCGATCTGGTCCACGCAAGCTTGCGGGTAAAGGTTTTCCCAGCCTATTTGGATGTAGAGGAAGATGTGGAATTGGCACCAGTGGGTGCGGTACAGGCCGGAAATGATTCGAAAACCCTGGAGATTATGGGAAATTTTACGCTGCCTTCCGGTGCAGCGATTACCGGTGCCCTGCTTTGGGACGGCACGCATGTTTTAGCTGGGACGCTGCTGGATAGAACCCAAGCGGATAGTCTTTACAATTCATTAGTGGAAAGAAATTCCACTCCTCCCGCTCGTCCATTGGATCCTCTCATTCTGGAAGCCTTGGGCAAGGATGCCTACCGCTTTCGGATTTACCCGGCTGAAACGGCGCATACCCGTCATCTCCGACTTCGGTATCAATTGCCTCCCACCATAGGAGCAGAAGGTTTGGAAATAGCCCTACGTGCCGCCATCATACCGCTTTTCTCAGCCGCGCAGCTGGCCAATGTGGGTTCTGCGGGGTCGTTGCAACAAATTACAGTCACCTTTGAAAATGGGGGAAGCGTACCCAAAGCGATTTATGCCTTGGGCAATGACATTCGCACCGAAATGGTTTTTCCACGAACAAAGTTACTGAAACCGGAAGAACTCGCTGGCCCGCAGACTACATATGGTAATTGGGGCAATTGGCAATTCAATCCTGGAGCGCGAATCTATCCAACGGATCCCTTGCGACAAGTAATGGTCAAAACATCTTTTCCAAGTGGCGCCATGACTGGAAATTATCTCAATCTTTACACCTCGGTAACGGAAGATGTCCTCCGCGGCCTGCACCAACGTGTGGAAGTGGTCGTCTTTTGGAAATGGCATAATCCCGGCACTTGGATTGATAGATCCATAAATAGTGTCTCCTATTATGGAGATTCTATTTATGGAGACTACCCCAATGGGAATGTCTATCAAGCCCAAAGTCAGGCCGCCGTAATCTTGGATTTGTATCGGCAACTGGGTGGGGCAGGAACTAAAGTGGGACTTTTACACGATGATTCCAAAGCGCAACATCAATTTCATGCAGCTTCACGCAATGATACCAATTATGCCCGGGCCCTGGATTACCTGCAACAGGTGCAAGGAGGATACATTGAAACCTTCGCCAGAGGCATTAAAGTGCTGAAGGCTGTCCAGGGACAACCTTTGAACGCTGGGATTGTAGCGAGTAAGGCCCGCTTTCTAACCAATATGCGCATCGTTAAAACATTGTATTCACCGGAAACGGGAGTTATTCGACACCTGATTTTTGTTTCGACAGGTGGCGACCAGATCACGGACGACAATGATATGAATACGGAAATGGATAAAATTTTTACAGATGAGAAAGTATCGGTTGCGACTTTGGGCGGATTCGGATTCAATCAGGCCGGCTTTGATTTTTGGGAAGCCAAACGCAACCATACCTATAGTGGACTTACCGTTCCCACACCATTTGGGGATTTACCCGGCTTGCCCACTTTGAATCTTAATGTGGTCATTCGTAACACCAAGAAGGCCTATGATTTCAGCATCGCCTGCTCGGGTGGTCTTGACATGGCTTGTGGGAATCTGACCTTTCACGGAAAATCCGACCAAGTTTGGAATGACACTTTAAGCTGGGAAGCCTATGACCGATCCGGAAAGTTGCTGGCAACCACCACTTCCGTGCCAACGCAATTTGGAAAACCTTCGGATACGGCAGTAGCCATTCTGTGGGCCGGTTCAGACAATCCCTATTCGGAAAAGCATGAATTGCCGCTTGGGCCGGTTTATGGCTTTGTCGACCGATGGGCCAGTTTACTGTCCATGCCCAAGGACACGCTCCCCTCCGCAAGTGCAGCAGCGTATGCGGATACAGGTGTGCCTCATATCGCCAACCAGAATTTAAAGGACATCATTCCCAATTATGCCGATGGCCAAGTGCCGGTGGGAGACCCTACGGGCCTGGTTGCCAAAGTGGGTTCGTTGGCTAATCCCGATGCATGGCAAGTTGTGCGCGGGCATGGAAATGTGTTACTGGTCAAGATCCCGGGACTCGTCTCTGGCCAGCAAGTTGAGCTGGAATGGATCGATTTAATGGGCAAACGTGCCGGTACTTGGTCTATAAAATCGGGGTCCGGTGCCTTTAGCCTTGATGTTTCCCATATGCGCGCGGGTGTTTATCTCCTGAAGATTCGTGTAGCCGGAATCCAGGGCACAAAGCGCATTGCCCTATAAGTGGAAAAATGAACCCTGTGTTGCCAAGGCCCAAGTCAAGGCATACAGGGCATAGGCCACCAGTATTTGGCCAACCTGCCATGCAGGGCGGGCCAGCTGTTTGGGAATAAACCGGGTAAGGATACCCATCGCGGCTCCAATGCCCAGCGCATAAAAATGTGCCTTCACATCTACATTTTCACCCAAGCCTACCATTACGGCTACAAATAATGCCGAAATCATGGGCGTCAAGCGACGTAAATTTCGATCCGTATGCGCGGGAAGAAAAAGCGTTTCGACCGCGCCCAGTAAGCCAAAACTGCAGAACACGACGGATGAAAAACCAATGGACACATGACCGGGTCCAGAGCTCATGGCAACCAAAAGGTTTGCGAGTGCGCCGCCCAGACTGGAAAGCACCATGATGGTACCCATTCCCAATCTGTGGTTGAGCAGGTTCAAAATAAAATAACCGGATACCAAGTTGCTCATAAAATGCAAATCATCCGCATGCAAGGTTGTCGCGGTTAGGCAACGCCACCATTCGCCAGCTAAAATGGCCTTGGCATCGGCGCTGCCTCGACTGTGCCACCAATTGGCCCATGGCTGGGATTCTACGGTGAAATAGGACAATATGGGTATCGCTAGAAACAGTAGCGGGGCAAGATAGAGTTCCAGATTTAATTCCGCCACCGGCGAAACTTGGTACCCTAGGTTTTCTGTGCGATACACTTTTATCAGCTCATGGGCCGTGTTCGCATCTGTCTCTTCTACCGCGAGGTTGAATTCCTGCCCATCGAATTCCATCCAATGTTTCATTCCCTGTGAAGCTAACAGGAGAGAAAGATCCATAATCTCTTGTTTATTGGGACTCTGGACGAGAGTGTGTTTGGACTCCGCCGCGTCGGGTTCTAAGGCTGGCTCAACCATGTGGCAACTGGTAACTGGCAACCGCGCGCCTCAGGCGGGTTTTGGACCTTGCGGAGGCGTACTACCTGATGGAGTTGGTGGTTGCGGATGAGTTTTATTTTTATTAAAGCCTACGCAATCGGCATAGCTCACCAGATTTCCACCAAAGATATCCAAAGCACTGCCAATGGAAAGATCCAGTTTCCCGTGACTGCGTTCCGCTAATGTATTCAAATCCGAAATATGCCGGGACCCGCCGGCATAGGTGGTGGCGATGGGGGAGATGTCGGTCAGCAAGTCCACCAAGTCCCAATCCATTCCCTCGCAGCGGCCTTCCACATCTGCCGCATGGATGAGGAATTCCTGGCAGTGTTCAGCCAAGGTGTTCAATAATCGCGCCTCGATACGCACATCCGTAACGGTTTGCCATCGGTTCATGGCTACAAACCAATCCTGCCCCCGACGTCGACAACTCAAATCCACAACTAGCCGATTTCGACCCGCCAAAGTGGAGAGGCGTTTGAGTCTTTCCAAACTGAATTTCCCCAATGGAAAGAGCCATGAGGTCAGAATGACCTGGCTGGCACCGGCTTCCAAAAAGGGAAGAATATTGGCTTCCGTCAGTCCACCACCCACCTGTAATCCCCCAGGAAAGGCGCGTAAAGCGGCCAAGGCGGGCTCTTCATTCCCCGAACCCAGCATGATCACATGGCCGCCTGGCAATTCATCTAGGCGGTACATATTTGCAAACCAGGCGGCATCGTGTTCGGAAATAAAATTGGTGCGCAAACCTATGCCAGCTTCGGTCAGCGTTCCGCCAACAATTTGCTTCACTTTTCCTTGATGGAGATCTATGCAGGGACGAAAGACGGTCATGTTCCGGAGGTACCTTTAGTTGTGTAATGTATCGACAAATTGAATATTAATTCGAACTTTCTAAGTTACCAAACCATAAAAAAGGCTATGATAGTGCCGGACAGTGCGTCCTAAACCTTATGGAACCCAAACTAGAACCCTCTAAAGCCATTAAAATCGTAAAAGCGACGGCTCACGTAATGTATATGGTGGTCCGATTTATCGGACTTACCATTTGGTTCCTTTATCAAATCGCCTTAGGTGCCATACTCATCGGCTTAGTGTGGGGCTTTTTCCGTGCAGGAGAATATATCTCACTATGGGATATCCGCAAATTGCGGGCTGCTAATCCGCCTTCTACCACCTTTATCGACGTAGAGCGGAACCGGATTAAGGACAGTCTCAGAGTCAAGGGAATTTATCCACCGCCGGATACGCTCATCAAGTGGAGCTGGATTCCTTTTGATTCCATACCCAAAATCGTGCAAGAAGTCGCCTTGGTGGCCGAGGATGCAAAGTTCTTTGATCATCAGGGATTTGATTTGGAACAAATTGAATACGCCTTGGTCGCCAACCACCAGGATGGCAAAAAGGCCCGTGGTGCCAGTACGATCACGCAGCAAGTAGCCAAAAATCTATATCTCTCCCGTGAAAAGGAGATGAGTCGAAAAGTGCGTGAGGCCGTGATCACATTGGAAATGGAATACTATCTGCCTAAAGAACGCATTCTGGAAATCTATTTGAACGTGGCTCAGTTTGATGATCATGTTTTCGGCATTCGGGAAGCCGCCCGGCATTATCTTAAAAAGGAAATCGGACAGCTCAATTTAGATGAAGTCATTAACCTAATCTGTCTGCTACCGGCTCCTACCAGCTGGAATTTTAAGAAACCGAGCAATGCCTATTTGCAACACAAACGTTTGGTGCAACGCAACTATGCTTTATACAAAGGCTTAAAACTACAGGTCGATACTTTGGATGTGTCGCAAAGGGACTCTGTATATTCCCATCTAGCGGATATTCTGTCCGAGGAGCGCTGGAAAACCTTGCGCAGTAAACCCTATGTTGCTCCTGATGATAGCCAAGAAAATGACAGCACCCGCCAGACTCCTAAGGAAGAATCAAGAGGCAAGGTATTCTAAAATAGCCGCCCGAAGCCGCTGATACATCCAGCGCATTTTTTCTGGATTCTCCTCCAGCAACGTGACCCGAAAGCCATCCAAGTCTGAGCAAAAGGACGAAATCGGCACGACGCAAATACCGGTAGCGGCCAAGACATAGTACACAAACCGTTTGTCGAGTGGGACACCAACCACTAATTTTTCAACCAAGGTTTTCGCTTCTGGATTCTGGACCTTCAATTGTTGGGACGGCTTCAACATTCCGGTTTTGAAAATAATGGACGTGTAAAAGGCGCCATAGGTTTTATTTACGATTAATCCAGGTATGTCCGAAAGCGTGTCTAGAACTACATCCCCGCGTTTTTGTATGTCCAGATTTAAGGAAGCGCGATGAGCCGGAAATTCTGGATGAGACATGATGGCTGGAATAGCCATTTGGGGCAAAGTGGTCGAACAAACCTCCAGCATCTTGGCATCCTCAATGGTCTTCACCAATTTTCCAAAATGGGAATCCTTAGAGGTATTATAAAATTCCAACCAGCCACAACGTGAACCCGGCCATGGAAATTCCTTAGAAATGCCCTTCATGGCAATACCACAAACGTTGCCAATGACTTTTGCCAAGGGTACGGCTTCTGCACCATTAAAGGTGATGTGGGTGTAAATCTCATCTGAGATGATAAAGAGATCGAATTCCTCAGCAAGCGCAATGAATTCTCGCAAAATCTTTTCCGGATAGACCATACCCGTGGGATTATCGGGATTGATGAGCAGGATTCCAACGATATTCGGATTGGCCTTTAACTGTGTCCGCAGGTCTTCCAAATCCGGATACCAATGGTTGTTCGGATCCATCCGGTAGGTAATGGGCGGCCGGTTGGCGTGATCGCCTTCGGCTGAGGAGTGGGTAGAATATCCAGGTGAGGGCCCGATAACACGCGCCTTCGGGTCCAAATATTGGTAAACTTTGGAAATGGCATCGCCCAAACCATTACAGAATAAAATGTCTTCGGCATCGATTTGGACACCACCAACCGCGTTGTTCTTTTTGGCTAGAAATTTTCGCGTTTCAAGAACGCCTTTAGTTGGGCAATACGCATAGCTGAGAGATTGTTTGGCCAAATCACCAACGATAGCTTTCATCCACTCAGGAATTGGAGTTCCTTTGGCTACCGGATCACCGATGTTTTCCCAGCATATTTCAATGCCGAATTTCTGGAAAAGCTGTGCGGTTTTTACAATTTCACGAATTTCATAGACGAGTTCAGTGGCATCAACGGGCAATAATGGGCGGCGCATACCACAAGATATAGAAATTTAGGTGAATTACTTGCGAGCTCGCATCTGGCTGGGTACTGGGGTATAGGATTTGGGGAACCGGGTTTCGCCGTTGAAAAGGTTTTTCTTGAGATTGTCGGCATCCCAGTATACGGTAGATAGATTGGCTCCCGAAAAATCACAGGCAGTTAGGTAACCGCTATCAAATCGAGCATTGTTGAGGTCCGCACCTGTAAAATCACAATTGTAGAGCCGCACACCGGAAAAATCAGCGAACTTGAGATTGGCCCCGGAAAAATCCACACGACTCAATTTCTCGCAGGTGAATTTGACCCGTTCCAGTTTCGCCCCGTGAAAGTTGACTTTTTCCATGGATTTGATGTCAAAGACACTTGCATTCATCGAGGCACCGGCGAAATTAACCCCGTCAATCTCGATGCGGTAGAAGGAGGCGTTATTGAAACTGCAATTTTTGAAAACCGCACCATTGAATTTGGAATATTGGAATTCCGCCTTATCGAATTTGGAATCGCTAAAGGTAGAGCCTTTTAAATTGGCTTCGACCAGTGCCGTGGACTGGAAGTTGGCTATGATAAAATTGAGATGAGATAAATCTGCGTTGGTAAGATTGGATTCGGAAAAATTGACACGGTTCACCGTGGCCCCATTAAAATTGGAACCTTCGAATTTAACGGCCAGAAAACTGGCATCATTTAAATTTGCCTTGGAAAAATCCGATTGTTCCAGACTATTGTTTTTAAACATAGCACCGGATAAATTGGCTTTGGCAAAGGTAATGCGCTCGTTGAATTTTGAATCAACAAAATTGGCTTTGCTTAGGTCCGCTCCCTCAAAGTTGGCATCGAGAAGGACAGCACTGTGGAAATTTGCGTCACTTAACACAGTGTGTTTGAAATTGCTGCCCCGCAAATCGGAATTGTGAAAATCACCTTGCGGAAATTGGCCATCATGAAAGTCTACATCGGATACTTGCATCGAAGAAAAATTGACATTCTTGCCCTTGGATCCTTGGAAGGAAGCCTTTAAACCAATGGTTTGGTTGAACCTGGCATTGTCCAAATTGCATCCAAGAAAACTGGCGTCGGAAATATCCTTATTGCTGAAAACGCCATTGGTCAAATTTTCGCCTCGATGCATTTCATCAGCTAAGCTGTTGCTGGACAGGGATATAAACCCAGTAGCCAAGAATAAGGAGAAGAGGCTTCGCATATACCTTCTTTCAATAAAGTTGGAGATATTACCGACCGATCTTAAGGCAAGGGAAGGGGAATCTTTGGCTTCCATGTTATCTAAATGTAGGAATTTATAATGTTAAATTGATCTAGATGATGAGTGGCACGCGATTGAATATTCCCATTCCTTCTAGGGTTCGACTGGAAATACAACTCAGTGCCATCCGGGGAAATTTTTCCAAAATCCGAAAAACCGTGGAGCCGGCCAAAATTATGGCCGTGCTCAAGGCCAATGCCTATGGGCTTGGGGCCGGACCTATTGCGGATACCCTGATAGCGGCTGGAGTCGACCGGTTTGGGGTAGCTGAATTTAAAGAAGCCGAAGTTTTGATAAAACGGGTTAAAAAGTTACGCGTACCGGTGCCGGTGCAAATTATAGGTGGACTATTGGCATCGGAAATCCCGGACTGCGTGCGACTCGGTATAATCTGTCCTGTTCCTGATTTAGCTACGGCCAAAATCATCTCCCAGTCAGCGCATCAGCAGGGCCGGAAGGCAACAGTCCATATCAAGGTGGATACCGGAATGGGGCGATTGGGGATTCCATATTTTGAAGCGTATGGCATCATTCACAGCATTCTGAAACTACCGAATCTGGTCTTTGAAGGGATTTATTCCCATTTTCCCAATGCCAATACTCCATCGGATGGCAAATCCGGCGAGCAGTTGAAGCTGTTTCGACAGTTGCTAGAAAAACTAGCACAGGATGGAATCCACTTTCCAATTGTCCATATGGCTAATTCAGATGGTATTAATAATTACCGGGATTCCTATTTCAATATGGTCAGAACGGGGATCAACCTTTACGGCGTATTTGACCTAGCTGGAAGGCGGACCTATAATCTAAAGCCTTCGCTTTCCATTAAAACAACTTTGCTTGCCAAAAGGCAGCTTCCGGCTGGATTTACGGTGGGGTATGGGTGCACGTATATTCTCAAGGAAAAATCCTGGGTGGGTACCGTGCCAGCGGGTTATGCCGACGGCGTTCCATTGGCGGCCAGCAATTCCGGACATGTGCTTATTCGAGGCCAGGCGTGTCCAATTATCGGGCGAGTCTCCATGGATTATTTAACGGTAGATTTGGGGCCATGCCCGGAATCTAAAGTAGGGGACCAGGTCATACTCGTGGGTAAATCCCGCCAAAAGGAAATTACTATTGAGGATTGGGCCCGTTGGAAGCACACCCATACCTATGACATTATTTGTTCTTTAGGAAACAGAGTGGAACGGGTCTATCGCTAATGCTAGAATGTGCAAGGGAGATTATGCTATGTCCGATTATTTAAAAACACGTGGGTTCGGGCCGTTAGGCTTTTTGTGCACTTTTGTTTCCATGGCCTTGATTTGGACCGTAATGCTGCTATCAAGTTGCACACCTGTGGATATATCAGATGCTAAACCTGCGGATTCTATTTCCACTGGAACAGCAAGTTTGATCATCACGAATCAAATTAAACAAGACCCAAGTACTCTGACTTTTTACCTCTATCCAGGAACTTCCGTGGACTGGGCCAATGCGGCCAATGCCAAAAAAATCGATTCGGTTCAAGCGGATTCAACCAGAGTGTTCCGCGTTCCCGAAGGCAGTTGGAAAATCGTCTACCTCAATAGAAGTAAAGCCTTATATCCCATGATTGATGCCAATTCCGGAAGCCAGGAATGGTTGCGATCCGATTTCAAAAAAAATGGAAGCTATTCACTGATTCTCAAAACGGACGGGAACCGCACTCTTTGGGTTCCCAGTTATGTGACTGTACCTGCTATGGTTCCTTAATTTCCCGATTCCTGTTACGATTTCTATCCCTATTTCCAAGATAAAAATTGGGTCTTGATTAAAGTATCAATTACAACCGTAGTATCGTACGTAGTTAAATCTGCAATGGTCCGGGTGGTGTCAATAACGGATTTACTGGTCACCTTTATAGTTATTTTCGGTTTGTAGACATCGCAGGATCCATCTGTTGTGACATAATCACCATGGTCAGTAATATGGGCCCCGATTGCGGATTTAGCAATATTGATAACATTGGCCTTCTTAAGGTCACCTCCTGGCAGATGGCAAACATCACACTTCTTTCCGCTCGATGACATGCAAGCAGTATAAGCAGCAGTGGTATTGAGCGCTGGCAGGGTCATGGGATCCTTGACCGTGGTCGTGGTGGTAGTTTCCGGAACAATATGTGTGTAAAAAGTCAAAGTTGTTTCCGGCAAAACTTTTAAAAGAGTTGTGCGAGTCGTATCTAAATACTTTTTTAACCGCAGTCTAGCCTGAATTTTCTGACTTGCGGTCCCTACCATTCCTGTTGATGTCAAGTCTACGGTATCGGCTACAGCACCTACTGCAACCGTTGTCAGCTTACTTGTATAAACACCGGTTCCCAATGCCTTGTGGTCAAAAGAGGTATAGTCGACCATACTTCCCGTAACTTTTAGCTGACGGCGGCCAATTGCCGCAATATTATCTTCAACACCAGCTTCAGCTAACTGTTGCGCAAGAATTTGATTTTTCTCAGATCCAATAAATTTAGCGCTTGATTTTGCTCGGTAAAACATAGAGCCCTGAACCAGAACGATAAGCAAACCGAGAACGGCAATCACTACCAAAAGTCCACCACCCGATTGCGACTTCCCAATCATCGATCCACCTTCATCAATGTTTTTTTGGAAATCATGTGAATGGTTTTTCATAAGGTGTTCCTTGGTATTGCGGTGGAAGAGAATACTATGCTGGTAAGCGCGCCTTCCTTGGCTGGATAGATGCCGGTAAATGAGAATTGCACGGTACGAATGTCCTTCTGGATTTCAGTGGATTCACCATGGCTGTTCCAAAAAGAAACTTGAAAATTCCTGATATTCTCAGCCATAACGGTAATTGTTCCATTTCGATCCCAAAGAAGATTACTGTTTTCTTGATCCGTAAAATAGCGTTCTCGAAGGGCTGGATACACTTTGCAACTCGCTGCCGGAAAAGATCGACTAAACCCTTTATCGACGGTTATCGTGGACCCTTCAATTTTATTTATATGCCGGACTTCACCACCTCCAAGTGAACTGACAGCTATATAACCGGCACCGGCAAACACCGAGGGATTTGCAACGTGGATTTCATTTGCATCCGGACTGATGTCGTAGGTTAAGTCCGATTTTTTTTCAGCCGCATTTGTGTAAATAATCAAGGAGTCCGTACCCACCGCATCCGCTTTAACCATAAACGCTGCCCCATTCAGACCTATTCCAGCTAGGGTAATGGAGCGTTGCAACTTTTTAGAAGAAAGGGCAATCTCATTTCGTAACTCTGTTTTTTTTTCGAGACGATACCCCTCATGATGTTGGGTAGTCCAAAGACTGTAGGCTCCTGCCATGACAAATCCAGACACCACCATCCCAACCAATAATTCTACCAGCGTGAAGCCACCTTGGTCGAATAAATGGTTTTTGTTTTTAAACTTCATGGCGCCACCTCTTTATATTTGTCATCGCTTTTGAGGGAAGCAAAGCTCAGAGAATGTTCCGCTGTCAATGGCCATATAATGGACATGTCAATCTGTTTGCGACCGTTCAGAAGGCCATCGCTTCCACGCTGAGGTGTTATATGCCAGGACCGAATGTATCGATCCATGACGGTATCTGAACCGGATACCAAATCAACATAGTCGGCCACTTTTAAGGAGTCGAATTTCAGTTTACCTAGGTGTGTTCCCTTTACAACATCGTTTCCACGAAGGCTAATTTTGTTTTGGGAATTAAGGAAGTAAAAAATTGATACTGAAAGTATTCCAACGATCACCGCAGACACCAATATTTCAATAAGGCTAAATCCAGCTTGGAATTTATTTTCATGCTTAAACGGGTTCATGAACTTTTCCGGGTTGGAGGGAGGTAGGCATCGATAATAAAACGAGTGCGAGCGTCTACTTTAGGTAATAGTTCCATCAGTTTTGTTTTGGCTACTTTTGCATCTATCACTACGGCGCCGTGCGGGTCAAAATTCTTTTTTAGCAACGCAAAGTCATAAAGCGCATAGGCCCAATACAATGCTTGATTTTCATTGCTTAGGTCAGAGCTAGGGGCTTTTAGCATTTCGGCATGGGGAGCCACCACTTTAGTCTTGGTGTCACCGTGGTAACCTAAATATGCGAGATTGACCAGAATAAGGATAAGGGCTATGCCAGCCCTGGATGTCCAATTAAAAGTCTGCTTATGGGCCAGAATTTTGCGACGGGCATTTAATTGAGTCTCAAATTCTGAACCTCCTGCAAGTCGAGTTCGCATTTTAACAAGCAGTGCTTGTTGCGTCGCTTGCTTTTGCAGGAGTGAGGGACCGTAATTTTTGGAAGGCTGACCCAAGTGCATTTCCCCTTAAAGTTTTATATCGGAACTCCCGATATGTCCTAAATCATTATGGGGGCGGAAGGCATAAGAATTCAATAAATCATTGAAGGAATAATTAAAGGAATTTGTGCTGTTTAGGCTGAAGTTTTGTTGAGTTTTAGAAAACCGTGTCGGGCGGCTAAAAGTTCTTAAATATTTTGAAGGCAAGACAGGGTAAAATCTGGAAATTGCAAGATCAACTTTGCTTCGCACGCCCAATCGCGAAGCCAAAAAAAAACCAGTTTAAGACTTAAATGTAATGCCGGCGCAGCAAGGGGATTTTATGCGCCGTTTGATCGTATTGCCAGCAAATCTTACGACTGATTCTTTGCGGTTCGTATTTGTCTTCCTCACCGATGGGCCTTTTATCGCTGGCCCTGCGACCACCAGTAACTTTAATGTTACTCTGCCTCCGTTCTTGCAATCGTTCGCGCAACGCCCCTAGAATGGATTCGTCACGCGAGCTGTCCTGGCCAAGCCCGGAACGCGGCCCCGCCAAAGCTTCCACATCGCCGATCAAAGGTCGTGGTGTCGGCAAAGGCAATTCCAAATCGGGACGGAAACTGGGTCTCATGTCCTAAATGTAAATCGCAGAGGGAGGCTGGAAGTGATATTCCTAGGTCAACTATGCAACGCCATGGACTTATTTGTGATATCTTGGAAATTTTACTTTCCCACTACTTTTAATAAAATCCCAAATTCCTCGGGTGTAACCGGCTGGATGGATAGGCGCATGCCTCTTTTCAGCACTAGCATACCTTCCAATCCCGGAATTCCACGCAGCGTATCTAGAGTTAGCATAGTCGAAAATTCTCGCTTAAATTGAACATCTACCATCACCCAGGGATTTTTAAGCTGGGTGGCCTTGGAATCGAAGTACTTGGACGCTGGATCCAAAGCGGTGGGATCCGGATAAGCGGCGGTTACGATGGTGGCCAAGCCCACTATTCCTGCGGGTGAACAGCTGGAATGATAAAAGAGCACGGCATCGCCAATGGCCATTTGGTCCCGCATGTAGTTACGGGCCTGATAATTCCGTACGCCTTCCCAGTGCTCCCGCTGACCGGGACGGCTCTGTAGATCCTGGATTGAAAAGGTATCGGGTTCCGTTTTCATCAGCCAATGTTTCTTGGGCATTGTATTCGCTTTGGAAGGGTTTTAAGGGAGCATGATAACAACAATTTTTTACTTTCCATAGGTGTCCGCCTGGCAAGCCAGGTGAGGAAGTACATTGTAGGCGGCGTATGGAAAACTATTTCGACATTGTGGTCATTGGCGGCGGGCACGCAGGCATCGAAGCTGCGCACGCTGGTGCACGGCTTGGCATACGGACGGTACTGGTCTCCATGGACACCAAAGCAGTGGGACGCATGTCGTGCAATCCTGCCATTGGTGGAGTAGCCAAAGGACAATTGGTCCGTGATTTGGATGCATTGGGTGGGCTCATGGGAGTGGTTGCCGATATCGCCGGCATCCAATTTCGAATGCTTAATTTGTCCAAGGGTCCGGCCGTATGGGGGCCACGTGCTCAAATGGATATGGAGCTTTACGCCGATACCATGCAAAGTCTATTGCAAGCGACACCGCTGCTCTCGTTAAGGGATGGGGAATTGCAAGGCTTTCAACGGCAAGCGGATGGTTGCTTTGATTTGGATTTTGGGGCACAAGGACGCATGGGTTGCCGGGCGCTGATCATCACTTCCGGTACTTTTCTCGGCGCGGTAATGTATACCGGTTTGCAGCCCACCCCGGGAGGCAGGATTGGAGAGGCCGCGGCCAATAGCCTGGCCCAATCGATGCAGGCCATGGGAATTAAAACACGTCGCTTGAAAACGGGAACTCCGGCGAGACTGGCTGCGGACTCGATTGATTATTCGGCCGTCGAGGTCCAGCATGGCGATGCGGACCCCGTTCCTTTTTCATTCCGAACCGTGGCCAAGCTCAAAAATCAAGCCACCTGCTGGATAACGCACACCAATGAAGCCACCCATGAGGTGCTGCGAACGGGTTTTAGCCAAAGCCCAATGTTTACAGGCACGATAAAAGGTATTGGCCCGCGCTATTGTCCATCCATTGAAGATAAAATTTGCCGATTTGCGGACAAGGATTCCCATCATCTGTTTTTGGAACCGGAAGGATTGAACAACGGACGTATCTACGTAAATGGTTTTTCATCCAGTCTCCCGGCTGAGATCCAAGACTTGGCCTTACGCACCATTCCGGGGCTTAAGAATTGTCGGGTCCTGCGTTATGGGTATGCGGTGGAATACGATTCCGTGGACGCGACCCAGCTTGATCCTACCTACGAATTCAAGGACATCCGTGGACTTTATTTTGCCGGTCAAGTGAATGGCACTTCCGGTTATGAAGAAGCCGCCGCTCAAGGTTTGATGGCTGGCATAAACGCCGCCCTGGCCTTGCAAGGAAAAGATCCTTTTATTCTGAGCCGCAGCGACTCTTATATTGGCGTTTTGACAGACGATCTCATTTCGCAGGACTTGGAAGAGCCCTATCGGATGTTTACCTCCCGGGCGGAATTTCGATTGCATTTGCGTCAAGACAATGCGGAGGAACGATTGTTGGAAAAAGGGCATGCACTCGGAATGGTGGATGCGCAGACTTTCCTAAAATATGAAGCGTGGCGCATACGGCTTAAGGATGTTCGCGATACATTAGCCGAGGCCCGAGCATTTGGGCCAGCCGTGGATGCCTACCTTGGTTCCTGCGGCTCGGCGGCATTGCCAGAGGCCGTACCGGCGCTTAGTTTGCTGCGCAGGCCGGATGTAGGACTTATGGGATTGATGGCCTGCCTGGGTATTGCAACCGATTTAACGGAGCGGGAAATGTTGGCTCTTGAGGCTTCGGAACGCTATAAGGGCTTCTGGGACAGGCAGCTAAAAGAAATCGAGCGCAACCGGAAATTAGGTGGCTTGCGCATTCCGCCGGATTTCAATTACCTGCACGCTCATGCCTTGTCCACGGAAGCGCGTCAAAAGCTGGATAGCAAGCGGCCCTTAACGGTTGGATTGGCGCAGCGTATATCCGGTGTCACACCCGCCGATATTTCGGGTCTTATTTTTCATCTCAATCAAAAAACGGCTGTCCCACAAACCTAGACTTAACTAATGAGTGGATTGGGTAAGACATTCAATCCCGTTTGCATTTCATATTCTTCCGATAAAACTCTTTCGATTTTGACGGGATTCTTTTTCAATAATCCGGATATTCTGCGTGAGCTCAAATTGTCTTTAACAGACGTAAAGAAGAAGCGCTCCATTAATCGACTCAACTTCCATTCCGTGGTATCCAAATTCACATAATGCTGGAAGCCTTTCATGGGCCCCACATTAAGTTTTTTTTGCATAGTGTCCAATTCCCAAGGATGGAAATAAACCATGGCGGGTAAGCCACGCAAGTTTTTCTGCTCGATATATCGGTCCGTAACTCGATACGGATAAAGCCTTAAATAGCCACCGCCGGATATTGGTAACACTTTATTGCCCAATCCCAATGTGGACATGGGGACTTCAGTTAGCGTGCCGCCATTCTGGAATTCCATGGTGTGCGGCAAACGGTTTGGATAACGATGGATGCCATAACGTTCTCGCTTAATTGGAAAAATGCTGGAATCGTATTCGATTCCGTAACGGGCGAGAATTTCTAAAGCCCAAAGCGTAGAAGCGACTATGGAAAAATTGGAAGCCCTATGCCCAATAACCTTTTGGGTGGTAAGCCGGCTCAACGAAATCAAAGACTTCTCCAGATCCTCGGTAAATTGGGTAGGAGTCATGTCGGTCAATAAATTATGGTAATACCCATGCGTTCCAATTTCATGGCCTTCTGCTGCTATCATCCGGACGACATCAGGAAAGTGGTCCGCCACCCAACCCAACACAAAAAATGTGGCTTTGGTATCATGGGTTCGAAAAAGATCCAGGATTTTCTTGACATTGGCCACCACGCGCGTGGGCTGCAAGTGCCAGGTAGACGTGGAAACCTGTTGCTTCAAATTATAGGCGTGGAACCAACATTCCACATCCACGGTCATAAAGTTTTTAATGGTATCCTGCGGCCGATGCAATTCAATGACTTTATCAAGATGAATTTCCTTCAGCATCTTCTGAATTCTAGGACTGGAATTCTTGACGGCTACACGGCCACCGTTTTGCTTTACCTTTAATACCAGATTAATGAGAAACCCTAGGTCTTCCAGGTCGAAGTTCTCATCGGGACTGAGTTGTACATCCAGTGACTTACCGGAATCCATGGGCAAGTCCTTCAGGGTTCGACCTATTTCAAAAGGACTGCTGCCGACCATGATAATGGATCTTTTAGTTTGATGCGTATGTACCAGGCTTTTAATTTCCGGTAAATCTTTGGGCAGATCGGCCTTAAAAGGCGCATAGGCTCGAAAGTTTACCCGCCTTGCCCGCTTGAGCCCCTCCAAATCCCGTGTTTCACCTTCAAACTCCGGTTTGATGAACAAGTAAAGTACCGTATTGACTGCCACCCACAACTCCATTTTGAACCATGCCAGCATATGGCTGGTCGCAGAACGGTAGGAGAAATCATAATGGATTTTACGCACCACACTGTCCAAGGAATCATCATAGCCCAATACAATCTGCGCCAAACCGGTTAGACCAGGCTTGATCCAAAGGGTTCTATCCAGGTAATGGGGAATGCTTTTGGAATATTGTAAGGTAAAATGCGGTCTTTCCGGCCTGGGGCCGATAAGGCTCATATCACCGCGGAGTATATTCACAAATTGTGGCAACTCATCAATGTGTAAAGCCCGTAACCATTTTCCAAGGCGCGTTACCCGAGGATCAAGTCCTTTGGAAGCAAGCTGCGGACCTAAACTTTCCGCATCCACTCGCATAGTCCGGTATTTTAGGATGGTGAATATTTCTCCACCACAATCTACCCGTCGATTTGAAAGGATGAAGCTTCCAGCTCCGCCCGCGGGCGCTTCGGCCTTGGAAGAAGCAAAAATTGGATATGGGCTGGAACGGCGGTTGATTCCAACTCGTTGCTGAGAATATAAAACTGGACCGCGCGACTCCAGTTTGATCAAAGCCGCGACGATGGGGTATGAGGCAACGAAAAAAAGCGTACCCAGCCATCCAGAGAGCAGGTCCAAAAGTCTTTTAACCACAAGCACAGTCAATGCAGGCTTCATTCAATTCCAGGGCTTAATTTGTCTCCAAAATAGGTTCCGGAAGAAAGCCGTGTCAACCTTTTGCAGGAAATCTTCGATATAAAAGTCACCGTTTTATACTTTCCTACTGAACATTCTGGTACCATATTCTAGGCTCGTCTGAAAAAGGAAACGTCTTGATCCGTAAGTCGTTGTTTTCAAAGGGATTGAAGCTTCTTTGGTTTAGTTTGGTTTCGCTCTTATTAGGTCCTTTTGCCTTGTGGTTTACCCTAGCCGCGAAAAAAAGCAGAAGAGGGCTGCAACCGAATTATTTCCTAAGAGTGGCCGTCCTTGCGGGTGGAGTTCTGGCCAGCACAGGGTTGTTGTTTTTTGCTCCGGTTCATTGGACTGTTCTGATTGGTTTCTATGGGCTCACAGCTGGAGCCAGTGCATGGGCGATGCAGCACAAAGGTCGAGCTGAATTCTTTAACATAGGCCAGGAAGGCCCAAGTCCGGTGGAACGCCCACAGCTTGGCTCAATCATTCTGTTGGCTAGTCTGGCGATTTTCCCTTGGGTCTATATCCTCGCGCTCATCCATAATATCGGCGAATTGGAAGGGTTTTCCATTCGGCTTCCCAGTGATGTGTATACGGATGGATTGATCTGGATGCTTTGCGCAGTTCCGGTAGTGGCATTGTCTTCTTGGGTAGCCTGGAAAGTCAAACTGCCGGCAAAACTACGATCACTGGTTTATTTCTATGCTGCGGTTTTGGTGGTATTGCTCTGGATCATGATATGGGAAAAATGCGACCAAGCCATTTTGAACCAAATCTACAGCGTGGCACGCGAGCCGCTGTTATTCACTTACTTGGGAGAAATTAGATTCCGAGTTTTGGTCAAATCTGTTTTTTATGCGGGCGCTTTCCTGTTAGGCATCGGTTATCTTGTGCAATCCGCACGGACTTCCGTTTTTTTGAAACGGACGGTATTTTTGAGCGTACCTTCCCTGCTACTCTATGCCAATATGCTTTTTGTAATTGGAGATTGGAATTATTATTTGGCCGGTCTGCGGCAGTTGGCTTTGACGGGTCATCATTTTCAAATCTATCGTTTTGTCGCAAATGCAGGATTGGCGCGTACACCATCCGCTTTCCGCAATCCATCTATTCTGGAGGAATGGATAGAGTTGGAATACCAAAGTGGGAACCGAGATAGGGCTATCGGTTTAATGCAACGATTAGTTGTTCAATGCGGGCACAAGCCGTACTTTTCCCGTATTCGAAAACGAACGGATCGCTCGCTGGCCGCATTGAAACGAGCATCAGTCGATTCCACTAAGTATGCAAAGGATTCTGATGTTTCAGTAAGTCCCATTCAACTGGAACTACCTGTTATTAAAACCGCAGCGTACCTCGATCAGGAATGGTACGCGCTACTCAGCGCCGTCGCTTTTTTAAAACCATCCTGGACGGACTTGGAGTTGAAAAAGCGACTCTTGGATTTGTCTAATCGCATCCAACTGAACTTGCCAAAGCTGGAAAACGTACCTGAACTCATACCTGCTTTACGCTTATTGGAAATTCCCGTTTCCACCTGTTTCTTAACCAACAGCCGGATTAAGCAGGCCTTGATCGCCGGTCACGTACCCTTCCTGAGCCTCTACGGTCATTGGGTGCCGATATCTGGATATGATTCCGGTCGCGATGGCTTTTACTATTACGCATATCAGCCACCGGGTGGATGGGATTGGTTTCGGAATGAAAATACGGATCTTTTTAACCATCACGTCGAGGAAGCTTTTGGCCACTCCACCACGGACATTTCTAAAAAAGATACAACCCGTATCTGGCGCCAGAATTTGCAGAGATTTATACCCGCTGAGGATTTGGCCGAATATGTATTGGACATCGGCGGCGTGGGTATGATCTTGGGTGATAGTGGAATGGTGGGGCCGATGGAACGTCGTGCCGCCTACTTGGTGGAGCAAGGGGATGTGTATTACCAAGAGCACGAAAATTACCAAGAGGCGGCCAACTGCTATCGACAAGCCGAACAGCTGTTCCCGAATGATCAAATTTTTTCTCGGATGCTTTATTTAAAGCGGCGCTACTGGGAACTGTCCGCGGATCCCGGTGACTATCAGAATTTGTTTCGTGATTTTCCGCCTGACTGGATGAAAAATTTAGGGCCAAACCCACAGGTTGAAAAAGAAATCGTTACCAAAATCCTTCAAGGACAATTGGGAAGCTACCTGATGATGAATTGGTATGTCGCTCCAATTTTAGACACGGCAGCAAAAACGCGACCCCTTTTAGATACGGCGATGGTGCTTTACACTCAATTGCACCGAATGGATCCGGAAGAGCCTCTATATACGGATTCACTGGCTACCTTGCTTGTGCGGCGCCGTGACCTGTCTGGAGCGGAACGGCTTTTTACGGAGTTGACTCGGCTCTTTCCTTTTGGCAGCGAATCAGCCGAGTTAAGATTGGCTTGGATCAAGTTCAAACTGGGTAAGGTGGGTGAGGTATCTGATTTGCTGGATCGCTGCAAAGGCTTTTCGTCCGATGCCAGGTACTTGACTTTGAAGGCGGCGGTAGCCATGGACAAAGGGCATTATCGTGCGGCTTTTTCAGCCTTATCCCGCAGTCTTAAGCTGGATAAATCGATAGGGGAGAGTCATGTTTTAATGGAAGCCTACTACCGTCACAAGGGTGATAAAACAGCAGAGCAGGTTCATCACCAGTGGCAGAAAAGGAGCATATAAAAACCATATGATCCATGCAGATCCTGTTGCCATTACCCATCCAGCCAAACCTGCTCGGCCAAACTTTGTTTATTTCCTGATGTTTATCGCAGGGCCCTGGCCCTTTTTGCCTTACTTACATACTTCCCGGAAACGCTTTTTTTCATGGCTACTCATCGGCGCGGCTATAGCTCCCATTCCTATGATAGTTTGGTTGCCTTGCAACTGGCTGTTGATGGCCATTATCCTGGGAAGTTGGAACTTGTTCTGGAGTTTTGTGGTGATGGTAGTGGTACCACTGGAAAGGGCCGGGACCGTTGCGGCCGCGACTCAACATCGCATGCGAAATGCCTTGGCGTTGACTGTGGCGGGGCTGCCCCTAGCGGTGTTTCTCGCCAGTATGGAACAATGGTTGTCGGACATTTTGTGGAGTAGCTATTATCCCGTCAATGCATCCGTTAATTCCATCTCGGAAGATTTGGGCTTGGTCTGGATGAACTTTGGATTACTCCTATTTTTTTCAGCCTTGCAATCCACCAAAGAGGGATCGCGGTGGACACTAGCCGGTTTGGTGAAACTAATTGCACTGGTTACCGTGGCCCATATATTCGTGAGTCAACTTTATTTTTTATTGGTGACCATACCTCTGTGGCAGGTTCAAGAGCTAGCGCTTTTTCCGCCCTGGCTGGATCATACTCGACAAGTACTTTTTCTAATCCTGTGGTTCGCCTCGGTTCCCGGTCTGGTACACCAATGCCAGCGCCTGTGGCGCGCTGGACAACGCTTTGTGCAGATTTACATACTGGGGCTGGTTTCCATTGGATTGGCCATGCTTAGTCTAGCTGTCCTCACGGGTCTTCCAATTCACTATGCATTGCTGATTGGACAGCATTATGAAAAGTCCGGCACGCCGCAGAAAGCCATTCCCTGGTATTCGCAGGCATTATCCTGGAGTCGTTCCGACAATCTAAAATCCTACCTCCAGTTCAGGGTCGCGCTGCTCCATCGCAAAAGCGGGCGTTTGGAGGAATCGAAGGAAGCCTTTATTCGAGTATTGGTAAAATACTTTCACGATTCTCGACTGCTTTTGGAAGCCCACGAATTCCGGGACAAGCTGGAAAAGAATACGGATTCCACCTTGAAACGCGTTGTCATTCCAGGAGTAGAAGCCCGCACTGAATACAAAAGTGCCTATTGCGTTCCAAACTCATTGGGTTTGGTACTCAACTTTTGGGGCGATCATCGTGGGGCAAAACGCATCGGCGCAGAAATCACCCAATTGGATAGAGGAAGCCTCATCACCGACGAGGTATTTTATTCGGAAATGCGCGGGTTCACCAGTATGGTGCTGCCTTTACGGAATCTCGGGGATATTTTTAGTCTAATCGACCACGGAATTCCTGTACTGGCCTTTATCCCTGGGCATGTGATTGCCGTATTCGGGTATGATCAGGTATTGCAAACTTTGGTAACGTACGATGTCAACACATCAGATATTTGGAATGATGAAAGATGGACGGTGTTCTCTCAAGACTGGGCGCATATGTACAATACCCTCGGCATTGTGGTGCCTAAAGAGAAGTTGCCGCTCTTGAAACAAATTCTGGGCAATGATGCGGATGTCAAGAATGAGGCGTATCTACAATATCTGCTGGCACGCATGAATGAAGAAGACCAGGATAAAAAGGCCACACATTTAGGCAAGTCGGCGGGGCATGGAATATTTTTCGCGGATTGGGAATACGAAATGCTGGTCGGTAAGCGCCCGCTGCCCATTGTTCCAGATACGCTGGTCAATAATTTCCTTTTGACTCATGAAGTTTTTGAAAGCCAAATCATTGAATATTTACAAAGCCTGTATCAACGAGGCGACTACATGCAAGCGATCCAATTCATTGAAAGCTACCGTAAAGAGAACAGGCTTTCGACGGGCATGGCGACAATTTTAGCTGGATGTTACAACCAGATGGGCGATGCGAATAAGGCCGGTGACATTATACTCGGATATATCAACTTGGACGAACAGGAAATGGTGACTTTGGAATTCCTTTTAAAACAGGACTATGTGCAAGACGATGCAGAACTGGCGCGCCGTATCAGCCTTAAATTATTGGATTCGGAAGATAAAATTCCCGGCTCTACGGCTTCTTTGGCTTTCTGGACCTGGCGGAAAAACACCGTAGTGGATTTCAGAAATATCGACGAATCACTGACCGTAATGGAAGGCTATTTGGTAAAATGGAATCCGGACGATCACGCAGCTATAAAAGAATTGTTGGAAACCTTTAAATTGAAAAAGTTCCGGGCTGACGACGAATTCAATCAACGGAATTGGGAAAAGAAAATCCGCCTTTACCAAAATCGCTTGGCCATCGTCCTGTGATATTTCGAAGCCGTCAATTTGTATTGTTCAGTCTTACGGCACTTGGCCTAACGGCCTGCGGAGGGTCGGCGCCACCACCGCCATCCGATAATCCGGTTGCGCGTCGCGAAGTGGAAAATGAATTCCTGCATTTTCGCCAAAGCATTCAGGCCAATCAGGCGGACTCATTACCTGGATATCTTGCCTCCGAATCGTTAAATTGGCTCGACGATATCCGGCGGGCATCCCGAAATGAGCCACTGGCGTATTTGGAACAACGTCCTTTTTTTGAGATTCTAAGTATTCTGGCATTGCGTGTGGAAAGACGGTTGCACCCCGGTTTAGATGAACGCCCCCCAGGACTTCTCAATAAACTTATTCTCCAGGCCTACCCGGTGCGCAAAGCTTTTTTAAAAACGGAATTGGGCGAAGCGCATGTCTTTGGTGATCTTGCCGAAATGGGCTTACGCGAAGCGCCGAACGTGCCGGTTTTTTATTTTATCCGCCAGAACCATGTTTGGAAGTTTCATTTGGTTCGCTCCTTACCACTGATATTGCAAGGGGCGGAATCGCTTGGGCGCCAACGTAAACCAACCAAGCTCCTACAAGCCGTGTTTATCTTGGAACAATTTGGCGGCCAGACTGTCTTACCGGAGGATTTGCGGAGGTGAGATTGGATACTTTCTTTGCGGGCTTGATTCCCCGGTTAATGGGGCGGTATACTTTGGGCGGAACAGCTATATTTTGGCCATGAACGAACAAAACCTAAAATCAGAACCAGAGCAAGTCCAAGCAGAAACGCCTCTACGCGGGACCTTTACCAATTTTGAAACGGAAGACAAGGTCGATACCTTGGGATGGTATTTGGTCGTATTCGGATTCATTACGCTGGGATTGGCTGCCTTGTGTTTCTACTTACGCCGCATTAGTTATCGTGACTTCTCCTTGAACGGAAATGTCCTGGGCAATTATTTACTGATGGTGGGAATTTGCCTTTATATCGGTGGACGCGCGATCAAATATTATAAACGCTATAAGCGAAAAGCCATGGAATGAGTGGATATGATATACACTGAGGATCTCCGCAAAACCTATCGAATCGGTTTTTGGCGCAAGTCGGTTGCGGCGCTACAAGGCATCTCCCTGAAAGTTGAGGAAGGGGAGCTTTACGGATTTATCGGACCCAACGGATCAGGTAAATCGACTACAATAAAAATTTTGCTGGGATTGTTGAGTGCAGACGCCGGCAAGGCCATGTTGATGGGTAAGCCTGCCGGAACTCCCAGTAGCCGTAACTTGGTTGGATTTCTACCGGAACACCCTTATTTCTATGACTATTTATCGGGTCGTGAGTTTCTGGATTTTTACGGCCGTCTTTCCGGCTTGCGCTGGAAAGACTTGAAAAAGCGTGTAAATGAAGTCAGCGATCTTGTCAGCATGCGACCTGATGTGCTGACCCGTAAATTGCGTACCTACAGCAAAGGCATGCTGCAGCGTATCGGCTTGGCACAAGCCCTGCTTTCCAAACCGCGCCTAGTCATCTTGGACGAACCCATGTCCGGCCTCGATCCCATGGGAAGGCGGGATGTTCGCAATATTCTGAAAGGCTTGCACGCCGATGGCGTTACGGTTTTTTATTCGACACATGTTTTGAGCGACGTGGAAGCAACCTGCACGCGGCTCGCCATGATTGTGGGTGGACAGATTCGACGCGAAGGGACGGTAACGGAGGTTTTGTCCGGGGAACAAGAAAGTTTTCAGGTGACGCTTGTCGATTCCGTACCGCCCGAACGTTGGCCTGCCGGCGTCGGTTCGCCACAGGATGCGCACACACTGATCTGTCCAAATCCGGAAGCCAAACGCGCCGCGTTGGAATGGGCGGCCACGCAAAGATTGGTGGTGGATACGGTTACCCGCTCCCGTCATTCTTTGGAAGATGTTTTGGCTGAGGAGGTCGCGAAAATAGTATGAGTCATATTTTAATCATCGCCTACAACGCATTTCGCGAAACCATTCGCGATAAGATTCTATACAACTTGGTCTTTTTCACTTTAATGCTGATTGCCTTCTCCTATTTGCTCGGGGAGTGGTCTGTATTTGCGCGGGAAAACGTGATTAAGGATTTTGCCTTGGCGGTAATGTCCCTAAGCGGTTTGATGATGTCCATATTCGTCGGCATCGGTTTGATTCAAAAGGAAATTCAAAGGAAAACCATATTAACCTTGTTGGCCAAACCCATTCATAGATGGAAATTCATTGTGGGAAAATATGTGGGATTGCTTTTGGTTTTGGCGGTGAACCTGGCCATCATGACCTTGGTCTTTTTTCTTTTGCTACGTGTAATAGGCTGCAAGCCCAATCCCTCCTTGCTTCTGGCTATTTACCTGGTTTATCTGGAAATGGCGGTTATTTTGGCGGTGGCACTGCTTTTTTCCGCATTCTCCACACCCACCCTCAGCGCGTTATTCACCTTGGGCGTTTACCTGGCCGGTCATCTGGCTGGAGACATTCTCAATCATTTGAACTTTATCCAAAAATACGGTGCCCGGTTACCGGGTACGCCGGTCATTTCCCCATTGATGGAAAAATTTATTCGCGGAGTTTACTACATCATTCCAAATCTTGAAAATTTCAACATACGCGGCCGCGTCGTCTATAACCTGCCTTTGGGTGAACATTATGTTTTGTACACCACTTTCTATGGCTTGGCTTTCATCGGTATGTACTTGTTGATCGCGAGTCTCTGGTTTAGTAAGCGCGATTTCATTTAGTACCGCTTACAAAATAAGAGCAGGGAGTGGCATAAACCTACTGCCCAATCCCAATATTAATAGGATATTGATAGCATCCCTATGAACGAACGGTCATTGTATTGTATCGCATCCCAGGTTTTCCGTTCGCTATGGGTTTTAATACTATTTAGTTTGCTTCCAAGCCTCATTTCCGCTTTCGTTATCTTGGATACGTCAGCCAAAAATTTACGGCCGGAAGAACCCAGTATTCTGGAAGTGCCGAAACGGGATACCCTCTCAGACAAAGCGACCGCATCCGTTTTGCCGCATTATGGGACGGTGCTTTTTTTAAGCTCTGATTCTAAAATGGTTTACGCCTATATCGGCGTATTAAAAGCATTGGAAGAGTATGGCCTAGATGTCGATCTGGTCTTGACGGAATCCAAAGCGGCATTGGTTGGCGCAGCC
>JAYUHW010000377.1:0-13512 GCA_043766615.1 Fibrobacteria bacterium | reverse complement strand
CGCACGCGTTGCCGGTTTACGGTCAATGTCACGGCGGAATCCGGTGGGGAAATCTTTGTGGCAAGTGAGTCACCGGGCACCATGCGCGGATTCGAATTTTTTGAAAGTCTGGACATCGCCCATTTTGCCAGGCAGGCCTCTGAGCGCGCCATTTTGATGCTGTCATCCGGATACGTAAAGGGCGGGAAGATGCCGGTGGTTATGGGCAACGGCTTCGGCGGGGTGATCTTCCATGAAGCATGCGGGCATTTGCTGGAAACGGAAGCAGTAAGACGCAAGGCCACACCCTTTGCGGGCAAAGTGGGGGAAAAAATCGCCCATTCCGCAGTAACGGCTATTGACGATGGAACGATTCAGAACGCCTGGGGATCCTTGAACGTGGATGATGAGGGCAATGCGGTGCAGAAAACCGTGCTGATCAAAGACGGCATTCTTCAAAGCTACATGTCCGACCGGGTGGGCGCGCAGGAAACGGGCGTAGGCATCACTGGAAGTTCGCGTCGGGAATCCTATCAATACGCGCCTGTATCCCGAATGCGGAATACCTATATCGATAGAGGGACATCTTCGCTTGCGAGCATGATAGGCGGAATCGAGAACGGTTTGTACGCCAAAAAAATGGGCGGCGGTTCGGTTAATCCGGCCACCGGAGAATTCAATTTTTCGGTGGAAGAGGCCTATGTGATACGCGGTGGAAAAATCATGGAACCTGTCCGTGGGGCGACTTTGCTCGGTAAAGGACCGGAAATACTGCCGCTCATTTCCATGGTCGGCGACGATCTGGAAATGGCTGCAGGGATGTGTGGGGCCGCTTCCGGTTCCATTCCCGTCATGGTTGGACAACCAACTCTCAAAGTGGACAATATCCTGGTAGGCGGGCGCTGATGGCTAATCCGACCATGGATGGTGGTGAGTCTTTGAAACCCATCGATGCCATTGATTTTATGTGCAGCGAAGCGGCTCGGCAAGGGGCTGAACAATTTGATGCCGTAGTCGGGGAATCGGAAAGCATGGGCTTGGAGCTTTTCGAAGGTCAGGTAAAAAGTACGGAAATTTCCAACTCCAGAGGGATTGGAATTCGGCTGTTCAAGAACCGAAGCCCCGGTTTCGCCTTTACGGAAAAGATGTCCAAAGAGGCGATTAGGCAGACGGTCAAGGACGCCATGAGTCATACGTTGATTACTGATGCGGTGGATATGGATTTACCGGATCCGGAACCTTTACCGGACATCGATTTAAAATCATTCAATCCTGCGCTTGAAGATATTGGTCTCGACCGTATGAAAGCCCTGGGGCTTGAGCTGGAATCGCTTGCACGGGAGGCGGACAAGCGTATCGATAATATTCCCTATCTTGGCGCCAGTCGTTCTTCTGGAATGTCAATGGTGCGGAATTCCAAAGGTGTCGTTTTTTCTTCCCGGTCCAATGTAGTGAGCGCCGGTATCGGTGTGGTGGCTAAAGAGGGTGAGAACAAGAAGATGGGTGTCTATTCCAATGGTGGGCGCAGCTTCGACTTCAATGCGGCCTTCATGGCAGGCAAGGCCGTGGAACGGGCCGTGGAGCTTTTGGGCGCGGAAACCATTCCCAGTGGTCGTTATCCGGTGGTTTTTTCCAATCGGGTGAGCGGTTCCATTTTGTCCATGTTCGGTTCTCCTTTCTTTGCCGATGCGGTGCAGAAAGGCCAAAGCAGGCTTGCGGGAAAAGTGGGTCAGGCCATTGCGGTTCCCAAACTAAATATTACCTGCAATCCGCATATTCCCGGGGCGCCTGGTTCACATCTCTTCGATGGCGAAGGCGTAGTGACTTCGCCACTGGAGATCGTCAAGGACGGTATTCTCCAAACGTATCTCTATAATTTGGAGTCGGCAAAAAAGGCGGGTTGCAAGCCCACGGGTAATGGTTCGCGTGGTTATTCCGGTAAGGCCGGAACTGGATTTTCAAATTATATCGTAGCCAAAGGCGATGAGGATTTAAATGATTTGCTTTCCGCATATCCTGAGTGCTTGCTAGTCACCAAGCTGGATGGTGGTTCGGGATGCTCTGCCATTTCCGGAGAAATCTCGATAGGCGCGCAAGGGTTTTGGTACGCGCAGGGAAAACGCATCAAGCCTGTGGACAAGTTGACTTTGAACTCCAATTTTTTTGACTTGCTCTTGGCAATCCGGGGACTGTCCCGAGAGTATTCGGATTCTTTCTCTTCGGTTAAAGTGCCGGATCTGTTGGTGGAATCCATGTTCGTGGCCGGTTAGGCCATCCGGCGATTCCATGCCTGCCGATTCTGTGCTCAGCTTCCGGGACTTGCGGGTTTCCTTTCCATCGGGGCAAGCTAGGACTCCCGCTCTAGCCGGAATCAATTTGGAGATTCCATCCGGCGCCCTATATGTATTGTTGGGTCCAAATGGTGCGGGTAAAACCACTTTGTTACGCTGCATCACCGGTTTGGTTCAGCCGGAACACGGTTCGCTGACGGTTTTCGGGGAAACCATGGTCGGTGCTTCCAGCACGGTGGAAGACACAACGGAAGCCTCATTGAAAACGAAAGCTTCATTGGAAGCCAAATTTAAAGGGCGCAGCTCGCCATTGTCCCGTCTGGGTGTGCTGATTGAAAATCCTGGTCTGTACGGCCGCCTCAATGCGCGGGAATACTTGGGTTTTTTCGGGGCCTTTTATGCTATCCAAGGATTGGATACTCGCATAGCCAAAATCTGTGGTGAGTTGGACCTTTCACTGGACAGTAAACCGGTTGCCAAACTTTCGCAAGGGAATCGCCAGAAATTGCAACTCGCACGCAGCCTCCTGCACCAGCCCGAGCTCCTGCTTTGGGATGAACCGACCGATCACCTCGATCCGGTTTCGCAGCGTCAAGTGCTCGGGTATCTGCGCAGTTACCTGGACACTACGGGCGCAACCGCCATTGTAGCCACGCACCGGTTGGAACAAATGGAAACCGTGGCCAGTCACTTTGGTTTTCTTTCCAAGGGAAAACTCAATCGTACGGGAAGCCGGGAAGAGATATTAAGTCAGGCCGATGTTAAAACCCAGGTTCGAATGGGATTTGCACGCGCTTCGTTAACGGGTGAATTGGATGGATTGGCGAAAGAATTTGGAATTGAAATCCATTTTGAAAAGAACGACAAGATCTTAGTCAGTGGTTTGAACTTATTGGAAAAAATACCGGCTATCATCCAGTTTTTAGTATATCGGAATGTACCAATTACCCGGGTGGAACCCCTAAGACCCACTTTGGCCGATGCCTATGCACGGTGGGTTGTGTAATGAAATTTTCCCATGTCCGACGTATCGCCCAGCACGAATGGCGGCTTATCCTCAAGGAGCCGCGTTTTCTCATTCCCTTCTTGTTGACGCCCCTGCTGCTCATAGGGGTTCAAAGCTTTGCGGTTTATTTTCGTCCGTTCGGATCGAATGAAGAAACTTTACTTTTGGCTCGCGCGCTATTGTTGATGCTGGCGGTACTGGCGCCTAGTGCAAGTGCGCCACTAGGCGCGGATAGTTTTGCCGGTGAGAAGGAACGCAATACGCTGGAAATTTTGCTTTGTTTACCGGTCGATCTCGGCTCATTGTTTTGGGGAAAGGTGCTTGGGGTCTATCCGCTTCCGGTACTCATGGGCTGGCTGGGTCAATGCACCATGTTAACGATCCTTTCCAGCCGTGGCCTTCTCTCATCTGATTTTATCCCGTCAACGATTAAAGCATTGCTGCTCACCCCTGTAGTGGGATTTTTCTTGTGCGCCTTTGCGACGTGGATGTCCTTGGTGTCGGATTCCGTAAGAGGCGCGACACAGATCACAAGTCTTGCTATGCTGGGGGTTTTCTTTGCGGTAATGGCTGGTTCCAGTTTTATTTTCGGTTCCTGGATCTTTTTTGCGGCGTGTTTGATGTTTCTGATATTTGCATCTATAGGCTGCCTTTTCCTGGCACGCTTAAAATTTCCAAAATTATAATGAAGGGCGGATAGGTATGCCGACTGGATCCAATTTGTGTTTGGCTGTACTCGTTATTTTCAAAGCAAGCCACATCTCGGCGAATCCGCCAATGCAACATTCACTTTCCGCATTGAATGAATCTCAGACAACAGCAACTACCGAGGTTGCAGGTAGCCCCGAGGTGATGGAACCAGCCTCAATGGCAGAAATGGCAAGCGTCGATTCGGCTCGGCGGGCTATTAGCACACGCATTTTGAGTGCAGCGGACAAAAAGGAAATTCGCGTCTGCGATCGGGAAAAAACCGAATTCCTAAATCAATGCCGAAAGGCAGATCCAGCTACAGCTGAGGTGGACGAGCGATTGAATGAAGCGAAACGGAACAATGCCAACCCCAATGATCCGGCTATTCAATCCCTATTGCAGAAAAAATTCCTATTGGAAAAGGCCTGCGATGACCGATTTACAGCTACTTCGCGCGGTAAGCAATGTCTGGCCGGCGAACAAAAAAGGCGCGTGGAGTTGGATAAAGCGATCCGCGCCGATAAAGGCTATCAAAAGCTGTGGAATCGGTATCAAGCTTCAAAATCCAAGACCCTGTAACTCGGTATTTGTTATCTTGGGCGGACGCTTTTGGGAAGCGGATCGGATGGTTGCTGGATCTTTCCGGGTAAAACCTGAAAGCTCTAGAGGAAAGTCCGGGCACCATAGGATAGGATGCTGGCTAACGGCCAGACCCGGTAACGGGATGGAAAGTGCCACAGAGAATATACCGCCGCAATCAGGGAAACCTGGATGTGGATTTCGCGCAAGCGGAACTCCAAGGAATGGCCGCAAGGCCCTTCCCCGGTAAGGGTGAAAAGGCGAGGTAAGAGCTCACCGCATTCCTGGCGACAGGGATGGCAGGGCAAACCCCATCCGGTGCAAGACCAAATAGGGTGGCCAGAATTCTTGGGCGTAAGTCCAGGCGTTCCCGGAGTGTTCCGCTCCGGACGGTCATCGGGTAGGTTGCTTGAGGCAACGGGTAACCGTTGTCCCAGATGGATAATCATCCCATACACTCGGGCTTGCCCGAGAGTCTGAGACAGAACCCGGCTTATAGATCCGCTTCCCTTTTATGAGTAAGGTTATATTTTGAAATGCATGCAATTATTATTTCCAATGATATCCCGCCGACTTTCCGTTTTCTTGTTTTTAGCTGTTGTAACTTTCCCCTTTGCCGCCAACGCGCAGGCTGACCGTTTCTTTAAACCAACCGAAGGATTTACCCGCGCCAAGGATTTACCGGAAGATTTCACCGGAAAGGTCCGCTCCATTCAACTTGAAATCAATGACGCCTTTGAAGGTACGACTGTCCACAGCGACGCGGAGCAATGGTTTTTCGATACGGGCAACAAATTGCATATCGAATCCCGTCCAGGTACCATCCGCCGGAGGCTACTGTTCAAGGAAGGTGAATTGATCACCAAAGGCGTTTTGCTAGAAACGGAAAAACTCCTTCGGGCTGAGGAATTTCTGGCCGATGCAATCATAGAAGTGATGGCTTGGAAAGATGGAACGGTACATGTTATTGTAACGACGTATGATCAATGGACTACAGTACCGGGAGTGAGTCTACAGAGGCTGGGAGGGGAGTGGATCTACTGGCTCGGTCCCGTGGAAAGCAACTTGCTTGGCACCGGCCAAAGACTGGGATTTTTTGTCGGGCACGATCAATTTCGGGACACCCGCTGGCTCGATTACAACAACAATGCACTATTGGCACAAAGGCTACATTTAACCGCCCATACAGCTTGGTTATCGGATGGTTATTCCACCTTGGTATCCTTATCCAAACCGCTGGAAACACGCACCGACCGCTATTCCTTTACCGCATCCATTTCCGCGGTAGAATTTTCCGAGTATGTGTACTTTGACGCCAATCAGCTGAGTCGAATCCGATCCAGTCTGGCGGATTCGATAGGAGGGCAAGCCTTTTCCTTGCGTCGGTTTGATCGGGTAGCCACGCACGATTTCAATTTAAGCCTCACACGTTCTTATGGGTATAAGACCAAATTCAATGTAAGTCCTACCTTCGACCGACACGATCGCTATAATGATGGCCACACTTATACCTATGGCGGGAGCCCGGGCAAGATCCTGCTGGAATTGCCACTGGCCCCTACGGCTCTGGTACCGGATACGCGATTAGATGATCTCCTAGGATTGAGCTTCAGTGTGTACCAGTACAATTATAAAACCGTGCAAAATTTCAATAATTTGAAATGGAGCGAAACTTTGGAAACGGGTTGGAGAATTTCCAGTAAGGTGGCGTTGAACCAACAGTGGATGGGCGCAGACAATAATGATTTTTATCTCAGTCATTCCGCAGTTTACAACAATGCTTTTTGGGATGCGGTTTATTTTCACACCAGCGGGTCCCTAAGGTATTTTATTTCACCAGCGGGAAAGTTTGATGATGGTTATGCCGCCGCCGCCAGTGAGTTACAGTGGAAGCCTATCATGCTGACTTCTACCTTCCTTTCGATGGGGTGGTCCAATTATTTTGCGTCCGAGCAGGCGCAGCAAATTTTGCTAGGTGAGGACAACGGCTTGAACGGCTATCCCAATCTTTATTATGCCGGTCAGGCACGGTTGCTTTTAGAAGCAGAGCAAAGATTTTTTCCAAGTCTGGAAGTCGGTACCGTGGTTCCCGCATTTGCATTGTTCGCTAATGCCGGCAATACTTTTCCAAATTATTCGAAATTTGATCCCGATAAGCTGCATTATTCCCTGGGGTTTGGATTGCGCCTTGGCGCCAGCAAATCCACGCAGAAAGTCGTCAACCATATCAATTTAAGCTGGCCCATCGGAGAAAAGTATCTAAGTGGACCCGTCTTCAGTATTCGAGCCAAAAAGAGCCTGTAAGCAAATTGAATCGAATGTCTAACCTATAGGAGCTATTCTCTATGAAGCACAATGCCTGTTTTATGATGCTTTTTGCCGCTGCATTTCTATGCGGAAACGGCTTTGCCCAATATCCCGGTTGGTCCAATTCCGATTCCTTGTTCATCCTCACCACTCCGGATGGTGCAAACCTACCGGCTGGGGTTACCGAAACCGGTTTCCCCGTTCTCGTACGGTTGGACAAAGATTTCTTCACCTTCAGCCAGGCGAAAACCAATGGTGAGGACATCCGTTTTTCCACTATGGCGGGTGTTACGCTACCGTACCAAATGGAGGAGTGGGATGTGGCCAACGGAAAAGCCGCCATCTGGGTTCGCATCCCGACTATTACCGGCAATGCACGCCAAGGCATCAAAATGTTCTGGGGGAATCCTGCAGCAGCGAGTGAATCGAACGGTGCTGCCGTGTTTGATACGGCCAACGGCTTCGAGGGTGTCTGGCATTTAAACGAGGCCGGAAGTACCACGGCTGGAGCTTACAAAGATGCTACCGGCAATGCTAATAGCGGAACAGGCGCATCCATGGTAGGAAAATCAACCATTGAAGGCATGGTCGGACGCGCCCAGACTTTCAACGGTACCAGTAGCTTTATCGATTGCGGCAACAAAACCAGCCAAAGGATTTCCGGAAGTGTTTCCGTTTCTGCTTGGGTAAATATCTTGGGTGGAGAAGGTCAAGTTCTTGGTTCCGGAGGCGGTTGGTCGGATCCGGGATATTCCCTCTTTCTACTTAAAAATGGAACCGCCTACAAAACGCGTGTCCATACACAACGGTCGGGAGAATTGGTTTACAGCGATAATGCCTTTCCCTCCATTGGCCAATGGCATTTAGTCGGATTTACCTGGAGCGCGTCGGACAAAACCATTCGCACGTACATCAATGGGGCACAAGTTTCGCAAACCGCTACCTTTAATGGTCCACTAGGAATGCCTTTAGAGAATACGAATATCGGTCGCAATCAATCGCATGGATTTTATTTCAATGGAAGCATCGACGAAGCTGTCATCTCCAGCAAAGCGCGTAGCGCGTCGTGGATGAAGCTTGCCTATGAAAATCAAAAATCGATGCAAACATTGGCAGGGCCGCTCGTCCCAACTGGCTCGACCTTTTCCGCATCCCAGACGCAACTCACCGTGCTCGAAGGGAAGAGTGTGACTTTGACGGCAACGGCCGGAGGTGCGCAGAAAATATATTGGATCCTGAAGGATACCGCTGCGGGAGCAATTTTGGCGGTGGACCAATTGAATTATAGCTACACTGCCGGGCGCGTTACTGGCGACAAAAATATCGTCATTCAGTTGAAGGCCGTTTATCCCAATGAGGTCAAGACTCAGGACATCACTATTACCATCAAGGAAGACCAAGCGGATCCCATATTCACTTTGGCTGCTCCCGCAACCTGGAATGGCCGGGACCCCATAAACGTAGTCGCCCAGGTCGCCAATCAAGCCGCATTGGATGCGAAGGGAGTGGGCGCGCTTTCCTATGCTTGGAATGTCGCTAATATCGCTGCGGGTAAACAAATAACACCGGGCAAGCTCACGCTTACACGATCCCAAGGCACTGGCAAGATGACCGTTACTCTTTCCATAAACAATGGTGGTATGACTGTAACCCACTCAGCGGATATCGTTGTAACGGAACCGAATGCGGACTCCTGGGTGTACCGGACCCCCGGAGCCATTGAAAAACCCGAGAACAATCAATTCTATGCGCGCGATGATAAAAATGTATGCACTGTCTATTACAATGGTACACTCACCACCGAACCGGATTCCGTTTACTTGAACGTGTATGCCGGTGCCACACTTTTCAAGCGCGTAGCCCAGAAATTGACTGTCGGCGCCTATGGATTGACACCCAGCAACTACCGTTTTTCTCCAAGCATCGATCCTGGACTCGTGGAATACAAATTCGAATTCGGATCTAAAACGAGTGGGACTGAGACTGTCCTCAGCACAGTGACAAACGTGCTTTGCGGCGACGCCTATATTATCGAAGGGCAATCCAATGCCGTGGGCACGACATTTGGAACGGATCTGAATCCTACCACAAGCGAATGGGTCAGAACCTTTGGAAATAGCGGTGATGGCAATCCTGGGAGCGGCTGGGCCAATGCCGTTCATGCTGCGGGGGGAGGCGCTGCGACTATCGGATACTGGGGTCTGGAGCTTGGCCGGCAATTGGCCGCAACGTATAAAATTCCGATTTGCTTCTTCAATGGTGCGGTAGGGGGCACTCGAATTGATTTGCACCAACGCAGCCTGACAAACCCAACGGATTCGACCACAATTTATGGCCGATTGCTGACGCGTCTCCAGCGCGCGAAAATGACGCACAGTATCCGAGGAGTGTTTTGGCATCAAGGCGAGGCCGATCAGAACTCGGATGGGCCGAGCGGCTTGTGGGGCTGGCAGACTTATCTACAGTACTTTGTGGATATGTCGGCAGCATGGAAAGAGGATTATCCCAATATCAAGCACTACTACATTTTCCAAATCTGGCCAAACGGTTGTGCCCAAGGCGGAATTGGAGGACAGGACAATATTCTTCGGGAGGTACAGAGGACCTTGCCCAACCTGTATTCGAACATGGGTATCATGTCGACCCTCGGTGTTAGACCAGGTGTGGGCTGCCATACCTCGGCGGATGGCTATATGCAGTTTGTCCGACTGATGAGTCCGCTGGTGGAAAGGGACAATTACGGCAAGGTTTTCACCACTTCTATCACGCCGCCCAACATTAAAAGGGCTTATTACACCAGTACCGGAAAAACGGCGATCACCTTGGAATTCGATCAGCCGGTAAAGTGGGCCACGCCTCTCATTTCGCAGTTCTATCTGGATGGAGTGAGCGGAAAGGTGGCCTCCGGTGCCATATCGGGCAATACGCTCACCCTTGCCCTCAACGCCGCTTCCACCGCCTCGAAAATCTCTTATCTCGACAGCCGTTCGTGGAGTGAGGACAATATTCTATACGGGTCAAACGATATTGCGGCGCTCACGTTTTATGATGTCCCTATTTATGCAGATGCGACGACTGAGACAAATCCGCACATTTCATTGCACAAAGAATATGGTGGTATTTCCGCCAAACTGATAAACGGTGGCATCAATTTAACGTTCGGCCGATTGGAGGGGCAGGTATTGGTGGTGGAACTGATCACTCTTCGCGGGCAGACCGTGCTACGGAAAGCGATCCCTGAGGCTGCCGGAGGTGCCGGGCAGATCACACTACCGGGCCTTGACCGGGGTGTGTATGTAGTGAAAGTAAAGAGATCGGGTCGGACTGCGTTCCTGAAAAAGGTGACGGTTTTTTAGGCTGTAAGCCTTATCCACAATAAGGATGTGACTTTAGCATGAACCCGATTCTTCAGGCCTTCTTCGCGGCGCTATTGTTCGGCGCAGCTGCGCCGTTCAGCAAAATCTTGCTTGGCTCATTTTCTGCCTTCCAGCTTGCAGGAATATTGTATTTAGGAGCAGCCTTGGCGGTTGCCCTGGTTCTTCTCATAAGCAGGGGATCCTTTGGATTCTCGGGCCATCTGGGGAGCCGTAACCGAATCCGTTTGACTTTTGCCATATTTTTTGGTGGTGTCCTCGGTCCACTGTTTTTACTCAATGGTCTGCAACTAGCCGCAGCCGGATCGGTTTCCTTATGGCTGATCCTGGAAATGGTCCTGACGGCTCTGTTAGGACATTTTTTTTTCAAAGACAATTTGGGCGTTTGGGGCTGGATTGGAGGAATGGGATGCTTATCCGGAAGTGTACTGCTATCCGTGGGTGAAGGCTCTGCCGGCCTTAGGGCTGGGGCATGGGTGACCTTGGCTTGTCTTTGCTGGGGATTGGATAATCACTTGACAGCCTTAATCGACGGACTAAAACCTCTGCAAACCACATTCTGGAAAGGATTGACCGCAGGTAGCGCAAATCTAACTGTCGGCATCCTTGTCACGCCTTTCCACCCCGCCGTTATGACTCTAATCTGGGGACTCGCTTTGGGGGCGTTTTCTTATGGCGCCAGCATAGCCCTGTACATTCGTGCCGCACAGGTTCTGGGCGCTACGCGGAGTCAGATGATTTTCTCCGCAGCGCCCTTTTTCGGTCTGCTCATCTCTTCTATTCTGCTCAGGGAAGATCTGACGTGGATTCATGGAGTTGCCACTTTATTGTTTACAGGAAGCCTTGCCTTGCTGTTCCGAGATCGGCACGCGCATTTTCATTCGCATGAAAGTACAGAGCATGTCCATGGCCATCGCCACGACGATGGACACCACGCGCACGAGCATTCTGGAATGCTTGCCTCTACCTATCATTCCCATCGGCACACGCATAGCGCTTTGGCGCATTCCCATGCCCATTTACCCGATATTCATCACCGGCACAATCATTAATTTTGAAAAGTTTACTTCTGTTTTAAGAAGAGGGATTGTTTTTGTTAATGGCGTTAAAAGTAGCGCTTAAGCACTTTTTTATTGGCTACAAAGTAATCCACGCCGGATAGCAGCGTCACTCCTGTTACCACGCACATCAATGAATAGGGCAGGTAGGCCCAAATATTGGACCATAAGGTTGGCTGAGGATTAAAACGACGGACAAGCGTGTCCACGATTTCCAGTACGAGGATGGTGATGATTGCCATGCCCTGTAACGCCGTTTTCCATTTTCCGCTTTTTCTTGCGTCGATGGTTACACCGGATGCGGCACCCAGCGTACGCAAGGTTTCAATGGTGGATTCGCGGAAGAATATTACTGCAACCATCCACACGGCCGCATAACCAGATGCGAGAAAGCAGAGAAAGATCCCCATATTGGAAATCTTGTCGGAATAGGGGTCTAGAAATTTTCCGAGCTGCGTGACCTCACCGCGTTTGCGCGCGAGATAACCGTCCAGTCCGTCGCTGGCTACGAAAAAAATAGCCAATAGCGCCGCCAGGATTTTGAAAACAAGGTGGTTGTCTTGATAGCTGAGATTGTTGTCGTAAAAGAAGACCCAGATGAAAACGGGAGTCAGAAAAATACGGCTGAATGTGACTTGGGTGGCCAAGGACACGGGTTGGCGGGACTTCTCATCCCGGTAATAGAAATACAGATAGCCTACGCTTGTAGCGATAATCAACAGCTGGCTGACCACCATCATGATGCGGGAATAATGCTCCGAGTTCCAGACATAGAGAAGCATGGTGATATTCAAAGCGAGGGTGGTAATTTTACCCCAGATGGATTTAAGCGGCAATGCGCGATTCTCTTTGAGAAGTGCGATGGAAAAGATCAGGTAGAAGACGTTGCGTAAGGTAAGCGCGATGAGACCCGCGCATAGCATAGTGGGGAAGGGCTCATTCGGATCCCAGGCCAAACGGAGGAAGAGTACCAGGAATATCAGATTGCCAAGAAGCTTTTCACCCAGTTCCAACCAGAACAACGTGAGAGGCCTTTCGATATCCTCATGACTGAGCTTGAACGATGCGTAAAACCCCATGCACAGCGACAGGGACAGAAAGAGGGTGGCGGAAAGATTTCGATTGAGAAAAAGGCAAGCTAGGGTAGCGACAAAGGCACCCATTTTGGTCAGGACCCAAATGCGTCCGGCCTTACGCTGGGGCTCTAAGGTTTCCGAAGCATCTAAAGGAGGAAGGGTTGCCGGGGGCAGCCCTAGTGGATTGGATTCCATGCAATTAAGTATAGGAATTTCCTATACCTGGACCAGGCTAATACACTGGATGCGACCTCTCAACGCTGGGCGAGCAGTTCCTTGGCATGCTTTAATGCCGCCTGTGAGGTGTCATCACCCATCATCCGAGCCAGCTCCTGTACGCGCTCCTTAGGCGAAAGCGTCAGCACCCGCGTCACCGTGCGCCCCGATTCCAACTCTTTGACCACCTTCTGCTGCGCCGAAGCCTGGGCAGCGACTTGATGGAGATGCGTAATCACAATCAGCTGATGGTGTTTGGCCAATTCCTGAAGCACTTCGCCTACCCGGTTGGCCGTCACTCCGCCGATACCGGTATCCAGTTCGTCGAATACCAGCAAGGGCCGGGGATCGCTTTGTGCCAACGCCGATTTGATAGCGAGCATGATGCGGGAAATTTCTCCACCTGATGCGATTTGCCGCAAGGGTTTGCTGGCCTCTCCGGCATTGGATGATAAGAAGAACTCCAGCTGATCAAAACCAGTTGGGGTGAGTGCCATCGGGCTTGTGGATTTTGGCGCGGGGGCATGGCTTGCACTTTGGCCTTGCCCCGGAACTTGAAAGCGGGTTTGGAAAATGGCGCCTTCCATGGCTAGGCCGTGAAGCTTGGAATTAACTTCCAGGTCAAAAGCCTTTGCAGCATCCCGGCGTTTGTCGCTGAGTCCACGGGCTAGGTTTGCTGCTTTGCTATACGCTTCCGCCCATTCTACCTTTAAGCTTTCGATATCGCTTTCGGAATTTTCAAAATCGGCTAGTTCCCGATGGCGTGTGTCGCGTAGGGCAACCAGGCCAGTCATGTCCAAATGGTATTTGGCTTTTAGCTTTTGGATGAGCGATAACTTGGCATTCAATTCATCGAGCTTGGCTGCATCCGCGCTTTGCGGCAGTCGGAAATTGCGTAGCGCATTGCGCAATTCGGCGAGTCCATCTCGGGCCAAT
>JAYUHW010000376.1:0-16152 GCA_043766615.1 Fibrobacteria bacterium | reverse complement strand
GTTAATATGTTGATGCCTGGCCGGCCCAGCATGCGTGCTACGCGGCTATTTCTAGGATGCCGGTATATTTCCTCCGGCGATCCGGATTGGAGGATACAGCCCTTGTCTAGGACCAGAATTTTATCGGCCAAGCTCATGGCTTCTTCATGATCGTGAGTGACGTAAACCATCCCGCAGCCCAGAGACCGTTGCAGCCGCCGGATCTCAGCCACCATGTGCTCGCGCAGCTTGGCATCCAAACTGGCCAGCGGCTCATCCATCAGAAACAATTTGGGGCGCCGCACCAATGCCCGACCCAGAGCGACGCGTTGCAGTTCGCCTCCCGACAGCTGATGCATGTATCGCTCCAGCTTGTCCGCCAAACCCAGAGTGCTGGCGGCCTCATGAACGCGCGAGGTTATTTCTGTTTGCGATAGGCCCAAAGCCTTGGCCTTGAGAGGAAAGGCCAGGTTGTCACCCACCGTCATGCGAGGATAGAGGGAAAAGTTCTGGAACACCATAGCCATATCGCGTTGATGCGGTGGCTTGGCGGAAATATCGATGCCGTTTTCCAATACTCGACCGGCTGTGGGTTTTTGCAGGCCCGCGAACACTCGCAGGAGGGTGGTTTTTCCCGCTCCGGTTCCGCCCAAGATGACTATGCGTTCACCGGCATCAACTTGAAGCGAAATTTTTTGCAAAGCTTCGGCATGTGCAGACCTGCCCCTGGCAAAGGAAACGGAGATCCCGTCTAAAGCATAGGAAGGCATGTTACCTCCAAAGTGCGCCAGGGGAGGGCTAGTCCCGTGTCGGCTGCAAACCAGCGGCAACCGGCTTCAAAAAAACGGATGTTTACTGTTTCCCCTTCGTGAAAGCGCACCCCAGCTGGAAGCCAGGCTTTTAACAACCCACCTGCGTAGTGAAGGGAGAGAAGGTTATGCGCACCTAGAACTTCCGTATGTTCCACTTGGCAAGGAGCCCCTTCCTCAGTTATTAAAACGTTTTGTGGGCGCACACCTAAAAAGCATGCTTCCGATCCAGAGCTGTTTCCAGCCGCTTCCATCGTCAAGTCCTCGCCTACCCGTAGCGCAATCGGCAGCGAATCTAAAAGGATCCTGTCACTTTGCCGCCGTCCTTTTAGAATATTCATGCCCGGCGAACCCAAAAAATCTGCGACGAATAAATCGGCTGGGGAATCATACAGGGTACGGGGGTGTGCGTATTGAAGCAGACGGCCGTCCTTCATCACCGCAATGCGATCGGCCAAACTCATGGCTTCAGCCTGATCATGGGTCACAAACAAAGTAGTGGCCCCGGATTGATTGTGCGCCATGCGTAAAACTTCCCGCATCTCTTCACGCAGTCCTCCGTCCAATGTACCCAATGGCTCATCCATGAGAAAAACCTTGGGCTGACGAACCAGGGCTCTCGACAAACCCACCCGCTGCTGATCTCCCCCCGACAAACGCGCCGGCCGAACGTTCGCCAGATGTTCTATTCCTAATCGTTTCAGCATGTCTCCAGCCCGCCGCATCGCCTCTTGCGCAGGCAACCCTTGCGCCCGCAAGGGAAACGCCACGTTCTCGAGTGCGGTTAAATGCGGATACAGGGAAAACATTTGGAAGACAAAGGCCACATCCCTTTCACTCGGACGCAAGTAGGTAACATCTTGCCCGGCAATAAAAACATTGCCTTGCGACGGTTGTTCGAGCCCTGCCACCATGCGTAATGTAGTTGTCTTGCCACAACCGCTTGGGCCCAGAATCACCACAAACTCTCCGGCATGGACGGCCAGATCCAGAGGATAAACCGCAATGGTCGATCCAAATTTTTTAGCCGCACCCGACAAGCGAATACGAGGTTCCTGCGCATCGATCATTGGTTATCCATCATTGCGATTCCCGATGCGTCACCAGGTTGTACACTACTATTCCGAGCAAGGTCACGGGAAAACCTAGGGCAAAAACCACACTCGACCAGGGCTGTCCAATCATTGCCAGCCCTACAGCCATCACAAACAAACTCCAGCGTGCCATACGCAAGGCTTATCCCTTCACCGCGCCAAATGTGACGCCGCGCACCAAATGTTTGCGCATCAATAGTCCAAATCCGACTATTGGCAAAAGGAATAAAACCGAAGCCGCCGCCAGCGGTCCCCAAGGAATGGAACTATTGTCTCCGATGATAGCGTGGATCCGGACCGGCATGGTAACCGCATCGGTACTGGTCAACGTCAAGGCAAACGCATATTCATTCCACGCCGAAATCAAGGAGAACACGGAAGTCGCGGCGATTCCTGGAAGGGCCGAAGGGATCACGACGCGCAGCAAAGCCGCCCAGCGCGAATGACCATCCAGCATGGCTGCTTCCTCATAGGCTAAAGGAATGTCGTCCAAAATTGCTTTCATCATCCAAGTGGTGAAGGAGAGGTTGAAACAGGTATAGAGCAGGATAAGACCGAAGCGCGTGTCTAGAATCCCAAGTCGGCTGTACATGAAACTGATGGGGACGGCCAATGCCAATGGCGGCAGCATGCGCGTGGAAAGGATGAAAAACAATCCATCCTGGCTGCCGCGAAAGGGAAAGCGGCTGAACCCGTAACCGGCGAGTGTCCCTATAATAACAGAAGCGATAGTGCTGATTACAGAAACGAGGACGGAATTGATAAAGTAGCGTAGGGTATCGACATCGGCCAAGACTCGCTCGAAGTTGTCGAGCGTAAATCGGAACCAAAAAGAATTTTCCGGTGCCGAGTTGCCGGGAAGAAAACGAGGTGGCAATGCGGCGGTATCCGCGGAAAGTTTAATGCTGGTGAGCAGCAGCCACACAATGGGCGCCATAGCGAGGAGAACATAGATGGCTAAAAGCAAGGCACGAACAGGGGCAGGCTGACTGGAAGCGGGGTGGTTATTTTCTGGGCGATTCATGAACGCTGCCTTTTAAGGTGTCCCAGGAAGTGCAGCACTAATGTGGCCATGGCCAGTGATGCGATAAGCAGTAAGTAAGCCAAGGCTGTTGGTTCGCCCAAGGAACGACTGCCTCCAAATCCGCGGGCATGCAGAAGAACACTTATAAAAGTGGTCGGTTGGCCTTCTAAGTTTCCATTCATAACCATGGCAGTATCAAAAAGCCGAAAGGTGTCCATGGCCCTAAATACCACGCCCAAAAGCACCATGGGCGCAGCCAAGGGTAAGGTAATATACCGAAAGCGAAACCATCGTCCTGCCCGATCCACTTCGGCAGCTTCATAAAGCGTTTTGGGTATTCCCGAGAGGCCTGCCAGTGAAAGCAACATCATGAAAGGTGTCCACATCCACACTTCCGCAACCACGACGGCCCAAAAGGACCGAAGCGAGTTTCCGTCCCAGTTCCAGCGCGTATCCAGCAGCCAATTAATGGCCCCATAATCGGCATTGAACAGGTAACGCCAAAAGGACCCCATGACGGCGGGAGAGAGCATCATGGGAATGAGCAGCACGGCCGTGAACAGACTCCGGCCACGAAAGTTCCTTCGCAAAATTAAGGCAACCCCAAATCCAATCAGCGTCTGCAAGGCCACGGTCACAAGCACCAAAGCCGAAGTGCGTGAAAAAGCCTGCCAAACTTCCTGGCGCGGACTGTCCAAAAGCGTTTGATAATTTTCGATGCCGTTAAAGCGGGGATGGTCGGTTAGTATGGGATTAAAGTCGGTGAAACTGATTCCGAAGGAAGCGAGAAGCGGGAAAACATTGAATAGAATAAGCAGAACAAGCGCAGGCAAAATACACAGATTGCGCACTCGTAGGTCCGATGGAAATTGCGCAGAGGCACTCACGGCAGTCTACCGGCTTTGCGTAAAATTGCCTCATGATCGGCCTGTACATGCTTGACAGCCACTGCCGCATCCGCTCCATCCTGAAAGACGGCGCAGAACTCGCGCTGACACACCTTCATCAAATCGTCATACTCCGGCAAGGACCAAAAATCCTTCATCAGACGAAACGCCTCCTCGAAGATAGGGTTGTAGGGAGTCGCCGATTTAAACGCCTCGCTGGCTAATACGGTTTTATTAGAAGTGAATCCTCCTTTATCCGCCCACATCCGCTGCGTGGACGTTTCAGAAAACCATTTCAGAAAAGCTTTGGCTCTCGCCTGACGCTCCACGCTAATGTGCGCATTGATACTCATGCCCTGTCCGCCCAAAGTGGCCGCCCGTCGAAAAACTCCCTTTTTGTCCACATGGCCGGGCGCATTGAAATATCCGATTTTATCATGAAAATCTGGGTTGTCACTGACGCTGGCCAATACCGGAAAAAACGCCATGAAATTGCACGCCATGGCCGAACGTCCTGCCAGGAACTCGGCGTTGACCTCGCTATACCCCATATTGCGACCCCCAGGGGAGGTAGCATCCATGAGACTGGTAAAGAAACGCAGGGCCTCCACCGTATTCGGCGAATCAATGGTAACCTGGTTGGTCGCGTAGTTCCCGTACTCTCCGCCAAAAGCCCACATGATAGCCTGAAAAGTCATCGTGGCCTTATCATAGCCCCGTGCGGTGGGCATCACCAGGCCTGCCATACCAGGCATCGACTCCTTGAAATACAGAGCGATCAAGCGAAGCTGCTCCCAAGTTTCTGGCGGGGCCAGAGGAAACACGGGCGCTACCCCTTTTGATACAAGCCAGTTCCGAAAACCGGTTTTGTGATCCGGATCTTCAAACAAGTCCTTGCGATACGCCCATGCCATCGCATCGGCTTCACAAGGCACCGCATAGTAGCGATGCGCACCTTTGGGATACTCGCAGTACCATTTGAGCGCAGCAGGCTCCATGTTACTGGTATCTACATTGGTTTTCATCCAATTGGTCAGTTCCACATAGTGTTTGCCGACAACGCCCAAACCCATCCATTGGCTGTCTCCGATGATGATGTCATAATTGTCATCCCGGTTGCGGAACTCCGAGAAAGTGGCGTCGCCAAAGGCACCATCCCAGGATTTCTTGACCATCTTGACGGGTATGCCGGTATTGGTTTCGTAGACTTTGCCGAGTTCGGATAGGGCATCGGAGGGGCGCCATTCGGCCCAGAGGATTTTGATTTGAGGGGAGTTGGAGCGGGAGTTGCAGCTTTGGAGGAAAAGGGTTGCGCCGATTAAAGAGACGACCCAGAGGTAATGTGTCTTTAAGGAGGCGTGAAGGGTATTGCGATGGGACAAGCTTTTAGGGCTGAAATTCACAGCTTTAATATAGTGCGATTGGAATAGAGTTGGATCTGGTTTTCACCAGATCCGGAGGATCAAATGCCCCAGGAGATCTGGGTCATAAAGTACCAATCTTTGTTAGACACGGTGACTTCATTGTGATCGAATTGAGGGCCGTAGTAGAACAATTGGCTTGGAACCCGTAAATGATCTCGAGCCGCTTGGGCAGAAAAAGTGATTGGTCCAAGGGACTTTTTCAACAATACACTCCACTTTAGATTGTCTTTGGTAGCAAGGTCATTGTAAGTTTTTTCCGAAACGATACTATCGCTAGCAATAGGGAAAAAAGGAGTATTGGCCGCATTGGCACCAATTTGGTAGGTGTTGTTCATCCAGGGTGAGTTCATGTATTCCACCTGCAATGAAAACACATCGAGTAATTTAAAAGCCGGCAAATTAATGCCTACCATGATTGGCATTCTTTCTGAAATAGATTTATAAAAAACTGGCACATTCTGAACCCCTAAAACTCCCACTTCGGAGTATACTTTCAGGTCCTGCGAACCCATTGCTCCCATCCCGGTTAACTTTTTAAGATCCAAAGTTGCCCGTGCCATGAGTAAAGTAGACCTAGAATTATAATAAGATAGTTTGGGTTTTTGTCCCTCTGGCAAGCGCACGAGAGAGTCCACCAAAGCAAATTCGACTGAGTCAGCGACGGCTTGAGCGGTAATGCCATGGGTCTTATTGAACTGAATCTTGCTATCATAATAATCTGTATTTGCCGTGTAATCTTTTCCTTTATAGGTAAAATAACCATTGATATTAGACCTTTGAGCGGAACGACTCGGCTTGACTTGTAGCAAATGCTTTAGATTTATTCCAAACCCTAAATCAAGCATTCCTTCCCCCAAAGAATAACTGAAAACACCGCTAGGCGACCAATCAAAAAGTGGGGCCAAACTTGTTTCTGTAGTAAAGAAGAGATCCGCCCTTAGATTTCCCTTCGCCATCTGGGCCTTAAAGCCTTGAAATTGATTCCCAGCACTACCAATAATGGTGTACCCTCCAGTTATAGTATAGGTAGGATATGCGCCGGAACGGAAAAGGTACTCCCCCAAATTTTGGGCCTCAGGATTATATTTATATCCAAACATTCCGAGGCCAAGTTTCAACCAAGGTTTGTCCGGGTCGCCAAAATGGTAGACGGCTTCCGTATTGGCTGGACCAATGAAAAAACCCTTACGCTGGCTGCCCGTAAATCCTGTACGAACAAGCTCACGCTTGCGATACTCGAAAACCCCACCCAATCCTGCTGAAAGGAAGAGGCGATCATTGACTACGGCTTTTTTATCGATGAAGGCGCCAAAATGATCCATCCAGTCATCTTTGACATTAATAGACGTCGTGGAACGTGTAACCGTATACAACCCACTTTTTACAATCCCCGCTTCCTGGAAGGCCCCAATGGATAGTGGAAAAGACTTGACAATTGGCTCGTCTGCGAATAATTGCAAGGCTGCCCCAAATACGATTCCGATACCGCATTTCATCAGCATTTTTGATCCCATCATATTTAAATTTTCCAGCCGAATTGAAGCATCCAATACCAATCATTGGATGTACGCATAACTTCATTCGGCTCTGTTCTAGGTCCATAGAACCAATTTGTCCCAACAGTACGCATATGATCGCGTGCTATTTGAGCGCTAATGCTAAATGCTTTATAATAGGATTTTGTCGCTACTACGCTCCAGCTGATATTGTCTTTGTCGGTAACGTCTAAATACTTTTTCTGAGAGAAAAAGTCATTTGTAGCATCCGGGAAAAAGGGGACGGCCCTATTTGAGGCTCCTATGGAATAGGTTGAGTTCATAAAGTTTCCGTTAAAGTATTCCGCTTGAACGGCAAAAATATCCAGGAGCTTGAAGGTAGGAAGGTTGGCCCCAACCATGATGGGTAACCGGTTCATGCGCTTTTCATAAAAGACTGGATAATTTTTTACTCCCATGAGTGCTGCTTCAAAGTAGAGCTTTAAATCATTTTCACCTAACGATTCTAGGTTAAATATTTTATTCATAGCAAGGGTGCCTCTTGCCATAACCATGGTTCCGGCAAAAGTATAATAGGATGCGCCGGGAACTTTACCAGTAGTATCTTTCCAGCTTACCACAGAATCGGCCTTGGATGACCACTCTTTGGAGGTTACAGTGTCTCCAATATTGGAATAGAAGGCAGCGTTTTTCAAATAATAGTCGGTGTTTCCGGTGTACTGTATGCCGTTTTTTGTAAAAAATGAATTTTCTACATCCTGCTTACTGGTGCGGCTGGGACGGACCTGCAATGCTCTTTTAAAATTTATTCCCAGGCCTAAATCGAACAATCCGGATTCCGACGTGTATCGTCCCACCGCAGCCAAAGACCAGTCGTAAAACGGGGGCATGCTCGTTTCAGTAGGCAAAAGTAAATCCAACTGGAATCGGCCTAAATCCAATTTTGCAGTAAATCCCTCTAGGTATGCCCCATTATCGTTAACCGCGTTCAATCCTCCCGTCATGATATAAGACGGATATGGTGCAGCCCTAAAAAGGTATTCGCCCAAATTGGCTGCCTCCGGATTGTATTTGTAGGGGAACATACCACCACCAATAGATAAAATTGGTTTTTCGCGGTCGCCAAAATTATACGTGGCCTTTGCTACAGCTGGACCCACAAAAAATAGTTTGTATTGGCTCCCGCCATACCTTTCCCCTACGGTTTCTGGCTTAGGGAACTGGAAAACGCCTCCCAAGCCGATAGCCAAATCCACTTTTTCATCTACTGTAGCCTCTTGTAGGAAATAGGCTCCGAAATGATCTATCCATTCATTGTCCTGTATTAACTGAGGGACAGTGAATGACATTTGGCTAACCGAACCAAACTCCTGAGATCCTCCGAATTTAAATGGTTGCATTTTCACCGATGGTTTGTCCGCTGCAAACGCGATCGTTAAAGACAACAAGGTCCACCCTACACTCTTACTCAATTTGATCATCTCCGCTCCTGCATGGTATGGCGACTGCGTCTAAATTCCGAAGGAGAACTGCAACATCCAATACCAGTCCTTGCTAGTAGATAAAACCTCATTAGGATCCACTCCAGGCCCAAACCAGTTGTACAAACTAACCATCCTGGCGTGGTCGCGGGCCATTTGGCCTGATATTGTTATGGAATGGGCAATTTTCTTTTGGATCAGAAGAGACCAACTTGTATTATCCTTGGTTGAAATATCGTTATACGCTTTATCCGAATTCCAGTCATCATTTCCACTCGAGAACTGAGGGATCGCGTCATTGGAGGTGCCTAGTGGTAAAAACGAATTAATCCAGGGAGAATTGAATACCTCGTATTCCAGTGAAACCAGGTCCAGGAATTTAAAAGTCGGTAGATTGAATCCAATCATCCAGGGCATCCTATCAGTTCGCTTTTCATAATAAATTGGATAGTTTTTCAACCCAAGAACCGCAGTTTCTGCATATAACTTCAAATCGCTTTCACCGAAAACGTCTGATTGAAAAGCTTTTTTTGTGTCAATGCATACACGGCCCATAAGCGTGGTCCCGGCTGTTGTGTAGTAGCTATAGTCCGGTTGAGGTGTGCTGGCCAAAGGATTCGTCCACCTTCGAACTCGTTTTTCCGTGGTATCAAATGCGGCCCGCTCTACCTCTAAGAGGAGAGCTTTAGCAGTATCTCCAACCGCAAGGGCTTTTTGCATTTGCTTATTCAAAAAATCTTTCTGAGTGGAATAATAGTTGGTATTCCCAACATAGGTTTTTCCGTCCTTCACAAAATATGAGTTGGTGGACGCCTTACTGGATGTTTTATCCCCGTCGACAGAAATTAGCCTTTTAAACTGGACGCCGGCGCCGAATTCAAAGAGGCCATCAAAAATGGTGTATTTTGCGAGGCCGGTCGCCGTAAAATCGTATAGGGGAGGGATATTGGTTTCTGTTGTCAAAAAGAAATCTAAACTGAGATTCTTAACCGGTGCGAGATTTATTTTTAATCCCTGCAAATATGCTGAGGCGGAATTAACCATGGCATATCCCCCTGTTAAGATGACAGTTGGATAAGGTCCTGTTCGAAACAGGTATTCTCCCAAGTTGGTAGAAGTTGAATATTTAAATGGAAACATCCCAAATTGTACCGATGCCACGGGGTCACTTACGTTTCCAAATTTATATCGCAAGTCGGCAGTTGTTGGTCCAATAAAAAAACTCTTGTATTGACTGCCTCCCCAGTCATGCTTTATATATTGCGGTGATTGAAATTGAAAAATGCCGCCTAATCCGATTTCAAAATCCAGCCTATCTGACACCTTGGCGCTTTGGGTAATAAAGGCACCAAAGTGATCTACCCATTCATCATGAAAAGCAGGATCAGAACCGTAGTGCCCACTCTTTAGAATTCCAAACTCTTGCAGGGCTGCTATGGAGATCGGACTCCATTCCACTTGTGGTTGGGAATGTGCTACCACTGGCACTATCAGTAGGGCAAGCATCCCAAAGCCCAAAACCGATTTTTTCATCTTGAATCCTTGTTTTTGGCGCCCGCTCTCAGGCTGACCCGATGATCTCGCAAAGTAAATAGATAGCAATGAACTCAAAAAAATCAACCCGATCTATAAAAATTGGTGCATTGGAAATGGCCTTAGTGCGCAAATGCGATCCTGGTGCCGGTCAGTTCTAAATTGGTTTATTTAATTTTATGTAATGGAATCTGACTGCTTCCAAGCGTTTGGAGCTCTCAGATTCTAGCAGAAAACACAAATCGAAATTGGAAATTATTTAGCGCTGAGAAATCAAGCCTAAGGGAATACTATGGGAACCCGTTTCGCTTACATATTGAAGAAAATACACTCCGTCATGCATCACTGGAAACTCAGCATTTCCTTGATCATCTATTTGCCCATGAAATAAGACTTGTCCGCGCAAATTTACCAAATCCGCCTTAAGCATGGAAATCTCCGGAACAGAAACAGTCAACTTCCCATTAAGTAACAGCGCTTTGGGTTGAGAAAAATTTTTCTTGACTGAAATCGATGTTGATGGAACGCAAGTGGGTGGCCAGGCATAGGCCGTTGACCACTTGGGCGCCGTGTTTATTCGCAGGTTTTTAATGTACCAAGCTCCACCATGGTCTGCCTGAAAGCCGATATAGCCAGCCTTTATAGGACCCGAACCTCTATCACCTTTAACTGCAAAAGACATTTGATCATTATAGGTTTTATGCCATTTAGAAGCATCATAGGTAGTAAAATAGTCTTGTGAAAAATATTTGAATTTAACTATTCGAATGCCGTTTAACCAATGCTCCACACTGTCGCCAATTACCACTATGCGGAGTTCATTCCAAGGATTAGTGGTGGATTTAAATGAATGGTAAACATTCACTGGAGGCGCATATAGATCATAAGCCGCTCCATCAGAATATTTTCCAAGAGGCTCCCCATCATGTATTGCGACTTCGATGCCTGTCATCCATGGCAAAAAAGAGGCCGTAGTAAAACGGTAATAAACACCTTCATTTCCGCTGCATTTATAATTTAAGCGCAAATCCATATCTCCGTATATTGCTTTTGATCTAGGGTCTGGAGGAGGATTCGGAGTGCCCCCTGGCAGGTAAATAGCTTTTGTAGCAAGATCCACGGACCAAACGGAACTTAGGCTGGTATTTGTATTATTACCTTCAAGATAATCGACAAAATTATTCCGAAAACTGGCAATGGTTCCATCATAAAGCGATTTAAATCCCTGCGCTTCTTCGCATCCATACAAGGTATTGTCGGGTAAGACAGCTTGGGAAAACCCAAAGGATTTTAGAAAAACCAAAACAAGGCCGAAATTAACGAATTTTCCCACAAAGCACCTCCTAGAAGTCCACAAATCTTTCAAAAACGGACATTTAATGGCCGTATCCGATGTGAATATAACCCCGACTATTAATTTGCGCAATGCATTTCCGGCAGCCCGATATCTAACGAATTCTTTTAACTGGACCATGAGTAAAATTTAGATTAAGCTCTTGAATTTTAGGCTGTTACAAAAACAGGTTGATTTCCAATTTCCCCGTTTTAATTAACCGTTCTAGCACTCAGGTCGATTTCGATTTTTCAATTGGGTAACTTTCCCTTGCAACTTTTTCAGATGCTAAGCGCATACATAGTCACTCAACATCTTCCCATGTAGTGACAATCTCCTAATTAGTACCCGATCTAAATCGAAAGATTGCCTAGTAGGCCACATTCAGGGATCCCCAAATTATAAATTCAGAAGTAGGATCAACTTCCGGATAAAATCCTACTCGCAGTCCTTGCACCGTGCACTGGTCAATATCCCAAAGAGCTCCATTATAATTCATTCCTTGATAAGCACCGCTACCAGATCCACCTGAATTTCTGTACAGTTTGGAATTGCGAATTTTCACTGGCCCACCATATTCACTAAAGATGCCCCCACTTCCGAAGGATGTGCTGATTTGGTTATTTATTATTTCGGAATTTGAAATGCTCAACTTGCCACCGGAATAGATGTAAATTGCTGTATAAGCTGTAGAATAATTGTCCCTGACGTAAACTGCGTCAAATACTGCGTCACCAGAGGTAACGCTTATTAGTCCAGCTCCACCCGATGTGTTTCGATTGGACTCAACCCAAAAATTACTGATTGTTGCATTTTCTGAGCCGGAAATTCCAATAGCCTGGCCCACTTCATTGTTGATATGAAAACCATCTACGATGGCATTTCGGCAAATAGTTGGATTATTATCACTGATATGTACCATAAGCCCCGCGGAATCCGGCCGAATTCTGGATACTTTCCCAGACAAATCCCGTCCTGAAACTGCGGTTGGATAACCGGTCGCACTAAACCCACCATAAATTGAAGTGGTACTTCTCGAAAGCGAAAAACCTGTATACGTTCCCTCGCTTACCCACACTTCAATCCGTCCCGGTCTACTTCCGATTGAAGCAATTGCAGAGGGAATGTCTCCATACGCGTCATCCCATGAGGTTCCACCTTTGCCGCTTGCACCGGCTTTGACAAAAATCACATTGCTTCGATACCATATGTTTCTTGCTACTGTTGCCGAGTTGCCTGCAGCATCCAAAACAGTTTGGCTACAATTTGTCGAGGCATTATCGGTCAAATTACAGGGAAAGGATCCGGCAACACCGTCCTTCGTATAACTGATTGTTATAGGCGTGATACTTGTGATGAATCCATCAGCAATATTATAATTCCCAATTGTTGGTGGAGTTTTGTCGACTGTAATACTCAAGCAGGCTTCTGGTCCATAGCCGACTACATCGCGCTCAGACACACAGAGTGAATAAGCTCCATCAGTGAGTGAAGGCGCGTACTCGGTGAGAGGCCCTTCTCCAAGATAACTGGAATTGCCGCTCCATCGATATCGGTAGGTTCCGTTACCCCCTACACCCGAGGTCCATGTCCATTTTGGTGCATTTGTAGGCGATGCGTTTCTGGCAAGTGAGGGCCCAGTCGGTGCGGTAGCCTTGACAATCGCAACCGAACTCGTTGACCATGGACTCCAATTTCCGGCCGCGTCTTTTTCACGCAATTGAAATTGCCAACTTCCATCAGCAAGTCCAGTGACGGGCGTGTAAGCAGCACCCGTGTACGCAGTTCCAATACCGGTCGGTGCGGTATTGCTCAATCGGTATTCATATTGGCCACTACCCCCGGAGGACCAGGACCAGGTTGGCTTGGTGTTGCGGGTAGGGGATTCGGATATGGAAACAACTGGAGTGCTTGGGGGAGACCTATCGACGGTTACTATTGCTGCGGAAACTGGGCCGCCAAAGTTTCCGGCAAAATCGAATTCGACAATTTCAAGCGCGTAATTTTTGTCCGAAATGTCACTTACAGTGTAGCTTGTGCCCATTTGCCGTGAGACTTCGACTCCATTTAGGCGGACAATAAAAGAGTCCGTGGCCGGTACGCTACGATTCCATGTCCATTGCAATGATGTCCGAGTATCAGCACTATTCACAATGGCCGGAGGAAAGGTCGCAAACACCGGCGCCGCCGGTGGGGTGTTGTCCATGGTAACCGACAGCGTCGCCTCACCCTGGTTCCCAATATTGTCAGTAGCCGTAACCTTTATCACAACTGTTTGATTTGCCACCAACGGAATTGCCTTAATGGACCAGGATCCGTCACCGGTTAGGTTCGTCGCCAATGCCCCCGCAACTCCGTTCACCGAATAGACTAACGCTTTAATAGCCCCAACACCTTGTGGGCTGCTTGAGCCGCCAGCCAAGTCAACGGTTCCAGATTTGGTCAAGTAGGTTCCGGAGGTTTGCGGTAAGGAAATGCTCACCACCGGTTTGCTCAGATCGTAAAATATCGTAAGGCTTGCGGGCAGGGACCAGTTCCCGGCAGCATCCCGTTCCTCGACATAGAGGGTGTAGAGCGTTTTGGAAATGGCCGAGGTCAAGGGGTATTCCAGCGACCTCACTTCCGGAGCATTGGCGGCAAAATTGGCATCGCCGAGTTTGAATCGGTAGTCGCCGGAGCCACCCCCTCCGGAGGTCCAGGTCCATTTGGGCAGAGTCGCTGTGGGCGAAGTACCTAAAATGATGGGTTTGCCTGGGGCTGTGGAATCCATCTGCACAGAGAGTGTGGCCTGGCCGGGAATTCCAAAACTGTCGGTAGCGATGACTTTGATATCGATGGTGGAATTATTCACTAGCGGAATGCCTTTAATGGACCAGGCACCAGTTCCATTGGTGGCCAGATTGGTCGCTAGGGTTCCTGTAACACCAGCCACCGTGTACGTAACCTTGCTGATGGCTCCTGTGCCGGATGGACTATTGGTACTGCCAGATATATCCACGGTTGATGCACGAGTCAAGTAGGTTCCAGAGACTTGCGGGGTTAGGAAAGTTACCGTCGGGCCCTTGGTGGTTTTGACTTTCCTGGATACAATGGTTTCGTTGCCTTCCGTGTCACGTACATAGAATCGCACCAAATATTCCTTTTCCATATCGAATTTGTAGGACACGGATTTTACAACTGTTGAAGAATCGTCCCAGGCGAGATTGCCATCCAAGTCCCATTTGAACTGGGTGACAACTCCATATTCCTGTGGTGCGACTACAGGTAGAAACGTGATGGATTGACCCACGGAGATAACGGTGTCAGGGCCGATAGACACTTGGGGAGAATCACGCTTTACGAGAATATCGGCGCTGTCCCGCTTGGAGCTATCGGCTTGGCTTTGCGCATATATCGTGGCGGTACCGGCTGCCATTGGGGTTACCTTTCCGGTTGCATCTACTTTTGCGATGGCTGCATTGCTGGAGCGCCACTGGATTTTTTGCGTTACCGTCGATGGCAAAACCGCGGCCGTCAATGTGCCACTAAGCCCCCCGATGAATAGCTTGAGTGAGCGAGGCGTTATATTTACTGCATCCGCGTGTTGGATGGCCAGGATGGTCACCTTTAGGCTGTCGGAAATGGAAGCGTTTTCCACCGACTTGGCAACAACCCACGTCACGCCCTCAACTAAACCCTTGATTGCACCGTCCAGAAGATTAACCTTTGTCGGGTCCAATACCGTATAGACAACGGTTTGATTAGCCTTTATAGGTAACACCGTTGCTACTAAGGTTTCCACCGCGCCGCCAATAAAAAGCGTCGTGGAATCCTTTTGAAAGTGCACGCTTACCACTGGGACCGGATCGGAGACTACAACCCATGCGGAATCCCGGATCGTGGCCTTCTCTTTGGAAATGGCGAGCAATAAAGTTGTGCCTTTTTGCAAACCCGATACGATTCCGTCCACAGTAACCGAGGCAATTTTGCTGTCCGCAACACTCCAATTGACGGCCGCGCTGGCGCTGGAAGGTGTGGCTTTAACGGTCAGTTGCTCGGTAACTCCGGCCATGGCAAGGTACAGGGTATCCGCGGACAATGAGATGCTTTCCGGTGTTTTAGTATTGGCAGTGATTTGGATATTGAAGACTAGAGTTTTGGTTGGGTTCGAAACCAGCTTGGCCGTAAGATGAACGGCGCCACTCTTCAAAGCCTTCAAATAATTGGTCCCAACTGTCAGTAATTCGGGATGATCCGTGCTCCATGCCAAGGTTTTGTCGGCCAGCTCCGGCGGTTTGATAGTAAGGGCCGGGAGGGCGATGGAATCGCCTTCCACCATGGGAATATCATGGGTGGATGAGATAAGGGTGACGCTCGGTGCAATAATGACAAAGGTCTTATCCGTTGTATTGGTGGTGCCATCATAATACTTTTCGACACTGTAGACGATTTCACCAGCTTTGTAGGCGGTAATATAAATAATGGCCTTGCCTCCATCCCATCCGTCTACGACCAGGTTTTGAAAGCCGGCCTTGGAAATGATACGACCATGAAAAATGGTATCAATGAGGCGTCCGTCTTCTGTTTTGAACACGATGATGGCGGAGTCATAATTTGAAATACTGTCGTACAGGGAATTGAAGGAGGCCCCTTGGGTCAGGTCAAAATGTCCGCTTAACCTCACTTAAAAAGGGGCGAAGGAACGGACATAATGAGACAGAAATACCATAACCGGCAGGAAATTGTACACCGGCTCAACCAGCCAGGTTCACCCTCAATCGCGGTCATTTCCGAAGAGACTGGAGTGCCGAAAGCTACTTTGTATGCCTGGCTAGCGAGCGACAAACGCTCAGGCCGTAGCGAGCAATTCCAGAAGGATCCTCTTACCATGACAAAGCGCAACAAGCCCCGATCTCCCTCGATTAAACTGGCGCTTCTTGGGGCCAGCCAGGGACTGCAAGGCGAAGCCCTCCAGGCGTTCTGCAATCAAAAGGGTGTCACCGTAGAAGACCTGCTTTCTTGGCGGGACTTAGCGCTTTCCGGCATTGAACTGGCCGATAGAGATGGACTTGGCGCGACTCGAAAGGACCATGAGCAGAAAGTAATTGAGCTT
>JAYUHW010000375.1:0-11883 GCA_043766615.1 Fibrobacteria bacterium | reverse complement strand
CTGGCACGCGCCGCGGATCCATGAACAAAGCGCGGGCCTTTGGCACTTCATCCGCCTGTAAAAAACTATACGCCAGCATGACACGCAGTACCCCATTTTCCGGGTCCAGGGCCAGGGCCTTTTCGAGATAGGGTCGCGCCAATTTTTCTTCGGACAAGGAATCCCGTTCAAGGTAGGCCAAACTCAATTGGTATGCGATAACGGGTTCCTGCGGCTTCAGGCTGTCCGCGATATGCAATTCGGTTAGGCGACCGACATGCGACGTATCCAGCATCGCCCGAAAAAAGTGCAATCGCCAATCACCCGGGTACCATTCCCCAATTTGGTCCAACACTTCAGGAGGCTCAAAGGCCTGCAAACTCACGCCTGTTTGGGAAGCAGGTAAAGGCGCTTCCCGGACTTGTCGCGAACCGTCGCAGGCATTGACTATGCAAAGCACAAGCAAGAGTCCTAAACTTTTAAGCATACTGGATGTATATGTCATACTACAAATGTACAAACTGACCTACTTGCTTCGGTTGAGGCATGCATTCCCAAACCTATCGATTGTATGATTAACTTTGACTACAATGGGCACTAACAACTTGGAAAATACCGCCCGAATCACCGGCTACTTTGTTATCCTGGCATTCTTGGCTGGAATGCTTATGGTTGTATTGACTTTACGGCAGGGACTTCTCTTCCCTCACAACCGTGTCAAAGTCAATTTCCCTACCGTCGGTACTTTGATGGAACATGACCCTGTCAAAATGCAGGGAGTGGAGATTGGGCGCGTGGACCATATCGAATCCGGCCCAGGCACCGCTATTGCCACTCTGGAAATTTATAAGCACATGACATTTCCAACCGACACACGATTCATCAATTACAATTACAGCTTATTCGGGGCACGGATGATTATCGTGGTTATGGGCCACTCGACGGAACCCATGGATCAAAATCAAGCCCAACAAGGAATTTTCAGCACCGGGGTAACCGAAACCATCCACCAGGTTAGCGGATTGCTCAAAACTGTAACCGAGTACCAGAAGCTGGCCAATCGGTTGGAGCACGGCAATGATACAACTCCATCCTTGCAACAATTGTTGGCAACCCAGGTATATCCGATGTTAGAAGATTTCAGCCGCTTTACCGGCGAGTTAGAGCTTCTCCAAGTCGAAATAGAATCGGAATTGAATCGGCTGGCCACAGCGGGAAGTCAAATCAATCGTTTCAGCCAGTCCGTTGCTGCCAATACGGATACCATGGTGCTTCGCGCCAATCGATCCCTGGAGCAACTGGCCAGGCTATCCGTACAGTCAACGCTGCTTCTGAACGGCATAGAGAAAATTATGATCAAAGCCCAGGATACGACAACTGGACCGGGTCGCCTGCTGATGCAGCGAGAACTGTATGATCAAACCTTGAGCTTGACCCATTCCCTTTTGGATCTTCTCAATCTGGCTAAAAAAGAAGGCTTGAGAGATGCGATTCATTTCTGGCGCAATGTCCACCTGCATTCGAGAAAATCCAAACCGGAACACTAGGTATCGGAAAAGGGATTGCCAAACCTTACGGGTGCTTGTTACCCTAGAGATGCAAAGGGTTTAGGTGAACCCTTCATCGTGAAATTCCCTGACACAAGCGGGTTTATGGCAAACAAGTTTTACCCATCCAGATTTTTTTTCAGCTTAGTCGGCCTCGGAATGTTTTTACTTCAATGCCCCGTCTCTGGAGGAATCACCAGTTCTTCCCTGCAATTGCCACCCGGGGAAACCCTCGTTTGTGAACATCCTTGGACGATACGTTTACTCACCTACCATCCCTCTTCGGTTGTCCCTCGCCGTATGTATTTCAGTTCGAGCAGTACCGATAGCGCCAGTCCTAAACTGTTTATTTCTCTCAGCGTCAAGTCTCCGGGAAGCGACAGCACGCATGCTTTGATTATCAAAACCGCGTTCAACCCTGCTACCGGTAACTTGGAGCCTACCGGCGATTTCCACTCCTTCCCTGATTTCAAGGAAGGCCACGGCATCGCATCCAGTGCCAACGGTTCGGTTGTTGCGTGGTTGGCGCGACGTCGCAATGGCACCACCACTCCTGGTAGTTTCGATAAGGACATTCTTTTGACCCATCCGGATTCAGCGTGGATGACGCAGCCCGGTTCGGTGGGAAAGGGATTGCAAGATCAGATGTGGTTATTGGAATGGCTGGCCGGGGACATCAAGGCTATGCCCAAGAAATATATTGTCCATAAAGCCATTGGCAGCTGGGAAACCGGGAACAACTACCTTTTCTATGGAGAAAATGACAATACCTACGGCTTTGGATTAAAGGCCATGGTTTTTGGTCCTGGTCCAGACAGCGGGCGACATGAGGCGGATGCCTTTCTGGTGGTGAACAGAGCCAACTATACCATGATGCCCTCCCGTGGATGGAGCTGGGCAATAGGCACCGGCCATACCGAATTCAACCGTCCCGCCTACAATCCAGTCTCGAAAAAATACGCGGTTTTGGGAAGTACGGATTACAACGATCCAGGGATTTGTGGACTTGGAGATATTTCCATTCGCAGAGACGATTATGGACAGGATTCCGTTTTTTCCCGTTACCCCAGTTATGGCACTTTACAGCATAAAGGTGGACCCGGAACGTTATTGGCCATGCCGGATAGCGGTTTCATTGGACTGATTATCGGCGAGAAGGGTATTGCCAACCCCATGTCCCCGGCGCCTTCTTGCAACGCGCTCTGGCCCAATTCTCCACCAACCTCCATCGGCCTGGTACGCTTTAATTCCAAAATGAAACTGCAAGGAGGCATTCGTTGGATTGCGTCCATGGACAGCACTTTCCTCTCGTATCCCCAGTTGGCCCGTCTCGATTCCAACCGCTTTCTGTTAGGCTATGGCAAAATGTATGACATCCCGAGTAAAAATGATTGGAACGGGGATAAGTGGCGAATTCCTCAAGCCTATTACCTAGTGGAAATCGATACGGCAGGTAAACTGCTGACTCCGGTTCAAACCCTGGATAGCTTGGGCTGGGGCGAACAGGATCAAATGGTATCGCTTGGCAAGGGCCGTGTAGCCTGGGCCTACATTCCCAATCCTGCCATTAAAAGCAGCACACTTAGGCCGGCATGCACCTCTACCACACTCAAGCTGATGGTTTACACTTCACAGGCCTTAGGCAATCCAATTGTAAATCCAAACAGGGTCCATCCCTTGTCCCATCGTATGAAGATGACCCTCGATAGGGATAAACTTTCCATTACCACAAATTTGCCCGATCAAGTGCGTTTCATCGCAACCCGCATATACAATGCGCAGGGAAAGATGCTGTTGTCTGCCACATGGACGAACCCAAAACCACCGTCTCATCAATTTTTTCTGCCCATTAGCAAGCCTCTCCCTCAAGGGCTGTACTTTTTCGAATCCAGTTTCTCAGATGGTCAGTCTGAACGAGGAAACCTGTTCGCACCCTAATTTTACCTGTTCCGTACGCCCTTTTTGCCATTTAAACCCGCCACCGGTTTCCTCAGAGGAAAATTGGTTAAATTAAACTATGCGCTGCAGAAAATGTTAATCATCCCTTAGGAGCCAGGCATGCCCTCGGTTGGATCCTTTTTTCGCTTGCTTGCGGGAATTGTTTGGGTGACCCCCATACTGATGTTCTTTTCAATTGCAACCGCGCAATCGTTTCTTGAACCTACACTGGCCGGAATGGACTATCAAATCCAAGGCGAGTATGCGGGAATGATCGAGACGACCTTTCCCTGTGCTGCCCAAATTGTAGCCTTAGGCAATGGTCAATTTAATGCGATTTTTTTGCCGGGTGGATTGCCAGGCGAAGGTTGGAATGGAAAAGATCGAACGGAATTTCCGGGAAGTTTTCAGACCGATAGGGCCATTTTTTTAGGTAGTGGATTTTCTGCTGAGGTACTTGCAGATGGTCTGAACCTTACTGGAAAAACATCAACGGGTGCTGCCTTTTCAATGGTGAAAAAATTTCGAACCAGCCCGACGATGAATGCAGTTGCGCCACCGGGAGCCACTATTCTTTTTGATGGCACGGGTGTATCCGCCTGGCAAGATGGCTCTGCTTCCATGGACACTCGAAATTTTTTCAAGCCGGAAGGCTCCTCTGCCTCCTCTGGAGCCATAACAAAGCAGACTTTTCAAAACTTTACGCTCCATTTGGAGTTTAGAGAACCTTTTATGCCCACCTTTACTGGCCAACGCCGTGGGAATAGCGGCATTTACCTTCAAGGCCGGGATGAAGTTCAAATTCTGGATTCTTTCGGCGCCACTTTGGATCACGGTTTGGATACCATGTCGGCCAAAAGGGAATGTGGAGCGTTCTGGGAATATTACCCGCCCACCCTTAACATGGCCTTTCCCCCACTGGCATGGCAAACGTATGACATCGAATTCACCGCGGGTCGATACGATGCAACCGGCAAAACACGGATTGAGGCACCCGTAGCCACGGTTAAATGGAATGGCATTGTGGTGCAGGACAAACGAGCACTGGCATATTCCACCCTGCTTGGTGATCCACAAGGCCCAACCCCCGGTGCCATGCGCTTCCAGGCTTATGGCGATCCCGTTTTTTTCAGAAATATTTGGATTGCGGAAGGGAATACGGCGATTAAACCACGACGGGATCAAATGAAAGTTGGCTTCACAAATGCCCAAGAATTGCTAGGTTGGGCGCGACTTGATGGACGTAAAATCGCGGATGTCGAAAAAACTGGTATGCGTATATGGAGGAAATAGTAATGAGTACACGGAATGCCCACAAGCCATGGTTAAGGGTAAAATTATTGGGCTGGTTAACCTTAGGATTGAGTCTGACCACCCTTCCTGCTCGAGCTGAAGATCCGCTTTTGGGCGAAATCAAAGCCATTAAATGCGTAGGCTGTACGGCCGGTAAGGTCACCTTGGTCCTCCACGATCCTATTGATATTGTGGACTTCGAAGTTACGATATTGGACGCGGATTATGAAAAAATCATAACCCCATTGCCCGGCAAACGAGTCTATGATCGCGGGAACGGCTGCTTCTATTGGAACGAAGCCCCAAAAGTCACCAAAGTTACGAAAAAAGATACTGTCAAAACCATGCCATTGCCGCCCATAAAAGAGGTCCATAAAACCACCGAAATGACCAAGAATGGGAAAAAAGTTAAGCCGGGAGTTAACGATACCTTGACGAACGCTCCAACCAATGAACCCCTGGCAGCGGTGACTCCTGTTCCGGAACCTACCCCATCCAAATGTCTTCCCTATGAGCGAGTTCCACAGGTCAACTTAGGCAAAGGGGACTGATCCATGGCCGGACCGACGGAGACCATTTCATTTGTGGCCCGTAGGCTTATTCAATATGAAAAACGCTTTGCCCAGGCCGATATAGACCAAAGGCGTAAAGCGTCTATCCTATTCAATCAAATCTCCATTAGTATCCAAGCCATGTTACTCGAACTCGGTAAGGACCACCTGCCGCATGATGCCTGCCGAGACCTCATCCTTTTTTCAACCAAACTTGTGGAAACGGTTCAAGAGGATTTGGGCGCTGCAGAAGCGGAAAGGCTGGCTCTAGCCCTAGGTCAAGCATGTGACAAGGAGAAAATTTTCTTGGAATTTCGCGATTCGAATCGCAAAGAGCACTTGGTGGAAGAGTTGGAAAAATCGGCTATTCTGATTCAAGCATTGGCCAACGGCATTTATATGGCACCTTGGAGTGTCGATTCAGAAGACCCGGACGCATTGGAAGCAGAAAAGTCCCTTTAATTCGCTCCCGCCCCATGTTAGAATTGGGAGGTTAGGGGATAAAAATGGCGCACCCGTTTACAAAACAGTACATCAAAATGGCCTCCGCTGCCGAGGAAATGCAAGTCGCCCGCCTCAAGGACAAGATTTTTCAATCCGGTGATTTCGTGATTTTTTCTTCGGCCTTTACACCAGCGGGACTGGTCTCCATGGTCGATGAACATTCTGGAAATATTCCCCAAGATAATGCCCAAGTTTGGCTTCCACAATTGCATCAGTTGATGGATTTATTTGGTGACTTTACCTCCTCCTTGGAGGCCGTCCGCTCTGGACTGGCAAATCCACCGGCAGGTACACCCACCGGCTATTTTGAAAACTTTAAAAGCTGGGAAGAATGCACGCTCGCCATCCTGATGCTCAAAAAGGTCGGGAAACTATGGAATGGCGAAAAATGGCTGATCCGAAGCTAACTCTATAACCTTGAAATCAAAAGCTCCCGCTGGAAAATCATTTCCTTAGGGAGATGCTCGTAAAGCTGAACGAACAATTCATCTTGAGAGATAACCTCCCGCTTCCACGCCTCAATATCGATGGCTTGCAAATCGGCAAAATTTTTCTGGCTAAAGTTGGGCAACCCGGTAAAATCGAAATCCTCGGCCAATGGCATCCAGCCCAAAGGCGTTTCCGCCGCAGCCCGTTGGCCCCTGCAACGCTCCACGATCCATTTCAGCACACGCATGTTCTCGCCAAAACCTGGCCACATGAATGCACCTTCCGCACTTTTACGAAACCAGTTCACATGAAATACCAATGGTGGATTGCGAATAAGTTTGCGCATCTTGAGCCAATGCGCAAAGTACTCGCCCATGTTGTAGCCACAAAACGGCAACATGGCCATAGGATCGCGTCGGACTCTTCCGACCTTGCCCTCCGCCGCGGCAGTTGTCTCCGAGCCCAGCGTGGCGCCCAAGTATACGCCATGAATCCAATTAAAAGCTTGAATCAAAAGCGGTACATTGGTTGCCCTTCGACCACCAAAAATAATGGCGCTCAAGGGTACCCCTTGCGGATCTTCCCAGGCGGAATCAATGCAAGGACATTGGGAGGCCGGTGAAGTAAATCGGGAGTTGGGATGCGCTGCAGGAGTATCGCATCCCGGCTTCCAAACATTGCCACGCCAATCTCGAATGTCTCCCGCAGGTACGGGACCCATGCCTTCCCACCACACATCACCGTCGGCAGTTAAAGCCACGTTGGTGAATATGGTATTGGAGGCTAGGCTGAGCATAGCATTGGGATTGGACTCCATGGACGTTCCGGGAGCGACACCAAAAAAACCAGCTTCAGGATTAATCGCCCGTAAGCGGCCATCCGGACCAGGCTTGATCCAGGCAATATCATCCCCTACAGTTGTTGTCTTCCAGCCTTTGAGGCTGCTGGGCGGAACGAGCATGGCGAAATTGGTTTTACCACATTGGCTGGGAAAGGCTGCCGCCACATAGGATTTTACACCCTCTGGAGATTCGACACCCAGGATGAGCATATGTTCAGCAAGCCAGCCTTCATCACGGCCCAGAACAGATGCAATACGCAGGGCGAAGCATTTCTTACCCAGCAGTGCATTGCCGCCATAACCACTGCCAAAAGACCAGATGGAACGATCCTCAGGAAAGTGGACGATATGCTTTTGTGCAGGATTGCAAGGCCAGGCCACATCCGGCTGCCCCGGCAAAATGGGTTGCCCAACGGAATGCAGGCACTTTACAAATTCTCCATTGCCAAGCACTTGCAAGGCGCGCGTACCCATCCGCGTCATGATACGCATATTGCAGACGACATAGGCGGAATCCGTAATCTGCACACCAATCCGTGCGATATCCGAACCCAGCGGACCCATGCTGAATGGAACGACATACAACGTCCGGCCACGCATACAGCCCTTAAACAGTCCGGTGAGGAACGCCTTCATTTCACCCGGCTCGCGCCAATTATTGGTTGGACCTGCATCGTCCTTACGGTTAGAACAAATGAAAGTACGCTCTTCAGAACGGGCGACATCGTCCGGATGTGAGCGGCTATAAAAACTGCCAGGCCGTTTAACCGGATTCAGTCTGGTAAAGGTACCGCTTTGTACCAGCCCATCGCACAACCTGTCGTATTCCTCTTGAGATCCATCGCACCACAATATGGAATCGGGTTGGCAAAGCGCCGCTATTTCGGAAACCCAAGCCTGCAATTTTAAATTTTTGGTCATGGAACCTCTCTCAAATTACACTGGTAAGGATACCAATTTTCACACGCTGGAACGCTGAAAAATAAATTGGTTCTCTCCCAATATAAACTTGGCAGATAAACAAGTGCAACAAAATTGCGTTGCTGGCATACATACTCAATCGGAGGCAAGGCCGTGACAATGTTTCCCAAGTTAGCCGGAGGCGAAAACGGTCCATTCAGACTATATTTTCTTAGATTCAAATCAGCCGCAAGTTCCCAAGGCCCCAGCACCATTGATTGAAAAGGATGAGAACATGTCCAACACCATTTCCAACGATACAGTGTTAAACGAAATCCGCCAGGCTTTTGATCAGCTTTCCGATGTGGATCAAGCCATGGACGCCGCATTAGTAAAAATTCTAGCCGCGTTTCAGTGCCCGGTGGGTACCATCCATATTCTGGATACGACTTCCAATTTACTCCTTATCCGGGCTCGTCGTGGCATACCAGATTTCATACTCGACAAAGTCAAGGCCATTCCCATAGGAAAAGGCATGGCGGGCATTGCTGCGGAACGGAAGCAGCCGGTACAAGTCTGCAATTTGCAAACCGATACCTCTGGAGTGGCTAAACCCGGCGCCAAAGAAACCAAAATGGAAGGATCCATCACGGTTCCCATGCTTTTAGATGGACAATTGCACGGAACGCTAGGTGTGGCTAAACCTATTCCCTATGAGTTTTCCGATGCTGAAAGTGGGATACTGATGCAAGCTGGGGCCCTACTGGCCAGCTTGGTGAAATAACATAGCGTAACAAAGCATTTAAAGGGCTACTGCTTCAGCGACTTGGTTGCCTCGCTAAGCAACTATGCACCAACTATTATCAATCCTTGAAATGTGAAGGGGTAAACTGTAGAAGATATCCAATGAGCTTAATTTTGCGGTACGGAGTACTTCTTTTCCATTGGGTCGCAGCACGGAAAGGATACGGTTTTCAGCCCAGAAATCAAACACAAGATTGTTCGTATCAAATTCAGGAATACCCCAATCAGGATCCGCGAACATTTCTTCAAAAACACGTTTATCGTCATTCTTGATTTCATCAATGGGAAAGCCGAATGCATTAGAAAGTTCGACGTGCTTTATGTTTAAAAAGGGCTCAAGAACAGAAAACGTCTTTGATTCTAACGCTTCCCTGACTCTCTGAATATATTGTATCAACTGCTGGCGATCTAAATTGGATTCTGTAATGGGTTCAGCCTGTTCCCAAACCCTAGGGCCGTATGCCAAACCGGCATCAAAAGTAAAACTTAAATGGATGGGGAAATCCATAATATTCTCATAAGTCCAATCTATTTTTACCAGTTCAATGATTGTATGACTTTGCGAATCGCCTTCCATGCATTCGACTTTACCAGTGAAGGAAACGTTTTCTTCAGGTAAAATCATTTCACTAGGTGGAACAGTGAGAACCAGTTCCAATTTATTTTTCCCTGGGGTAATGAATCGGTTTAGCCGCAAAACAGGATCCATTTGATTTCGAACATTGTCAGTAAAAAATGGTATTCCGTTTAGATAGGCTGTGCAAGCCAAATCCCGATTCGAGAAAGAGAAGACAAAATGTTTGTGCTGCATGCAGTGTCCTAAGGAAATTCCGGCATGGTCATGCCATTGTGGAAAACTATTTCGTCTGGATCTGGATTGTCCTGAGTTGAAAGGTTAATGCCAGTGTGACTTCTTTCTGCCATTTTTTTATTGCCCAGTGCAAGCCCGCCATACATCGAAATTACAATAAATGAATATAAGGCGATAATAGCAGTTAAACCATATGCCCTAATTTTATAATATCCGGCAAAAAATATTATAAGGGTAAAAATTGAAACCAGAGAAGCTAAAGCAGCAATTGACTTAATGGAATAAGTAGAAAAGTCTATGTCAGTTAATCTTGGATCGATTGGATTGTATTTGATGTCAATAATCTTTTTTATTCCCAGGCCATAATTCATACTGAAGAGAGAAAGGGCAGAACTCTTACTTAACTCTGATCTTAATGCAGTGATAGGTTGACCCGGTGAAAATGCGCTAGTCTGTTTAATTAAATCATCAATTGATTGGTTTTCAATATTCGGGTTTGGCGTCTTTTGAAAATGATTCAAGGGGCAACTTACCCAAAAGTCCTTTCCCCCTACTAGGTATCTAATTTTAAGGCGCGCCATGTAATCAACTCTTGGGTGCTCATAGTCAGAACTCCTATCAACGGTAACTATGTATGATATTTTCTCGACAACGGCCTTAACAGGTAGATATGTGGCCTTATTCGAATATCCTATCCAAGCTTCCTTTATATCAGGAGCGGCTATGCTGATTACATACCCTATCCCTATGCCCACTAGAATACAAAATACCCCTGTGGCAATGTCTTGTTGAATTGACATCACTTACCCCTTTTCATCTTGGCTAGGCCAAAAGATTTGACCTTTCCATATCGGCTGTTTTTTAATCAATTCCACTTTTTCACTCCCCAATTCAATTTTTCCTGAGCAGGTCGTAATTATCATTTGGCCAATGATACCCTTAAATTCAACTAGGCCCGGTAAAGCCAAGAGCGCTGTTGAGTTTTGTTGATCTTTCCCTGAAAGTTCTTTATGAAAGTTTTTAATTGATCCAGAAATTGAAATTCCAGAAGTACATTCAAGCTTAGCATCAATAAGTTTGCCTCCGAATATATTCACGTTTAGGCTAACACCAACTCCAAGTGCGCCTTCAAGTTTACCCGAAACAGTAATATGTTCTAATGTTTCGCGTTGCATGGAGGCGTTAAGAACAATTGAGCCTTTGATGGATAATGCTGGATAAATGTCATAAATATATTTATGAACCCAATTTGGCACTCGGTCAAAGGGCAGCCGAAAGGGTACCTTTAAGTTTGCGCCTATTAATGGATTGAGTCCCATAGTTCCCGTCAATTGATAGAATGCCTGCGGACTATTTTTTTCCTCTTTAAATTCCCCAGTAATTTCGGCATTGAATTTCCACTTTTCAAATTTTAATTTGATACTGCTATCTACATATTGACATGCATTCTGAATACTCTCTGTAATGCGCTCAGCAGCTGCGCTCGCTGCCTCCCATTTATTATTCTTATCCCCTTCAAAGAATTTTTGCGAAATCTTAGCGTGCGGATATATCTTGACGAGAATTCTTTTCTCTTCCAAATCCGGATACTGGGCAATAAGATATTCTTCTCTCGGATGACAACCTTCTATGTCTTTAAATTCACCTTTAATTAAGTGCACCAGATCGGAAAACTTTGGCACAATTTTAACTGGATTAGCAATTGAAGGCGCAACGATAGTTGCAACCTGACCACGAATACCTTTCTCCTCTTTCTCCCCTAAGCGCCAAATGATTTGACTTGCATCTGTTCCCGCACCCTCAGCACTTAGAGTATCGCCGGACATCAGCTTAGGTACAACTTCCAAACATTGTCCAACTCTCGCACGTCTTTCTTTGCCTTCTTCAATATGCTGACATCGAACAGTAATACTCCGCTTTATTTTCTGTACTACCTTATTTTCCTTTGTAACCAAAGGCACCAACCGAATCTGGTCCCGCGTCTTCGGCACGCCCCGCGCCGTATTCACAAAAGCAATTTCAACCCGCCGATTCTTCTGCGACTTAAACCCGTCCTTCTCCTTGGCGTCCACCGGGTACTTCTCCCCGCAGGCCACGATGCCGCTGCCCTGTGAAGCATAATGCATCTTCAGCTTTTTCGAATCCCGTCCTTTCGCTTCCACTAATAGGCCCAACTGCTCTTCCAGAATATGGAAAACCGCGCCCCAGCTCTCGCGTCCCATGCTCCCGTCGACCTCTAATTTTCCATCATGCTCGGCATTGAACGCACCCTGAAAATTCTCCACT
>JAYUHW010000374.1:0-2377 GCA_043766615.1 Fibrobacteria bacterium | reverse complement strand
CTTGACAGACTCAGGAAATATTGTCAGAAAAATCAAAGTCGTTGGATCCGATAATGGTCAATACGAATATTTTGACAAAGATGCGGAAACCATTATTGCTCCGGGTGAGCGGAAGATTTTTGAAGGCTACTTCGATAAAGCAGGCACGGTATCGCTTACCCATCATATGTTGAAAACAGTCTATAACAAAGACTCACTTGTTGTTTTGGGTCACATCACGGTATTGCCGGATTCCGTCGACACGCCTTTTGGCGCTACATTTTTAGCCGAAGACAGCAGTTTACAGACTATAAAGAGTATCGATTCCGTGCGTTCATTATGCAGTCCTTTGATTCCACCTACGAAATTTCTGCTCTTGACTGGAAAGAGTGGAAAGATGATAGGAATGAAAGTATCCGCAACCCAAGGGGAGCCAATCAGCACAGAGGCAAAAGGCATTGAATGGATGGACAATATGTTGCCGATGAATGCGGCCTCAACAACCCAAACCGCACAATGGATTATTCGTGACACTGTTACAAAATTGGAAAACCATGAAATACTCTGGAACTTTAATCGAGGTGAAAAAGTGAAAATCCGGATTCAAAATGATCCCAATTCTTTTCACTTAATGCCGCACCCGATTCATTTTCATGGACAACGGTTTTTAGTGGTGGCCGTAAACGGCAAACCCAATTTAAACATGGCGTGGAAGGATACCTATTTGGTGGGTATGCGGGAAGTTACGGATATTCTCCTGGATGCCAGCAATCCCGGTGGATGGATGGCGCATTGTCATATTTCCGAACATGCTGAAGACATGATGATGTTTTCCTTCTATGTAAAATAGCTGTAATTGACGCGTTAATTCCGATTTAAACAGATCTATAAGTAAATGGGCATGCTGACGGTCAGTTGCGGTGGCGTTGTCTGTGTTTCCTTAAATGTAACCAGCACACGCACCTGATACCCTTGTGTCGGTGACTGCTGGTTGCCTGGTTTCCAAATAAAACGCCCAGTTCCAACTTCATGAATGAGAGGACTTGCTTCCGGCGGAATTAGGCCCAGACCTAAACATCCGCTTACTTCCTGTAGTCGGACATCGACAATTTGATTGGCTGAACCTTCCAGCTCGGAAAAATCCAAAACCAATTCAAAGGTGGAGATATTATTATCGATTTCAATAGTGGCGAGTTCCGTCAATGGGCGCAGCAGTTTGCAGTCAAAGGAATAATTCGGGATTACCGTAAAATTTTGTTTGGTGGCAATGATTCCACCTACAGTGTTGGTATTTGCGAAAATGTGGGAAAGGGCTAAAAGGGTTAATATCGAAAAGGTCCGGATAAGTATGCCGTTATATTTCATATTTGCTCGCTCCTTTGGTGAACCTTTGGAACTTAGCATTGTTGGCGGCTTAGGCTATTTCCGCAAAATCCGAAAAAACGGAGTTTTTTGCGTTGTTATTGATGGGGTTTTGAAATTTTGGTCCGTTGCGAATTGATTAATGAGGATAGATTAAATGCATGAACAATAAAACCGAATCCTTTATTTTCAGAGTATTCATTGCGCCATGGTTGTTTGCAGTCACAACCCCTTCTGCGCAAACACAAGTTCGCTTTGACTGTTTTTATCCACAGGATGCTTTTTTAGTTCCCATTGCGCAGAAGACGCAATTGCAAACATTACTGGACCTGCACAAGGTTATCCGATTGGAACCCGGTGATTACCAAAAGGGAAATTCGCTTTCCTCACTGGTTCTCAAAAGCAACTATCGCATTTATGGTATTGCAACAACCCTTCCGAATCTAACTGTCGAACCGGGCACGGAAAATGCGGTCATCAGCTCAGTCCACGCATCCATAAATTTTCCACCCAGCGCTACAGCAATTACGCGGCATAACTTGTTTCGACGGATAACCTACGGTCACATTACAGTTACAAATGCCATGGTAGAAGAAAACATTTTCACCGACATTTCCTGGAATGGCATCGATGTCGATACGCGTCAGAGCGGATACTTTAGAAATAATCGCATTCTCCGATTTGTTTCTCAAATTGACGCCTCACCGGCTAATCCGGTCATTCGATTTCGTGGGGATGTCGCGCGAAAATCAGGTGGTAATGTTCTTGCTGCCGGAGTTTTTTTAGGAACGCCTTCAAATTATTTTGATAACCAATACAGCTTGAACCTACTATGCCCAACCAATGAATCCTACGCCCGTGCGGATGATCCGTTTATGGAAACGGGTGCAATGGGCAAGTTCACCATTTGGCAAGCTGCCGGCCTGAATTCTTCGGGGCGATCCTTTATTTCCAATGCCGATGAATCGGTTATTTTTGGATTTGATCAAAATACCCAAAAGCAGCCACTAGCAATTCTAGGCCCCAACCAAGCTGC
>JAYUHW010000373.1:0-1595 GCA_043766615.1 Fibrobacteria bacterium | reverse complement strand
TTGCGCTCTGGTCGCTTCCAAAATACCGGGCACTGGATGCACAGAGCGCCGCAAACCTGGAGCAAGCAAAAATGGATTATTCCGATGCGGAAAATATGGTGTATGCTCGCGCTCAAGGCGCCCTGTTGAAAGCGGCCAGTACCAGGGAATTATTACGCCTGTCTAGAGACATTCTGTTACCTCAAGCCCAGCAAGCATTGGAGTCCAATCTTGCCGCCTATCAGGGCGGTAAAGGCGAGTTTATGGGACTTATCGATGCCTTTCGCATGCGCCTCATGGCCAAAGAAAATTCACAAATGTCACTTATGCAACTCATGCTCAGCCAAGCGGAATTGGAAGAAGCCGTTGGCCTGAACCTGGAAGACATTTCCAATGCACTTTCCCTAGGAGATGGAAAATGAATACCACAATAAAATGGACCCTGGCTGCAATACTGGCTACAGCGCTCTTTGTGGGCGGATGGTTTTGGAACACTCATGCGCTGAAATCCCCAACTACGGCGGAACGGCATGAAACGATTGAAGTCAAAACCATGTATCACTGCGCCATGCACCCCAATTACATATCAGACAAACCCGGCAACTGCCCCATTTGTGGCATGAAACTTGTGCCTATAATCCAGACAGGCGAAAAAGGCGGTTCCGGGCAAGCGGACAATAGTGGGAAGCCAATCAATGGCGTGCATATCGATCCAAACACGGTACAGAACATGGGGGTTAAAACCGAATTGGTTACCCGTCGGGATTTGCAAACCGAAATCCGCAGCAGCGGCAAGGTGCAGGTAGATGAAAGCCGCCTTTTTATCGTAAACGCCCGCGTCATGGGCTATGTTGAAAAATTGAAAGTGAACACTACCGGGGCGCTGGTCAAAAAGGGCCAGAGCTTACTTGAACTTTACAGCCCGGATTTGGTGAGTGCGCAAGAAGAGTATTTGACAGCCTTGCACTATTCCAAATCGACAGTTGGAAATCCGGGAACCGGATCCAATGATTTGGTGGAAAGCTCACGGCGGCGACTACTCAACTGGGGTATTTCTGAAAATGAAATACAGGCTTTGGAAAAGCAAGACAAGGCACGCAATACGCTTTCCATTCTTTCTCCAGCCACGGGAGTGGTCTTGGAAAAAATGGTGGTGGAGGGCCAAAACATCATGGCAGGCATGGTGCTCTATCGCATTGCAGACCTGTCGCGCGTTTGGGTGGTAGCCAGTATTTATCAGAGGGATGTAGCCACGGCCAAGCTGGGATCTATGGCCGAGGTCCAGCTCAGTTATGGCCAAGGCAAACCCTTTAAAGGCAAAGTGACCTTTATTTCACCCGTGCTCGACCCGGTAAGCAAAACGGCAGAAGTGCGGATCGAAATTGTAAATACGCCGGCCCTTGATTTGAAACCAGAGATGTTCGCTACGGTTCGCATCCTCTCCCCATCGCTTCGCAATGTCATTGCTGTTCCGGATCAAGCCATCATTAGGTCCGGTCGCCGTAACATCGCCGTCCTCTCAACCGGAGACGGATACTTTGAACCGCGTGAAGTGGAACTCGGACAGGTGGCAGGAAATTATGTAGAGGTGCTGTCCGGAATAGCGGAAGGAGAAA
>JAYUHW010000372.1:0-2212 GCA_043766615.1 Fibrobacteria bacterium | reverse complement strand
CGGGTAATTCCGGCGGCCGTGTCGGCTGGGGGCGCTCGCGTGTTACGCAAGACCAAGGTATCGAAAACGACCGGGTAGGCCGGATTCACCCAGTAATCCACGCCAACGGTTTTGGTTGCAGCGCGGATTTCCACCTTGTCATTCACCTCCGCGCGAACAAAGCCTGCATCGCCGTATCGGCGGAGCAGGTAACGTCTATCCTTGAGCATGGCATCCTCATGGTAAGGCAATCCGGCATGGGCTTCCAATTCCTCCAGTTCAATTTGCGGGCCAAGAGAGGGAAGGGCTTTACGCCCATTCAAGGAGTCGGCAAGACCAAATGTATCAGCTATAACAATGTGCACGCTATCAAACAGGTAGCGAGAGCCTTCGACTATAGCAAGATTCGCTTCTACATCCTTGGGATTCTCTGATTTATTGCGCAGCACGATTTTAATTTGCAAATCAAAAAACCCGCTTGACCGATACAAATCGGACACACGAAACTCCGCATCTTCGCGCCAAGTCCTAAGCCCATCCTCACTCCATTCTTCCGGATCCGCGGAAAGGACTTCCAGAATTTTATGCGAGGGTAAAAAAGAGTTTCCACTTAGGCGAATATCCAAGCCCGCATGGGCCATGCCCATAAGGACCAAAATCGACCAAAGTTTTTTGCCTCGAAAGATCATTGTGTCGAATCCTTCGGCGCCACAGTTCTGCGATGGGGCTTGCCGCGTAACGAATCCTCCGATGGTGGCTTCGACCACCAATAACCCCAGAAATCATAGTTGTAATTGATCCCCATCCTCTGCAGAATTTTATCCTGACCGGCTTGGGTGCGATCGGGATCCGTGAAGACCGAAGCCGCCACGTTTACGTTATTTTTTACCCTTTGCTTCCAAATAGGATTTTCGATGAATTGATATAGGGGCGGCCGCCATTCCAAACCCAACAAATAGGCCCATGGACTGACATTTTCTGTAAGCTCGGGCTTATAGGCCGACTTGGCACGAAGGCGCATGCGCCAGAACTCCTTGCTGAGCACCTCGAGCGCAATAGCTTCTTGAGCATTTCCATTGCTATTCCCATTGTTATTCCCGCTTGCAGCTGAAGCCGAATTGGCATCGTTATTATTCTGCCCCTTGTCCTGAACTAGAACACCTAACCCAGTAACGTTCGCGCTCGCTATCCACTTACCGGAAATTTTTTCCGCGAATTCGGAGAGGTAATCACTCAAAGGCGTCTCTAGCAAAGTCAAAGTTTTTTCTTTATAACTCCGCCCACTTCCATCACCGGCTATTCCGGGTGAATAGCATCCACGTCGCACGGAAAAAATCAAAGCCGCCATCTGAATGCCATCGCCATAATTTCCTTGACAGTCGCTATCGTAGGAAAATTGCAGGTCGTTCAAGGTTCCGTTTAGACGCATAAGGACAGAGCAAGAATCAGCAGAAGCGGCATCGCATGAGCGCGCCAACTTTTTTTCGCTGTCCAAATCCACCTTTCCCTCTTCAAGCGGAGCATTCAACCACTTCACTTCAAACCTACGAATTCGATAAGCCTGCTTTTTGGTTCCAAGGGACCCCTCACGCGCTGTGATACGACCGCGCAATAAAGCATAGGGATAGGTCCCAACCATGGAAATATTGCCAACATAAGACGCCCGAAGCAATCCGGTTTCAACCGAGTTCCCTGTGCCGGCCGTTTCCAAATTAATTTCCACTTGCATCGGTTTTGCTCTATGTGCCGTGGGATGCCCGGTTGGAGATTTTTTAAAAAGGTTTTGCAAGGACTCCAAGGTGCGTAAACGATAGCGGACGACCGAACTATCCAGTATGGCCGACACTCGAAGGAAAGGAATTTGCGGAATTCCGGATTGCGAAACCGATGGCTTTCCCAATGGTTGACGATACAGAACGGCAATGCGGGAAAAATCACCTACAGCCCGAAGGGGCGATTTAATTTGCTCGAGCGAACCCCCACCGAGTGCTGCTTGAACGTTCAACAGGGCAGAATCCGCCTGCATGTCGATTTGAAAATCTCGGAGCTGCACTTTGTTACCCGATCCGAGTTGTGCGACTAGACTTTGTCCATTCAATCCAGCTACCCAGCGTTTGGTCTGGACGGCGTATTCTAAATGGCCATGTACGTCGCCACCTCGGCCATGTAAAGTAAGCTGCGGAACGGAGAGTATTCCCTGCTGAGTTTTGACTGTAGCGAAAAATGTCTGCGT
>JAYUHW010000371.1:0-6673 GCA_043766615.1 Fibrobacteria bacterium | reverse complement strand
AAATCAACCAGTACTACAGCAGGGATTCTCGGGACCTGGACAGTATTTGAAGGTATGGCTTCTCTGGCTGCCCATGACAGGTTGATTGCCCAGTCGAATGTGGCCAGTGAACGGCGATCTCAGATGCGACAGGATATTGCGGCCGAGGTGACCGTCGCATACGTGGATTTGGTCCGACAAAAAATGATTCTCGCGGCTCTCGACTCGTCGGTTTCCTTTTCCAGAGACCGAGTTAAAATCACTGAAGGCAAATACGGTTTTGGGTCTTTGTCCAAATTGGAACTGCTGCAGGCCAAGATCGATCTCAACGAAGATCTTTCCGCCAGGATCAAACAGGAAGCAGCATGCATCAATGCTAAAACGCTCCTGAATTCAATTATAGCCAGGAGCGATACGGGCTCTTATACGGTTGAAGATTCCATACCCTTGAACCCAATTCCCGCCTTTACGGAACTGCATTCGGTGGCTTTGGAAGCTAGTCCCGATTTAAGGCAGGCGGCGCAAATTCGCAATTTGGCCTCAGCTGCGTATCGTGAATATCGAGGTCATCTTTTTCCACAACTCGGAGTGAGTCTTGGTTACAACTATGGACTGACGGAATCCGAGGCAGGCTTCATCCGATCCAATGAAGCCTTGGGATGGAATTATGGCGTCAATATAAAATGGAACGTCTTCGATGGATTTGTGCTACCCGACGATTATCGTAACGCGCGAGCTACGGAGCGAAAAGCCAACATTTCCTATGTTGAAGCCAAGTCTAAATTAGAATCTCACTTGTCCCAATATCAAGCCACGCATAAAGCCAATTTGGAAGTCTTAGCGTTGGAAGAGGCCAATTTGAGTTTGGCTCGCGAGAATGTTGCCATCTCAATGGAACGCCTGCGTTTAGGGACCATCGCCTCGCTAGAGCTGCGCACGGCGCAAGAGAAATTTGTGGCAGCGGAAACACGGCTGATAACGGCCCGTTTTGAATGCAAACGCGCAGAAACAGAATTGCTCCGGTTAGCCGGTCGTTTGGCCCAATCTTCCCCCTAAGCCCCACAAAAATATCAGTTTAATTGCCCACCCAAAATGGGTAGAATATACCGGGAGAATAAGTTTCGATTCTAACGGGGCGCTGCAAAGGAGTGAGCTCTTTTGAGCAAACCGGTTAAAAAAGACTCGGAATTCAACTCAAATAAGGGGTGTAGTCGATAGGGCCATTGCATTATATTCCCTTGTCCGCTGAAGTATGCTTTTGTCGCGAACCCGTGACAAAAAGACACTGTTTGGCAACTGAAAAAGTAAGGACGGTACCATGATTGAATCCCATCCATCCCGGCAATTGAATGTGGTCTCCAGCTCGAGTCGGGGCAAATATTTTGCGGCGGTGGGAGTATTCCTGTTTGCTTCTTTGCTGTCAACTCCAATCCAAGCGGCTCCCAAGCGTTGCGATTGGCATGGTCCAAAATCATCAGGGGAAGCGACTTATAATAAGTGCATCGATTTCGCCGCCATACAAGGCACCACCGTGAACGTCCCTAAAAACGTGACCAGAATCAGTGCAGATGGAATATCCTTTTGCTCCGGGGTGTTTACGCAGGCGGGTGCAGGAAATGCAGACATTGTTTTTATCTATGACAATAGCGGGAGTATGGCTTCGAAGGTTGCCTATGTCGACGCAGCGCTCAACGATACGGTTTTCTATTATCAGAATGGAACCAGTACTGCTTGTAATATTAACGTAACAGGCCCGATGATTTATCAAACATTGATTGGAACGCGAACCATTTCAAAATTGGCGAGTGCTGGTTGTAATACTATATCTGGTGATCCATATTATGCCCGTGGTCAGGTCATTCAAAAGGCTATCGACTTTTTAGTAGCCAATTCGCCTACCTCCACTGCCGGTGCCGTATCGTTCACAGATAAAACCGCACATCTGCGATCACCGCTTCAATTAAGCCTGGCGTCTAATGCCACACTGGTCAAGAATAGCATTGTCCTCGATTCCTCTGGAGGAACATACTACGGACCTCCTTTGCAACAGGCAAAGGATTGGTTGACGGATCCTGCCATAATCAAAACCCAAAGGCAGGCGATTATTTTCATTTCGGATGGAGCGCCCACAGACACAACTGGGACCAATTCCTACTTGAACATATCAGGGCTTCCACCGGTTTATAGTATTTACCTGGGTGATGCGGCCGTACCCGATACTTTGAAATTAAAGCAGCTTTCAGATAAAACCGGAGGCACCTTTACGCGTGTCAATCCACGGAATGTAACTGCTATCCAGGATGTTATGAACTCGATTGTCAAATCGATTACGGCCACTTCAGTCCCCAAATCCGTGACAGTCGTAAATTCCTCCCTAACACCTCCCCAAACCAGCCATAGCAGTGGACCAATCGTCGTAAACGCAGATGGTAGCCAAGGCGTGACACTCGACAGCATTATTGGACTCAATACTGGCGCCAATAACATCCAGATCAACGTGATAAAACCGGATAACACGCCTGTGAACTACTCATTCACCATAAATGTATCCAGTGCCGAAATATCTGCCACCGGCGGAAATTATACCTGCTGGGATATGCCCACTCTAACGGCCGTGGACCCTGCAGGCTTGGCACCGGAAATTTATGCTCCTGGTGGAACGGGTTACACTTTGAAGCTGACACGTTCGACTTCCGAATTGCGGAATGTTACAGTAGCGGGCATATCGGGAAACGGTGACAAGGAAAATATAACTCTGGGCACTCCCACCAGCCCCTTAGGTTTTGCAACTCAGACGGGAGATTTCAAATACAACCCCATTGACGCAACGCCTACCTTGGGTAATGGAACCCTGGAAGTGGACAAAAACGGTGCGCTGACTTTTACTTGGAGCCATCCCCGTGATGGACGCGAAACAGTAACCTACATATTACCTGGAAGAATCACCCCAGTCATAAATAGCGATGTAGTTTTTACTATCAAAGATCCCATCACTCAGGGAGAAGTCATCACTCCGGTTAAATTGGAAAATCCTGTCGTTATAGTGGATGGCAAAAATACCTGCCTCTCCAATTGCAATGGCACGCAAGTCTTCTGGCCCAACGCCAACATTCCCACCTGGATTCTCTCTATAAAATCCCCCATTACCTATTCCGTGCATGTTTACGACAACATCGGTCAGTCCGTAGCGATGGGACGTGGTGAAATTACCTTAGCGACTTGGAATACCATGGCGAAATCCGGAGACTCGGCTGCGATACAATTGAAGCTCCCGCCTTTGGCGAGTAACGGCCAACTATTAGGCACCGGTGCGTATGTGATGAGAGTGCTAATTACAGCGCAAGGCGATCAGATAACCAAGAATTCCGCCGGGGAGCTGATCATCGTGAAAAACTCGAAACGGGAATATTTTAAAAAGTTTGGATTTATTCGGAAGTAGTTGAGTCATGACGGTATCGAATTCCTGACTAGAGACTTTATTGATACATTTCAAGAAGTACATGGAATATTTTTCGTTTCAGAGATCACTAGGCCTATCGATAGCGATTTGTTTGCACTTTGCTGCACCAAACGCTTTTTCCGGACAGTTCGCGTTCTCACATTTGATTCATCCCGGCTTTGATATGTACGATATTTTGCCTAAAGAATGGGTTGCCGATCAGCCCGACAAAAACCCGATAGGCGGCATCGCTTTGCTTCCCGATGGCCGAATGGTCACGACAACATGGAGTTCCGGGGCTTCGGATACAATTCGAAACGGAAAGGCATTCATTCTATCCGGTGTCTTGAGCGCCACGACCGGATCCGAAGTCTCGGTGGAACCCTTGTCCACATCATTGCGCGATCCATTAGGAGTAACAGTTGTTGACGGCGTCATCTATGTATTGGAGAAAGATCGGCTCGCTCGGTTTACCACCGATGGGACAGGTTGGAAGTATGGCATCGAATATGACAAAGCGAATCCAGTAGGGGTATTGGATTTTTTCCAATGGTATTCCATGGGATTGGTTTACGCTCAAGGCAAGTTTAACTGGACAATAGCAGCCATTAATGCATATGGTTCAGTCGTTGATCCGGAACCCTTAAAGCATGGTGCTTGGGTACAGTATGATCCGATTACAAAAACCCACGAGTATATGGCGTATGGATTGCGTTCTACTGGAGGGACGATACTAGGACCGGAAGGTACAATTTGTACAACGGACAATGATGGAGACTGGGTAGCCTCCGATAAGTTGGTCTGTATGGAAAAGGGGTTATGGTATGGATACGGTGGCCCCACCTTCCCAGCCAGAAAGCCGGATCAGGAAGTTATTCCACCTACAGTCTGGGGTGCCCATGATGAAATAACCAACTCCTTGGGTGATGGGATCCTAATTCCAAAAGGCAAATACTCCGGTCAAATGTTTATTACTGATTTGACAAATGGAGTATTGGACCGGGTTTTTTTTGAAAAAATTAACGGACATTGGCAAGGGGCATTCACCTTTGTTACCGGCGGCTTCAATGCCGGCGCATTCCGGATGTTGCTGGCCCCCGATAGCACTACCTTAGTCGTAGGTAGCATTGGTGGAGTTGGAGGTGGATGGAAGTATCAGGACTATCGTGGTAGCGTATACGCAGGCCTAAGCAGATTGGTACCAAATAATAAACCTGTTCTGGAAATTCTCGCGGTCAGATCCTTGGGCCCGACAAAAATGGAAGTTGAGTTCACAGAACCAGTCGACTCATCTGCTGGGCTGGTCGAAAATTATACGGTAACCAGTTGGAAAAATATTTACAAATCTCCAAGCAGTTTTGGAAAAGGCAATAATTTGTTTCCATTGAAACATTTCTTAGCTGGAGTGGAATTGTCAGCGGACCATTTAAAGGCGATCCTGTCGTTTTCGAATCTGGAAGAGGGCCGCGTGGTTCGGGTTTTTGTAAACCCAGTTGTTAAGTCCATCAACGGTGACACACTTTTTTTTAAATATGCTGATTATACCTTGAACCATTTTGGACCGGCAGAAAAAATACCTTTAAACCAAATCCTGAACGGTTCCACTTCCAAGCCTTTCCGATACGAACTTCACTATAATCAGGCCGGATTGGAATTGAAAATGGACGCACCCGGTGCACATTCCATTGAGGTCTTCTCTGTGAAAGGAATTCGCCTGAAAAGCATACGCAAGTTCGGGCCGTTTACGCTTTCGTTGAATAAAGAATTTTTAGGCACCGGAGTATTTATGCTGCGCATCATAAATGAAAGCGGCCCGATTATTTCACGGTTATTGAACTTTTGATAGCTTTGATTTCTTGGTTAAGCGGAAAATCGTCGGCCCGGTCGGTAAAGGATACAGAAACATCCTTGCCTTTATTCAAAAAAACAATTTGCAAGTAATGCAGCAGGATTCCGTTATTGGAACTCTCGTATTCGAATTCTCCAATTTCCTTACCATTCATTGAATAGATGGAATCCCGATAGCCGCTGAGGTCGAGAATTTTCTGGGACAACTTGCTGTGGATGGCCGAAATTATTTCCACCTTACAGTCTTCATCAGCAGTCACGCATCCAGCGAATACAGGTTTCTAATTCAACTTGCATTTTTTCTCGACCCGCATGATAACGACGACCGTGCCCGGGTAGTATCCATGTAAATGAGTATGCTCTCAGCTTCTCCATGGATTTCAGGGTTTCCGCCCACGAATGCCAACATGCGTCCTTAAATGCGTACAAGTGACCGCGTCTTTTCGAAAAGGCGAGATGGTCGCCGGTAAATAAATAGGTGTCCCGAAACAATAATGCCGTGCTGCCTTGAGTATGACCCGGAACGGGTATAATCGTAAGGTCCTGTGTCAATCGAACGTCCTTTTCACCTTGCAGTATCCGCTCAATTGCGCGGGTTCCCGCTGTGACATCCCCGGAATGTAAAATGCGTTCGCAACCAAATCGATTCTGCCAGAATTGATGGTCGGCGACATCATCTCCATGAGTTAAATACAACCATCGCACGCCCCCAAGAGCTTCAATATTATCCGCCAAAATTTCTGATCGTCGTGGTGAATCCACTAGCCCAAAGGTCGAACCGGTAAATTCTGGGTTGGAAACCACTCCGGACGTGGCGCTTAAACAGGAAGCAATAGAAACGAAATCGAAAGTAGGTCGTAGGAAATATATTCCGTGGAACGAATTGCTGAGGCGAACCTTTGGCAGTGAAATCGTCTGCCCCCATTGCGGAGGCGCGATTCGGCTCATGGCTTTGGTCAAGACAGAACGAACGATTGAGACCATCCTATTTGGCATGGGCTTTCCTACCGGCCCGCCGAAAGTTGAAGCATCTCCTTTGGAGCTTAAGGAAGAAGTGGATCTGGAGTGGAGTGAGGAACCCCAGGAATGGGCAGATTGAAAAGAGGCGCGACCATGCGGGGGAGGGGTGAGGCCAATGCAGTTGACTTAAGCGACATGCACCACCCTGGTTCTCTTTTCCCTCCATTTGTTCTGGGCTGTTTTAGAGATTCGAGGATAGGATTTGCGTTTATGACGTGGCTTGTAGTAGATAACCCTTCGAACATCTTCCACCAAATCTTTAAATAATCGCGCCGCAACCTTAGGTTTGTTTGCCACCAAGAGATAAGCTTCTTTTGCCAAGGCGCAAATGGCGTATTTAAATTGTGGTGCCCTTTCAATATCAGTAGTTTGGCTATGCATCAGAAT
>JAYUHW010000370.1:0-2496 GCA_043766615.1 Fibrobacteria bacterium | reverse complement strand
AGAACTCAGAATCAAATCGGAACCGCATAAGTTGGCCGTGCTCTGCGGAAGGCAAAGGGGATTTATGCGGGATATGCTGGAGAGATTCAGCTCCGTATACGGAACGCCAAACTTCTTTGATCCCCTTTCGACCAATGACGGCGCCCTGGTACAGGCTATGGAATTGATGATGGGAACCTCAGAAATTCCCGGATATGATGCGAACCACACCTCATACATATTAAGTCTTGGCTCAGGAATTTTCGAAGCCACTTGCAATGGAATCCATTTCGCGCGGGCCACAGCCAATTTTCGGCGCGAGAATCCCACCCGTCGATCCAAAATCGTTCAAGTAGAACCGAATTGTTCGGTATCCGCAAAAGTGGCCGATGACTGGATCCAAATCAAACCGGGTACATATGACACATTCGCCCTAGGACTTGCGTATCAACTGATTAAGGAAAACCGTTACGATAAGGAATTTGTAACAGCGCATACCTTTGGATTCGAAAAATTCGCAGCCAGTCTAGAATCCTTCACACCCGAACTAGTTTCCGTGATAACAGGAGTTTCCGCCCGGACCATCCGCAACCTCGCCTATGAGATATCTGAATCCAAGCCGTCTTTAGTGGTCGTGGATGCCCGTTCCACTTCCACTTCCAATGGTCTGGAAATAGCCCGCTGCGCCTTGGCCTTGAACGCAATCCTCGGTAACATTGAGCGTAGCGGTGGCTTAGTTTCCAAAAAGGAAGCCCCCCTTAACGATTGGCCCGTCGTCAAACTGGACGGCATTGCTGAGGCGGCATTGAAAAGGTCCAGTCTGGATTGCCATGATTGCATGGGTGTCCCCTTTGCGAAATCGGCAGTGGATCTTTTCCCGACTGGCGTCCTAGAGGCGGATTCCTACCCGACCGAGGCCTTGCTTCTCTACTATTCCAACCCGTTGTTTACACGGAATGATCCAGATAGGTTCAAAAAGGCTTTTGAAAAAATCCCTTTCATAGTCAGCTTTTCGCCATTTCTGGATGAAAGCGCTTTTTACTCTGATCTCATTCTGCCCGACCATACCTATCTGGAACGGTGGGAGGATGCCGTCCCGCCTCCTTTCGGGTTCCAGCCGGCCATCGGCATTCGTAAGCCTGTCGTTGAACCGTTGTACAATACCAAGCATTCCGGAGACGTCCTGATCAAAATAGCCAATGGAATTGGTGGTTCGGTGGCTGACGCCTTTCCATGGAAGAATTTCAAAACGGCTATGGAGGATCGTTTAAAGGGCCTTTACAATGCCAAGAACGGATCCATAAAGGCCGAGGACCAGGATGACTTTCTCAAGAAGCTTTTCAAAATAGGCTACTGGACTGGTGAAGCCGTTCCGGTAGATGGCTGGGCACAAGCCTTTAAAACACCATCCGGTAAATTCGAATTCTATTCCCAACTGGCGGAAGGTAAAATCAATCGGTCTGCATCGGCGAAGCAGCAAAGTGCTGATGAATTTCTAAAGGCCATGGGCAAACCGAATTTGGAATTGACCTGCCTACCGCATGCGGAGGTGGCCTATTTCGAAGGCGCGGAGGTTGACTTCCCATTTATTCTAATGCCCTATAAAGACATTACCTACTCGGAAGGAAGTGGGGCCAACATACCCATTCTCAAACAGCTTGGTGGATTGCAAAAGGGTTTGCGCGCCGTTGAGAATTGGACTTCTTGGGTCAACATCAATAGCGATGCGGCAGCCCGTCTCGGCATTGTCCATGCAGACCGCGTTTGGCTCGAATCGCCGTTGGGAAAGATCATGGCCTATGCTTTACTCAGCGACAAGACCCCGGATAACATGGTGCTGATGACTTTGGGAAAGGGGCACACCCAATTCGGACGGTTTGCCAAGGGGAAAGGATCCAATGTCAAGTTGCTCGTAGCAGCCCATACGGATCATTTAAGCGGGCTCACGCCCGGATGCGTATCCCGCGTGAGAATCGTAAAGGCGTAAGGACCTAAAGGCACTAACATGGAAAACCAAGAAATAAAAATCACAGAATCCACCGGGACCACCACCGGCATGAAGCGAGATAGCTTCCTCAAGCTTTTGGCGACCTTACCCCTGGCCGGATGGGTGACCACGGCGCTTGCTTCGGAAAAGAAAAAGAGTGAAGAAAAAGAGGTGGCTACAAAATTAAAGAAGGCACCCAAGCAGAAAAAGGGAACCGGGAAATCCGGGAAGAAAGCCAAATGGGGCATGGCTATTGATTTGGACCTGTGTACCGGATGTGGCTCCTGCGTAGTGGCTTGCCATATCGAAAACAACGTCCCCTTCACGGAAGATGATCCGAAATTAGTCGGCACCCAAATCAATTGGATGAACATGCTGCCCATCAGCAGGGAAAGCGATGCGCAGATGATGCCCAATCCCTGCATGCATTGTGAAAATCCTCCTTGCGTCAAAGTCTGTCCCGTCAACGCCACTTTCCAGAACGATGAAGGCATCGTGGATCAAATTTGGGATCGCTGTATCGGTTGCCG
>JAYUHW010000369.1:0-3811 GCA_043766615.1 Fibrobacteria bacterium | reverse complement strand
CTCTCTGGCCTCTATGCCAAACTTGGACTCAATATGGAAACGGTAAAAACCTCACCGCATGCCGATGGCAATTCCATGTCACGCGTATGGGACTCGAGTGAAGTGGACATCCTACAACGGCATATGGATCAGTTTTATCTCAATTTTGTAGCTAAGGTAGCGGCGGGTAGACACAAATCAAAATCATACATCGACAGTTTGGGACAAGGCCGCATTTTTACCGGAACCCAAGCCCTTGGAAACGGATTGATCGACACCCTAGGCGGAATGATGGACGCAGTATCCATCGCTGCATCCTTGGCCGGCTTAAAATCAAAAGGGCATTTTGACCTTGAAATTTTGGATGGCGGCACAGAAGGTTTGGGACTCAGTACGTTGGGCAGAAATTGGGCCCGAGCGCCTTCTGCGCTAACGATTTTGGAAAATGAAATGAGCCGATGGCAAAACTTTACGCAGCCGGGTTTATGGGCTATCAGTCCTGAATTGGCGGGCTGGATGGATTTAAGGGATTAACGGCAAATGCGGTTGTGTACTGCGACTCCCCTTCAAATCCAGCAAACTGAAAAGGAGGGATGGGCATAAAATGGAGAAAGAGGCCTGCGGTTCATGGAGATAAGGTTCTGATCCCACACCGACAATATTGCGTAAGGATTTGGAATCCAAAACCGGAAAAGCCAAGCCGCGTACCGGTGTTCGTTGACCCGTTTTGGAGTCGATTTGATCGAGTTCACAAGGTGGTGCCAGGCCGAAGGAGCCGCGGGAATCGGACCCATCCGAGGTCAGCAATTGGGTTGCCAATGGATGTCGCAGCAACTTGAACGCATCTTCGTCCAGTATTTTAGAAACCTCCAAGGCGTACCCGGTTCCTTCATCAATGCCCATCGCTGCCATACGCGATTTTAGTTCCGTCTCCCCCACTGCCTTGGTGGATTGAAGTGATACAACTCCTCCAAAACCCCTGCCAAAACGCCAATGACCGTTGCTGACATGACCCTTGGAATGATTGACGGGAATTTTGCCTAGGTAGAAATCCTTGACGCGTCCATCTTTGATGAGAACGATGTCCTGCGCCGGCTGTCCCTGGTGATCGAAAGCATAGTTGCCATAGAGTGAATGGCCTTGAAACGACTGCTGTGAAGGCTGATCGAGAACAGTAACATCGGACGGAAAAAGTTTACGACCTAATACACTGACCATGAAATTGGGTTCTGAGCTGGCGCCTAGTGGTTCGCGCAGTCTTTGCTGTGGATTGATCAGGGCTTTTTCAAGCAGTTCACCGGCTGCGGTTCCTGTAAACAAAACAGGACCCCGGTAGTTGGGAATAGCGGCCGCAGTGCGCAAGGTTTGCAGTCTACGGAGCATGGGAGCCAATGAATCTTTAAGTGCAGCTAAACTGACATTCCCATTTCCAAGATTAAGCAAATCACGGGTGGAAATACGCAGGTAGTCCCAGAGGGGGGTGCCATCATGCGCCTGCGTGAAAAGGGAAACCAACAATGTGTGTTCAGGGATGGATTGAATAAATCGAGAACCCTCAGAATCGACATAGTAGAAGTTGGTGAAATAATATTGGTAAGCAACACGCGATTCCAGCAACCACGGATATCCGGCTAAATAAAGGCTGAGTTCCTTTCCCAGTGTTATCGCTTTGGCTGTATCCGGTAAAAGAAATTTTCCGGGAAAATATTTTTGCTTTACCTGTTGTCGACTGAAATCAGGCAAAGTGTCTTTGATGCTGTGATTGGTAAGAAACGCTTTTTTTTGAGCGATCTGTTCGATCGCCACTTTGTATCTGGCATCTGTGGCAGCCCACATGGATAAGGCCAAAAGCGTTGTGTCGTTATCTTGCGGCAACGGCAAGCGCAACTGTGGTCCAAAAACCAATCCGCCCTGAAAATTTGTGTTGTCGAGATGGTAATCGCCCACACGCAAATCCACTTCTAGAATATGTTGTCGGTCCTGATCAGACATTTCGCATGTACCCAATGATGCCTGCATATGGTAAGACTGAGTGTCCCAAAGTAAATAGGATATGAAATAGGGCTGTGGGCTGCCTTTTAATTTGAGATTCGCCATGGACCTTTTTAGTTCACGCGTCATGGTGCGAATTATGGGTGAGCCTTGCAATTGAACCGAGTCCGCATTTTGCGCCAGGCTTGTTCCCAGTAAAACTAGACTCATGACCAGCGTCAGCGGCCCACGTTTGATCTGGGCTCGCAATAAACCTAAACAGTTCAAGCTCATCATGGTTGCACCGCCGGCGGAGGGAGAATAGGCGGAAGATTTTGATCCTTGGCTCTACTTTCAAATTCCATTGACTCCAGTAGTAAGGATGGGGCAACGGCGGAAACGGGAATCCATCCGGACTCGGCACCACAAAATCCGTTAAAGACGGCGGGATCGTTTCCGGCGGCAAGAATTTGTTTCAAGCTGACCAGCGGCGTTCCCACAGCATCGACGCCGCGTACCAATCTATCTGGTCTTCCATCTGCAAATATTTGGGATACGTACAGCGGCTCCACTCGAAAGGATTGGGGCAGATCCCGGCCTGTGTAAGTGAACCCTCCTGAAATATCATGCAAAAGCAATCCAAAGGGTTTGCCAGATTTTTTTAAGATGGCACGCAAGCTATCGCGTAAAGCCTGAAATGGTAAGGCACGGGACGTTTCTAAAATGGTATTCCCCATTCGCGCTGTGGGTACAAGCCCCAGAACGCCGCGTCCATGGCCATTCGAAAGTCCATGAGGCGAAATAACGGATCGACTGAATAAAAAGTCTTTGAAAACACCTTTGTCCAGGAGTACGGTTCGCTGTGCCCGTACACCTTCATCATCAAACCTATAGAATCCATTGAGCGGGACCGACCCGGCATACTCCTGCGAGGGATCATCCAGAATCGTAATCATAGAAGCCGTCAAGGACTGATTCAATTTGGTAACAAAGGTTTGCCCCTCGTCCACTGCCTTTTGCCGATGTCCTTCAATACGGTGGCCGAATACCTCATGGGTGAATACTGCGGCAGCTAGGTTTTCCAAAATGACCGGACCCACATAAGTTTCCATTACTGGAGCGACGCGTAAAGAATCCAATCGATCCAATAAGCGTTGCACCGCCGTCTTTAGGGTATCCAAGGAAAAATCAACCGGGATTTCCTTGAAAAAGAAATCTTTGCTAAGCCAAAGTATCATCCCATCGTCTGCTTTGGTTTCCACATAGATGCCGATATTGCCCAGCGTCTCATTGTGCTGGAGCGCGGTGCCATCAGAATTGACCAGCAGTTTCTGGACATTTCGATAATTGAGTTCAATTTGACTGGAATAAAGATGAGGATGATTTGCAAACAGCTTGGATGCCATTTTTATGCGAGAGTAAAGCGTATCTAAGGATTTGCGCGTCGGTTGGGATGTGCTGTTATGATCTTGGCTTTTAACAATCGGTGCCGGTGCAAAATCTAGCCCAGTATCATTTTCGATGGGACGAACGCGAACGTTGGCTTTGATTTTGATAAACTGATCCTTGGCGGCGCGAAAAGCAAAGTCCGTTGCAATTTTTAAAGTCTTCTCGGCCAGCAAACCTTCCTTCTCAAGCGGCAGTCGGACATTTTGATAACCATCCCAGTTGGTGAAATCCAGGTTTTCCCGCATGGGATGGGTATTGTCGAATTTGCTATTGCCCACTCGGGCTTCCACACTGAGGAATCGAGTGGAGCCGCTTTTATCCTCGATGATACCGCCCTGATTGGCCATGAAGTTATGGAAGAGCGTATCGTTGACCCTGTAAGCCAAAAAATAAGGTTTGATAGTGTCGGACT
>JAYUHW010000368.1:0-9000 GCA_043766615.1 Fibrobacteria bacterium | reverse complement strand
GCCAGCGCGCTACGGCCATCGTAATTGTTGAGGATGACCAGGTTGTATGGTACGTTGGGGGATAAGGGAGGCGCCGGCACTTGGGAAAAATTTCCGGAGGGATCCGGAGTGCCATAAGGGATTGATGCTTTGGTGGTGATGGCCTGCCAAATAACGCTGGCACCGGAAACCGAACCTTTTTCGGGGTCGATGTTCAGGGCTTGGTCGGATAAGAGCAGATGGTATGCCGGTACTCCTGGAACCGGTGTCCAGGTGATGTTGGGACTGGCCGAGGTTTCCTCCCCGCGCGGAGTTAAGATGGTTGCCGATTGTCGCGAGGACACCCACAAGGGTAACTCGGAAGAGACGTACTTGGTGTCCCGGCATCCCACCATCAGATAGTGGAATCCCAGACCAAGCTGGGGAACGCCCGTGGCAGTCAAGTCGGATGGTTTAAAGGCCAATATACGGGTACTGGAATCAGAAGAAATAGATGCTGTTGCCGTCAACGGGTTGGCGTGTCCCGGTAGAGTATCGCCCAAGGCTTTGGCGGAATGGTAGATGCGACAGGAATCCGGCGCTTTGCTGCCTAGCGGAAAGATGGCAAAACCCAGCCGTATCAAGGAGTCCGGTGCCACTTCGCCGTCCGGGGCTAATAAGAAGATGAGATTAGGCTTGGCCTCAATGGAAATCTGAAAAGCCACCAGTAGGGTCGCAATTAAAAAGCTTTGCCTCAAGGCAACACCCAGCTTAAAACGCATAGCTCACTCCGGACCGTACCGCCGGAAGCGGGGACACAAAAAAGTCGGTGGAGAAAATAAGTGGATAACCCCATGTAAAGCCGAAAGTGAAAATGGGAACCAGTGGATCGCCATTCCACTCCAGTGGTGAAAGACCAGAGAGCAGATTGCGTTGGCGGCGATAGTTGATGTTCAAGGTGTGCAGGCCTATATCGGTATGAAACCATCCAAAGATGCCGTTCAGGCAGATCACTTGGTCCGGGAACAAGTCGAGATCCACAAAACCCGCTGTGGTGCCCGAGCTATCCGCGGGCGCGCCGGCGGTATCCACCACAACCGGTTTAGCCACCCGCTCGGCATGGATGGAGACGTTGCCGAATACTTTGGTGTAGCTCATGGCAATGTGCCCGGTCCAGAGATCCACGGAAAGCGTATGGGATTGGGGCAAGTTTAAAATAAGCCGCTCGTGGATATGGATGGATTTTTTTCCGGTCTCGCCGTCCAGTAGCCGCCGCAGGTTGTCGGCCGCAAGGAAGGAGTCCGGGCTGGTAAAACGAGGCTCGAAGGTTTCCGGATCGATGAAAAATGGAATGCTATAGGTAACATCTACGTGTCCCTTGGCGGACATGCGCGCACCCATGCGCGAAACCAGGCGTACCGGCCCCACTCCAAGGCCCATCTCCGGACTCCAAACCGTTCCAGCATAGGCTCCGCTAGCCACGCCATAAACTTTGCTGTCCGGGTATTCGACCAAAAAGGAAGTGTTGCCGGCATCTCCGCCTACCGACATCCGGCCCGAAAGATCCGGTCGCAGGTCCCCGGACGTGCGCGCGCTGAAAAAATGTTTATGCACCTGAAACGCAGCGGCCAGCCAAGGCACCGGATGGCAGGCGTATCCGAACGTAAGGGATCGCCAAGACATTTCAAAAATGAGCGGCATGTGGATGCTGCCTTTGAGCAGCACGGATCCGGTGCCCTCCATGACTGTATCCAAATTGAAGCGGGCATTTCCCAGGCCACCGGCCACGGTTAAACTGGCATTCTCGCGCGCGGCGAAAAAACCTATGCCTCCAAACATGGGCGCGGACACATCGACATGGGCATTCAAATCTTGAGAAACCCTAGCGAACAATTCCGGCATGACCACGGCTGAGTCCGCGAACGAACCGATGAATTTTTGCGCTTGCGCAGAAGCATTGAAAGGAAGATTCAGGCTTGCTTCAGCTTGACCGTGTGAGAACGGCCTAGTCAAGGGGCTTTTTAAAAACTCATAGGAAAAGGCGCCGCTGAGTTCCGCATCGGCTTTGCCTATCAGAATAAAAGGCTGACTAAATGCCGAAGTGCCAAGCCATAACATGGCCAGCACCAAAGCCTGTCGCCAGGGTCGGGAATCCACAAAAGCAGTTTATCATTCGCAGGGCCAATGGTGCCAACCGCATCGGCATGCGGCGTATAGAACCAGGGGTGGACTTGAAGCGCTTTCAGAGAAAACACTTCAAGAGTCAAAACACTTCCAGAGTCAGGGCTGTAGCATCAATCGATTTGAAATTGCGAATCGACCGTCTGGGTCAATGCTTCCGACTGCACGTCGGTCAGGACCTGCGTCAATTCCGGAACGTCCTGGATCTGGGTTTTCATATCAGCGGAAAACCGGAACAGGGCCACCTTGCGCCTACCCAAGGGACAAACCTCACCGGTGCGAGGGTTTCGAGCGGGCCGGGGCTTGCGAACCTTTGCATAGAAGGTTCCAAATCCACGAATTTCGATGGTTTTCTCCTGAATCAAGTACTCGCCCACGAGCTGCATAAACTGCTCGGCAACTTCCTTGATTTCCAGCTGGGGATGCCCACTCGATTTTGCTGCTTCTTGAACTAGGTCCTGCTTGGTTACATTCTTCAATTTAACCTCCTGTACCCCTACATGTTGTGGCCAACAAACAGAAGATAACAACAGAAAGTGGAATGTTGCAAGACAATTCACAAATATTATTGCAAACCATTACCGTCTGTTTTTCAATCCATTACCAGCTGTCTTTTGATGCGACAGCCTCCTCTATCAAAAATAATGCAATAGAATTTGGTGTTGGATGGCTTCAGAGACTTTGCACTTCAGCATTCATGGAGGCCATGCTTTGTGGCAATCGGTGATCGGGTCCGTAGGCTAAAATTTTTGAGCATACGCTTTCGCAATCGTTGCGGCTTCCGTAGTACACGATGGTCCTACCGGACATGTCCACTTCCACCGCGCATCGGAAGGCGTTTTCCCTGGAGAGTTTGCAGGCGGATGTCAGCATCTCCACTACGTAGTCATAGGTGTGTTCCTCATCGTTGAAGAGCACAACCTTCCAGTTTGCAGCGGGTTTGGTCAGGGTCTCGGTTTCTGATTGACCTTGATCCTCTGGTGAACCTAGGTTAGGCTCCGTCATTTCTCCATGACCTTTCCCCAAAAATATTCCCAGGCCAATTGTTGCTCCCCAACCGAAAAGCTGTGCTTGCGGCTGAATGTCACGTCCAGGTAAGCATTTATGGTTTCGATTGTCTGCCTTAGAAAAAAGGCCTGGCGGCTTTGAATAAATGCGAGGTCGTCGAAGGTATGGCTTGGCATAAAGATTTCCAGAGGATTGGATTGCTCTTCATCCAGTGCGCTGGAAAGTACGATTTTCAGATACCGGGAAAAGAAGGCGTCGACCAGTTGCCGGTTCTCTTCTTCATGATCTCCCATCAGTTTTTCGAACAGTCTTTCACCGGCTTGTGAGCTTTTCAGCAGCTGTACGAAAAGGCCTAATGCCGAGTCATCAATTTTTTCGGATAGTTGAAGCAGTTCGTGCGAGGTGAGGCGATTGAGATCTTCCGGTTTATGAAATCCTGTCCCATCCGTGAGCCCGGAGAGGTAGATAAGCATCATTCTTTCATAGTCTTCGGAGAGCATAGGGGCCAATATAATCTAAAGTCCCGTCACCAGGTCCTTAAAGAATTTTCCTCGCGCCTTATAATTTTCAAACATCCCAAAGGATGCGCAAGCCGGAGACAGGAGGATACAGCCTTTTTTCAGTTTGGTCTGTAAGAATTGCACGGCCTCTTCCAAGCTGGCGACTTTTAAAAGTGCGGGTTCTCCAGAGGAAGCAAGACCCACGGTTCTGAGCTCAGATTCCAGGCGCTCAGCCGTTTGCCCAATCAAAGCAATAGCCTTGATCTGTGGGGAGGCGGCAATAGCGTGGGCCAATTCCGAAAAGTCCGCCAGCTTGTCGGACCCGCCCAGAATGAGTCCAAGCGGCATGGATGGAAAGGCCGCAATGGCGCCGATGGTCGCCTCGGGTCGCGTTGCATAGGAGTCGTTATAGTAGGTGAGGCCTTGGATTTCGCGAATAAATTCTAGTCGATGTTCGAGTCCGGAAAAGGCTGCCGATGCCTCGCGCACATGCTTGGGTTCCGCACCAAGTTCCAACGCCAAGGTTCCCGCTGCCGCCAGATTTTCAAGATTGAATCCGCCCCTTAACCGAGTGGACGATAAGGGTAGGGAAAACCCCTGGGCCTTCCAGTGTACGGCATCGCCATCAATCTGAATTTCCGCCTTCCGGCCATACGGCAATTTACGCGCGCGGCTTTTATCCGCTATCCAGACGCTGCCGGAATCGTCTGCGCTGAAGACAAGTACGTCCTGCTGGGTTTGCGACAGAACCAGGTTGGCTTTGTGACGCCAATACTCGTTCTGGGACAGATGCCAGTCTAGATGCTCGCTGGTGGTTTTGAGAACGGCAGCCATGGTTGGACTGGTTCCCAGGGTGGCCAATTGAAAGCTGGACAGTTCCAGGATCAATTTCTCACTAGGCCCAAGGGTGGTTATCAAGTCTAAAGCCGGAACACCGATATTGCCGCCCAACGCTGCGGGAATGCTCGCCTCCATAAGCATGGCGTGCAACAAGGAGCAACAGGTTCCTTTACCCAATGTTCCAGTAACACCAATGATACGGTCGCGTCCCAGAATTGCGAATGCCAATTCGATTTGAGAGCATAGGCTACCGCCGCTTTTTAAAAATTCAGCAATATCGGGAAGATCCGGTCGCACACCTGCGGAGCGGAATACGGTTTGCATGGAAGCCAGGCCTTTCAAATACCCGTCGCTTCCAGGAGTGTTATATCGAATACCGCTATCGAGTTCAACTGGAGGCTTACGGTCGAAAACCGTGATGTTGGAATAGCCCTGGTTCAGAAGAAACCTGGCAGTGCTGGACCCTTCTAGGCCAAAACCAAGGATGCCAATGGGCTCGCGTATTTCGGGTATGTTCCATTCCTTACTCATACGGCTATGCCTTTTTCCATCAATTCGGTCAACTCTTGCCACTATGCCAATCGGTGCAAACTCAGCCTGGTTTAAAATAGCAACCTCGGTAGCTTGGAGCTCTAGACCCCAAATTTTATATTCCCTCCCTTTCGGCTCACCAGGGTCCAAGCCCAATGCGAAAGTTCGCTGATGGGAAAGGGAGTTCCAATGAATTCGGAAATCTTACAACTGACTCTGCTGTTTGTCGTAACCTGTACGGCATTTATTGGCGCAATTAATTCCCGTGGCCAGGCCCGGGTTGTGCTATCCTACGCTCTCGCGATTCTCACCTTGTGTGCGACCGTCTTTCAAACCAGTCGGTACTTGGTGGCGGGTCTTAGCCCAGCGCAAACGGAACAAGCCGTCATTGTCACGCCTCCGCCCCCTCCACCTCCGCTTCCCACTGTATCTGCACCCATTGTTCCTAAAGTGGACACGGCAGCATTGGTCGCGTCCAAGAATCAAGTCGCTCTAGGCGAAAGCAAAACGGATCTCAAGGGTGTGCTCGTTGTCGCCCAGCGCGTCAGCCGAAATTTATCGGGATTAAATCTTGGTGTGGTTGCTGACATTTCCGATGAAGAATATGAAGCGCTGCAAAATAAAACCGTAGGCTATTTGAGCGAAGCCCGTCAAGTCAAGGAAAAACTCGCGCCTCTATTGGCCAAGTCACCGGAAGCGCTCAAGGGCACGGCCGATTACCTGTCCAAAGGCGTGGAGTCTTTAGTTACTGCCGCATACAATGCTGAACGATTCTTTAAAGCTGAAAATGACACTGAAGAAAAATCGCATCTGTCCGCATTCCGGCGCGGAAATCAGGCCGCATTGGATTTTTTCAAGAAATGCGAAATGGAGCTCGGCTCCGATGGTGCCGGCGAGTAGAAATATGCCCGTTTTGCGGGCCTAATAGGAGTACAGAATGTCCGTTGTTCCCAAAGATTTGCAGTACACCAAAGACCATGAATGGGCGAAGCTGGACGGCCTCGTCGCAACTATCGGTGTCACCGATCATGCCCAGGGCGAGCTCGGCGATATCGTCTTTGTAGAATTGCCCAAGGTTGGAGCCAAGGTGGAGGCAGGACAAAGCTTCGGCACCATCGAAGCGGTTAAAACCGTAGCGGAGCTCTACTCACCTGTTACCGGTACGGTTACTGAAGTCAATACGGATCTGGCTGCGGATGCCGGAGTGATCAACCACGATCCCTATGGAACCGGTTGGATCATCAAGATCAAAATGGAAAAAGCCACCCATGCCGGCCTCATGGATGCCGCCGCTTATCAGGCCCTCATTTAAGCGTAGTCTTCCAATGGAGGACAGGAGCAAACCAAGTTCCTGTCGCCAAAGGCTGAGTTCAATTTCCCAACTGTAGGCCAGAATTTATTGGCCTTGACCCAGCTCAAGGGATACACAGCTTGTTCACGGCTGTAGGGATGTTTCCAATCGTCCGCCAGAGCGTGAGCGGCCGTGTGCGGGGCGTTTTTGAGCACATTGTCCGTCTTATCCGCATGTCCGGTTTCAATGGCTTCAATTTCTTTGCGGATTGAAATTAGGGCATCGCAAAAACGATCCAATTCCGGTTTGGATTCACTTTCCGTGGGCTCGACCATTAGGGTTCCAGCTACAGGAAAAGAAACGGTGGGCGCGTGGAAGCCATAATCCATAAGGCGTTTGGCAATATCCTCAACTTCAATGCCTGAGCCCGCTTTGAATTTGCGGCAGTCCAGAATCATTTCATGAGCCACGGTGCCGTTTTTGCCCACGTACAGAATGGGGTAAGATCCCGCCAGTCGTTTCATCATGTAGTTGGCGTTTAAGATGGCGACTTCCGTGGCGCGCGTGAGATTGGCCCCGCCCATCATGCGGATATAGGCCCAGGAGATGGTTAAAATGCTGGCGCTACCCCAGGGTGCGGCAGAGATGGCGGGGATGGCGTTTGGTCCGCCCGTTTTAACAACCGGATTGCCAGGGAGAAATGGGGCGAGATGGGCGGCCACGCAAATGGGTCCTACGCCGGGTCCGCCACCACCATGGGGGATGCAAAAGGTTTTGTGCAAATTGAGATGACAGACATCGGCGCCGATGGATCCGGGGCTGCACAGCCCAACTTGCGCGTTCATGTTGGCACCATCCATGTACACTTGCCCGCCGCGCTGATGAATGAGCGCGCATACATCCTTGATGCCTTCTTCGAATACGCCATGCGTGGAAGGATAGGTGGCCATGAGACAGCAGAGATTGTCCCGATTTTCTTCGGCATGACGCGCAAGATCCGCGAGATCGATATTGCCGGTTTCATCGCATTTGGTTACGACTACTTTGAGTCCCGCCATGGCTGCGCTGGCTGGATTGGTTCCGTGTGCGGAGGCTGGAATGAGGCATACGTTGCGATGGGATTCGCCACGACTTTTGTGATAGGCGCGAATCACCATGAGACCGGCATACTCGCCCTGTGAGCCCGCATTGGGTTGCAGCGAAACGCCCGGCAGCCCCGTAATGGCGGCCAGATCGCGTTCGAGGTCGGCAAACAAGCGTCGGTAGCCTTGTGTTTGGGATTCGGGGGCGAAGGGATGCATGCGTCCGAACTCGGGCCAGGTGAGCGGAATCATTTCTGCTGTGGCATTGAGTTTCATGGTGCAGGAGCCGAGCGGGATCATGGAGGTGTTTAAGGCCAGATCTTTATTCTCCAGCGATTTGATATAGCGGAGCATTTCCGTTTCGCTGCGATGGGAATGGAAAACCGGATGAACAAGAATTTCACCAGTGCGAATCAAAGCGACTGGCCAAGCGAGTTTAAGGCCTGTGGCCCAGGCCGCTAAGGCAGGCGCGTCGGGTGCAGATTTGCCCATTGCCTCGGCGAATATTCTTAAGATAGCGGCGAGCTCAGTGGCTGTCGAGGTTTCATCCAGAGAAATGCCCAAAGTGCCATCGTCGCAGTAACGAAAGTTCCGTCCATCGGCCAGAGCTAAGGTTCGAATTTTGGATAAAATTTTTGGGTCGGGCAATGCGATATGCAAGGTGTCGAAAAAATTGCCGTGCATTTGCCGGTAGCCTAAAGACTGTAAGCCTTTTTCCAAAGTGCGTGTGAGCGCATGCACGCGCGAGGCAATGGAACGAAGTCCTCCGGGGCCATGGTAGACGGCATAGAAGCCCGCCATTACGGCTAGTAATACCTGCGAGGTGCAAATATTACTGGTCGCTTTGTCCCTGCGGATATGCTGTTCGCGGGTTTGCAATGCCATGCGATAGGCGCGGTGGCCGTGGGCATCTAGGGAAACACCGATGATACGTCCGGGCATGTGCCTTTTGAAGGCGTCGCGGGTGGCGAAAAATGCCGCATGCGGTCCGCCAAATCCCATGGGCACTCCAAATCGTTGGGCTGAGCCGACGACGATATCGGCGCCGAAGGAACCGGGTGAGGCCAGCAGCACCAGGGCTAGGAGATCCGAGGCGACGGCTACTTTGACACCTGCCGCATGGGCGTTGTCGCATAAAGACTGGTAGGCTGTGACTGCACCAAAGGTATCGGGATATTGCAGCAGCATTCCAAAATAGCCCGCAAAGCTGTCACCGCTTTGGCTATCTCCGCCAAGGTTGGCTCTGTCGGTCAGCGTGGCTTCATCGCCTACTACCAGTTCAATACCAAGAGGCTGGGCTCTGGTGCGGAGCACATCCAATGTCTGCGGATGGCAGCGCTGGGAGGCAAAAAAGGTATGTGCCTGGTCATTCTCTCTCAGTGCAAACAGCATCGACATGGCTTCGGCCGCAGCCGTGCCTTCATCCAGCAGCGAGGCATTGGCGATGTCCATGCCGGTCAAGTCGAGCACGGTGGTTTGAAAATTAATCAGCGCTTCCAAACGGCCTTGAGCGATTTCCGCCTGGTAGGGCGTATAAGCCGTGTACCATCCTGGATTTTCCAGCACATTGCGCTGGATGACGCCGGGAATCACGCAGTCATAATACCCC
>JAYUHW010000367.1:0-21832 GCA_043766615.1 Fibrobacteria bacterium | reverse complement strand
AAATATAATTGGCTTCATTTTGATCTTCCCGCCCCCAAAAAATAGTTTTAAATCAATTGCCCGACGGGCAACTTTTCGAGCCCCATTTTGCCTAACGTTCGCCCAGCCAGAAGTGGCCTGGGAAGGCATGCGCGATTAGTGAGGATGCGCGCGGAGTGGGGAGTACCGACCCCGGAGCGCGCACCCGCAACTAGCAATGAAGAAACGCTGAGGCGCTAACGTAGCCGAAGGGAGAAGACAACGAAGAAAGTTTGAGCCCGAAGCGTATTCTGAATTGTCGCGCAGTCTTCCCAGGCCATTTGCGAACCCGCAATGCGAAGCATGCCTGCGGGTTCCTGGCTGGGCTTTGTTATGTGATCGTTTTGGCGATCTTAATTTTGGGGGGTCTTTTTCCTATCCGCAGAGATGGATTCCAATTCCATAAGTTTGAAATTCAATTTCTGCTCAGGTTTCAGCAATTAAAACTGATAAGTAATAAACAAATCAATATCAAGATTTGTTCCAGAACCTAGACGAATCCTTGAAGGGAATGCATTGCTACTGCTGTATAAGGTTACTGCATAACCGCCCATGGGATCGTTTACAGTAAGATCGGAGTCGTAAAGTCGAACGTTAAGGGATTGTGAAATCTGGCTTATTGTCACTGGCAACCTTGTAGTAAATGTCGAGACTACACCTTCAGTTATATCTTGTTTGACATCCGAGGTGTATAGTACTGGTGTTCCTTGATCAAGCGTAACTAACAAGTCCGGTTTTCCTCCGAATGCATCCCAATTTGAGCCATCTGGTGCAAGAACTGGGAACTTATTGACAACTATTTGGGTGATTATAATTGATACGGGTGTTTTTTGAGATTGACAATTAACGCCAGTATAGCGCTCAGTGCAACTGCAAGATCCATTGGAGCAGGTACCACCGTTCTGGCAGACAATATTTGCACATTGGTCGATTTTAGTTTCGCAAAAACCTCCAGAAAATCCTGCAGGACAGCTGCACGTTCCATTTGAGCAAGAGCCGCCATTCTGACAACTCATGCTTGCACATTTATCGGCTTTCGTTTCACATGAAGCGCCCGAAAACCCTGCGGGACAAAGGCAAGCGCCATTGCTACATGCTCCGCCATTAAGGCACGTTACTGCTGCACATTTATTTGCAGGTTCGATAGACTTGGTTCCAGTATCCGAATTGCAGCCAAAAAATAATATTACGAAAAGAAAATAAAGCCTATACATGTGACTCCTTTTTTTAATTTGAAATGAAAAAATTTGCGGAATTTAAAAATCCGATTTTTACTATTCCCTTTTGTCCCGGAATTGGGGAAACGATAATGTTTTTTCCGGACAGGACATTGCTTTCATCAAAGAGTGTTGCCAACAGCCGCCCATTAAAATCATACTCTTGAACAATAAATTGTCCGGGCAAGTCCCGTTTGATCGAAATAAGGTAACGGCCATTTTTCCTGGACAGCGAATATGGAATTGATTGTATCCGCTCCATTGCAACATTTTTTGGAATTGTGAATGTCGGTGAGCCTTGATTCAAGCTAGCAAATAATAAAAATGGGGCTCGATGTGTTGTTGAATCGGGTTTGGTTTCAATCCAAATTTTGTACTTACCGGCGGCAACATTTACGGAAGTATCAATTATGCTTTGGATATAGGCGCCAGAAATGTTCAGCAGAAAAGAATTGCTGGAATTGATAAGGTGCAATTCAAAAGTTGGCGAAGTAATATTCAGAACATAGAGGCTCAGCTTGCCAGAAATTGGGACGTCAATGGATACAATGTCGGTGTCATTACTCAGAGGGTTGCCGACTTGGATGTTTGAGTAAATCGGTGATATTTTTGAAGCATAACCACTAGAGTCCTTTGTTAATTCGAGAATATTTGGGCTCTTCAAATAATTCGGTTCTTCCGATGCGTTAAAAACCATATCCAAGTCGTTCCGTTGAATAAGCGTATGAGGGTCTGGCGAGACATACACTTGGGCGAACGGTGGAGTGTAAAAATTGTTGATATTCGCATCAAATAATTCAACTGGATCTATTGCTTCTACAGCGTTTGATACAACCGAAACCGTACTGATACCGCCTGGAAAATCCTTGATATTTAAACCTTCAATGTCGTCGAAACTGGTTCCGTTGCAGTTTACATCCTTACTATGATAAGGCGCTAAGGCTGTATAAATATCACTTTCATTTCCTCCCCAAATAAATACCCCTGGGGTACCATTGGAATATGTTTTGCGAATATCCCTCACTGCATTTGAATACACGTCGACGTTTGTAAGCCAACCGCCAAAAGGGCCCGTAATGGTACCAGCATTACTTCCGCCGTGCGGAGTATCCAGGGATATAAATTTTGCAACGCGATGGTTTCCATTTTCTACCCATAAACTAGGGGTTTGAATGTATTGCCGAATTGCTAAGCCACCCATCGAATGGCCAACTAAAATCACATTTTCTTTTTTGGTTAATGCAGTGATTTTCATTATAGCTTTGGATAGCGCAACGCCTTGCTTGTAAATTGCTTCCTGATTGCTTTTTACATCAGACGCTGGGGTAGGGTAAAACCCAAGTTGAGAGTTGTTAAAATTGATTGTGTAAAAGTCCCCTTTTTTAAGTCCGTAACTGAATTCTTCGATATCCAAAAAGTTGAGCGTGTTAACTTCCTGAACTCCATCCATGTTCAGGCAAAAATCAAATCGACCTCCAAATTGAAATCCTTTTTTCTCTAGATAATTTCTGATCGGATTCCATATGGTATCGGAGCTGCTCATGCCGTGCACAAATAATACCGGGTAATTTCCAAATTCGACGACCGGCGGATTATATTTTATTAGGAACAGGTCGACTGAAAGTTTGGAATCTTCCAAAGTTTCGGAAAATGGGCTGGAGAATATTATTTGGAGGCCAAGGTTTGCATTGGTAGTCCTCGTAATGCCTGAAGGGAAAAACCAAACGATAACCTTTTGTGTGTCGGCTGAAGATTTAAAGGGGCGTAGAATTACACGTCCCCAAGGTCCATTCTGATTTTTCCACAAATTTCGTTCGGCATCGATTGATTGTGAAGTAGAAGTTGAAATTGATATGTAAGCCCTGTTACCCAGCGAATTTAATTGAAAGTTAAACTGAGAATAATTTTTGGAGACAATATCGACTAAAATCCCGCATGGAGTGTCAGTGCTGATTTCGTCGCACAGGATCTTAAAACCAGAAATTTCAGCTAAAGAGCCGGAAAATCCTGAGGTAGCTGAAAGTAAGATAACGGCGATGATCTTGAGCATTCGTTTTCCATCGAAGAAGTAGAAAAATATCTTTCCGTTTCTTACCCCCCAAAATTAGTTTCATTACTAATTCCCCCCGACTGAAAAGATTGGGGGGAACACTCTAAAAGCCAAAATGTCACATAACTCGTTCCATTCCGCAGTTTTATGCGGAAAAGTTCCAATATGGCGGTGCTAACCACGCCATATTGGCCTTCCTACGACTTCCTGCCAGTTTCACCCTCCGGCCCCCAGCCGGTCAAAAGGACTCCTTATCTTGGAAATATGATTGGCAGCTACATGGGCATAGATTTCCGTCGTTTTGCTACTCTGATGCCCAAGCAGGGCTTGAATGTAGCGTAAATCGGTCCCATCTTCCAACAAATGCGTTGCAAAGGAATGCCTTAAAGAATGAATCCCAATTTTACCCTCTAATTTTGATCGACTGCACGCCTGTTCAAAAACACATTGCACCGTTCTTGGGTGTAGCGGCCCGCCCCTCATACTTTCAAATAGATACTGACTTGGCTTTACGAATTCGATATAGCCTGAAATGTCGGTTTTTAAGGCGGGAGACAGCATGACAATTCTATCCTTGGAGCCCTTTCCCTTACGAATATGGATGACGTCACGATCAAAATCAATATCGGTGCATTTCAACGCTACAAGCTCGGCAAGTCTTAATCCTCCTGCATAGGCAAGGGAGAGTAATAGGCGATGTTTTGCGTTCACGGTGCCAGTGATTAGTTTAAAAATTTCCTGGCTAGATAAAACACGGGGGAGTTTTTGCGGTTCTTTTAGCCGTTGTACAGTTAAAAGTGGGTCCCAGGATTTCAGGACATCTTTAAAGAAAAAGCGAATCGCCTCACGATGGAGGTTTACCGTTGTGGCTGAAAGACGCCGGCTTTCGAGCAGGTACAATAAATGCGCTTTACAATCTTCGGAGGTAATTTTATTCGGATGACCTGGAAAACGGGATAAAAGTTCCGCTAAACAGTGTGCGTAATTGCCTCCGGTTTTTGATGAAAAGCCGCGTATTTTTATTGTGTCCTTAAGCTTTAGTAGCCATACTTGAGTCCACTTATTTTCGATCATCATTGCCTCCATTTTTAGAAATAATAGCCAAGTATTAATTTTTGGACTGTGCTCAAGCACACACTTTGTCTACCGAGACCCTTATTTTGAAAGATTTTTTGTCGCCATTAAACAAGTCTGAAAATTCTAAGAGTTCCCGGCTTCGGGCCGTGGAGTGGTTGCGAAGGGTCATTGCACCTTTCAGGATTTCTAGTTCCGTCAGGGGTTCCGCTCCGAAAAACGGGCATTCCCTTTGTCGCGCCTCTCAGTTGGGCCGGTCCTCATCCTTCGGAACACTTCTCATCCTTCGGATGCTTCGCTCCTAAACAAAATCGGCTCCCCCCGAGCGATTCTTCGTCTCGCCCTCCTCCCAATTTTATTTACCCGCCATCGATACGCGCCAATGTTCAGGTTTGTTCCTGCAAACCCCTCACACCGGGGAGTCCCGTTTTCCGTCGCCCACTCTGTGGCCCTGACGGAACTAACGAAGAAATCCTCTTGAAAGGAGCGATACCATGACCAATGCAACCATCCAATCCACAACCTCATCCGAAGCCGGGAACCAAGAAATTTCGGCCCTCCAGAATCTTCAAAGAAATCCTAGGGGTGGGAAACCAGAAGGGGAGAGGGCGGACGTTTACACCATCGTGACCGACCGGATCATGGAGCTTTTGGAACAAGGTGTCATTCCCTGGAAAAAACCTTGGCGTGCTGGAAAATTCTATTGGCCTATGAATCTTGTTTCAGGCAAGGAATACACGGGAATTAATGCTTTTCTTTTGGCTATGACCTCCTTCGAGAGCCCGTATTTCTTGACCTATAAGCAAGCCAGAGACCTAGGCGGAAGCGTTCGAAAGGGTGCCAAGGGCTTTCCCATCATCTATTGCAACAAGCATACCAGCGACACGAAAAGCGAAGCCACGGGTGAAAAGGAATCAAAGTCTTATTCCTTCCTAAAATATTTCACCGTCTTCAATATTGAACAAACTGAAGGCATCGAGGCCCCAACCATTGAGACGCCGGCCTCAGTAATCACCTTTAGCCCAATAGAAGAATGCGAACGGATCGCGAGCGGATACCGAGGATCCCCGGAAGTCACTCACCACCAGCAAAGAGCTTGCTATTACCCTTCCCAAGACCTCATCAACATGCCAAAGAAAGATTCTTTCGACTCTGAAGTCGGATACTACGGAGCCCTATTTCACGAAATGACTCACAGCACCGGACACCAAACCCGATTAGGGCGTGAGGGTATTACCGAACACAATAAATTCGGTGATGAATCTTACAGCAAAGAAGAACTGATCGCAGAAATGGGCGCAGCATTCCTTTGCGCTCATGCGCACATTGCGCCGGCAACGATGGAAAATAGCGCTGCATATATTGGCGGATGGCTTAAACAGCTGCGCAATGATAAAAAGCTGGTTATCCAAGCCGCTTCAGCCGCCCAGAAGGCCGCAAACTTCATCCTAGGCCCTTCTACCGTCGAATCCACAGAGGAAGGGTAAAAAATGCTTTAAAGTGGGCCCTCCGGGGCCTTCTCCTGATCCGTTTCCGTTGTTACGGCCCTCCAGGAAGTAGGCCATGCGTTTTGAGCAGGTAAACCGCCCGCACCACAAGGGCTCGGGCGTTTTTGGCCACTACCGTGGACTTAGAAATGAACAACAAAATTTCCTTCGAGTGCAAAACGAAAAAGACAAGTCGAAGGACCAACCAATCACCTTCAAGATTGAGCAGTTCCCAACCCGAAAATTTCACTGATACTTCGGAAATTTCCGAAACCGAATTCGAAACCGGCGAGCATCCAAGTCCATGAATCGTTGAGTCGGATGCGATCGGCATCCGTTTGCCATGTTGTCCCCCTTTTTTTTTTACGGAGTCGGCACCCAGTGCCTAAACGGGGGGATTAGATTCCGGGCACTCGGGAATTTTTAAAATAATCGGTTCCCCCAAAGCGCTGGTGCCCATCGCCCCGGTCCCCCCAATTTTTTTAAAAATTCCTTTCGCCCAGATAGGGGGCTTCGCTTCGCTACGCACTGCCCGGAATCCCCCGTTTCCTCCTAGTGCTTCGCACAAAAAGGAGGCCAACATGGCAAAGCAAATCGGAACCGAATCACAAACCATCAACGACCAAATCATGGATCTGGAAACGTCAATCGCCTTCATCGAATGCGAACTCGAAATCGTCCGAACCGAGTATCAATTTCACCTAATGGGGTCAGCCGAACAGCTCGCAATCCTCAAAGCCCTTGGGCTTGATTCTTACCCGGCTCGCCTCATCAATCTCAAGCAGCAGGTCATCGACCTGGCGGAGGCTTAAGGCCTCCTTTTTTTCCTTCGGAAAAATCAGAGAATACTTGTGACCCAATCAAAGCCAAAATCCAAATAACCCCGCCCACCAGCGTCCGCATGCGGACGCATCCCGTCCGCCCCGAAGGGGCTCCCTCGTAATATCCTTCGGAGACAAATTCAATTCCTGGGATTCGGATGGGGGTGATTTCCGCTGGACTAAACTCCTTCCATGAATCAATCGTTAGTACCGGTAGGGGTTCCGCTCAGGAAAACGGGCGTTCCCTTTGTCACGAATTAAAATTGGGCCGGTCCTCATCCTTCGGCACGCTCCGCTCCTAAATAAAATCGGCTCCCTCCAGGCGAGTCTTTGTCTCGCCCGGGCACCTCCCAATTTTATTTACCCAATTTGAATTCCTGCCAATGTTCGCGCTTGCAAAGCCAAGCACTCACACCGGGGAGTCCCGTTTTCCATCGCCCACTCTGTGGCCCTACCGGAACTAACGAAGAAATCCTCTTGAAAGGAGATAAGCAATGTCCATCGAAAATCAAAATTCCCCATCCTCAAAATCCCAAGAATCAATGACAATTTCGGCCTCCCAGAATCTTCAAAAAAATCCTCAGGGTAGTGAATCAAAGTTTAAGGCTCTTGAGATTACTGAAATAGGGATTACACATAATACTAAAAGGAATCGTTCTACTTTTTTAGGCTTTGCAAGAATTATCTTAAATGACCAATTGGTTCTTGATGGTATTAAAATTTTAAAGGGGAAATTTGGTCTATTTATTGAGTTTCCTAGCAATTTTAACAAGAAGGAAGGCAGGAACTACTCAATTTGCTTCCCGGTCACCAAAAACCTTCATGCAACTATTTCGGATCAAATTTTAGCCGAGTACCGAAATTCCTTTTCGGAAGAATATTCAAAACAGGAGATTCCAGTGCAGAACGAAGTAGAGCTTAGACAAGAATTAGAACGCTTAAGAAACGATTGTAGCAAAGTTGAGGAGGGGGAGGCCATGGAGGACCCAAAAACGACTCCCGAACAAATTGAAAACATGGAAGAGTCTCTAGTTCGTTGCTACCTCAGCATCGACCACATCAGCGGGCTCCTTGGGGAATAGGACTAGAATCGGGTCCTCCGGGGCCCTCTCCAAATAATTTACCACCATCGAGGCCAGAAGGGTTGCTGGCCAAGTGATTGGGAAAGGTTCTGGAATGTGGGTCGGTAACTTTTTAAAAATATAAATAAGTAAAAATCATAATAGGAGATAGTTCGAATGAGCAATGACCAAGCATCCAATGGCAAAGTGAATAAGCCTGTATGCAATGCGTGCCAAATGGGTTATCACGACGATTGTAGCTCAGTATTGTGCAAGTGCTATTGCAAAAATGCATACACTAAGCGTAAACCGGTTAAAACATAAAGGAAATTCTTTGTAGGCACTTGTGCCCTCTCAGGGCCCAGGACCGCGCCCCACAAGGAGACGCGGTCCCCACCTCCACTACCGTTGCGGCAACCAATGCTCCTCGCCCTCCACAGCGTCCAGGTGGCCGCTGATCCCCGTCCGCCCCTTAGGGGCTCCCACAAATCTCCTCCGGAGGCAAAATCAATTCCTGGGATTCGGATGGGGACCCCAATCTCGATGGACTAAACTCCATCCATGATTCATTCATTAGTTGCGTAAGGGGGACTCTCCGAAAAACGGGCGTTCCCTTTGTCACGAATTAAAATTGCGCCGGTCCTCATCCTTCGGAACGCTCCGCTCCTAAATTAAATCGGCTCCCTCCAAGTCGATGGTAGCCATCGCCTCGGCCACCTCCCAATTTATTTTACCCAAGTTGAATTCCTGCCAATGTTCGCGCTTGCAAAGCCAAGCGCTCACACCGGGGAGTCCCGTTTATCTCCGACCACGACTGTGGCCCTTACGGAACTAACGAAGAAATCCTCTTGAAAGGAGAAAATCAATGTCCATCGAAAATCAAATTCCCCATTCCTCAAAATTCCAAGAATCAAACTCTATTTCGGCCCCCCAAAATCTTCAAAGAAATCCCCGCAGAAAGAGAGCCTCCTTAGTGACCGAGCCCCCGAAAATCAATATCCGTGGCATTACTTACACCAACCTAGATGAAGGTGTCTACGTCCGAGCGGACATGGTCAGAGAGACAGGGGGCAAGGTTAGGACCCCTAAAGACATCCTGCCCCTTCTTGCCCTGGAACGCGTTGCAGAGCAGGAAATTCTAGTGGTATTAACCTTGGACGGAAACAACCAGGTCATTAAGAAGCACCAAGTCACAAAAGGCCTCGTCAATCAGTCGCAATTCCATCCCCGGGAAATCTACCGTGTAGCCATTCAGGACAACGCCGTCTCAATTATGGTTGCGCATAATCACCCTTCCGGAAATCTGGATCCCTCAGAAGCGGATCTAGTAGCCACCAGACGCCTTGTTGAAGTCGCCAAGACCATCGGGATCCCAGTACTGGATCACATCATCGTCGCCGCCAGCGGGTTCCTGTCCCTCAGGGAGCGATTCCCCGCCTACTTTACTTAATTAGCATTTCCGGATTTAACTTTTCGTCGCCTGGGTCCTAACCAGGTCGGGGGACCGCGCCCCACTAGGCGTCGCGGTCCCAGCCTTCACTACCGTTTCGGCAACTTGTTTCCCCCGCCCACCGCAGCGCCCGTATGCCGATCGCCGCCACCCATCTGCCCCCAGGGGCTCCTAAGAAATGATTCCAGCCTGACCCTGCTGGGAGCGTTATAGGCTGTGCCGAAATCCTCGAAGGGACCATTTTGGACCCGTTCCCGAATCCTAATCCAAGGGGCTTATTCCCATACAGCCGATTCGGTATGACACGCGCGGGGTCGGCCCCAGGCCTAACGTCGAATCGACCCTGCGGGCAAAGTCGGCTGAAACAAAATCGGCTCCCTCGTGGCGAGTATAATACTCGCCCGCCATCTCCCAATTTTGCTCCATCCCCTCCGGCCACGGCCAGGGTTTCCCTCCTCGATTCGCCTCATACCCTCGCAGGAAGCGGTCATACCGGCTCGTCTGAAAGGCAATGAGTTAAACCCCAGATAAGGAAAAACTATGGAAACGAAATCACAAAATGCAAACGTCCCTTCTTCGGACGTCGTCACCGCCAAAACCAAACCAATGGTCTCCCGGTCTGAACTGAAGACAATGGAATGGCAAAAGATTCGCAGAATTAAATCCACAGTCCATGAATTGGCGTATCTCATCCCCGAAGATTCAGCCAGTAGGGCGGCTGTACTGTCAGAAACTCTGACCTGGCAAGAAATATTGGCCGCCGTGGACCAAGAACTCAATCACGAAGAGGAGCTGTGGGAGATCGAAAGCCTTTTCTGGGAGCGACTCAATGACCTAAGAGGCCAAATACTCGCACTCATTGAAGTTCTAAAATTTCCTGGACTACCTACACCAGCATGGACGGCAATCGAGAACGTTCCTAGCCTAAGTTAAATTTCGAATTAGTTTTTTACCTGAAGTGGGAGCGGGTTTTATCTCCCACAATTTCATCCTATCAAAGGAAATCAAAATGGCAACGAAAAACAAAGTATCCCTAATCGGACGAGTAGGAGCAACCCCTGAGCTCAAAACACTGGGGGAGGGGAAGATGGTCTGCAACTTTACCTTAGCAACGAGCGAGCGATTCAAGAACGCAAAGACAGGGGAGTGGGAAGACGCTGAACCGGACTGGCACCGTATCGCGGTCTGGGGTAGGAGAGGGGAGGCCGTATCAAAATCCATGGCCAAAGGCGACCTGGTCGGCGTGGAGGGGAGATTGGCCGTCCGAACCTATGAGAAAGATGGAATCAAGATGACCTCGGTCCAGGTTATCGCTGATGAGATCATGTACCTCAAAAAGTATGAGCCCAAGGACTACGCCGCGATGCTGGCGAGTGCAGAGAAAGGGCAAGAGGACGACCTGCCGTTTTAGAATCATGATTCGAAATGTGAAGGGTGGGGGAGACACCACCTTCACTTTCTGTGTCTCATTTTGGATCGCCTTAAATACATTAATCAGCCTGTAAACATTGAATGTAAATGATGTACATCAACAGCCCTATTGTGTTATATTTAGGCAAGGATTTAGGAGGTAGAAGACATGGAAAGCATTAGAATTCTGGGAATAACCTTCAATATTCTCGGCCTCCTCATCATCGGTTTCTGCGATATGAAACGCACAAACATTTACCCGATGGTCACGGCGTTCCTGTTTTGTATCTGCAATGTCTGGCTATTCGCTGGCCCAGTCATTTCTCGGTTGTTTTCAAGATGATCCATATTTCCTAGATAAAATGGCGAAGGTTGGAAAATATGAGTGAACAAGTGGAAACATCAGAAGAAAAAACACAAAAATACATATTTGCAGGAACCGCTATTTTATTTATGGCGATTGTATGCGGAGCTGTATATTACAACGCCCACGTTAAGCCATTAGTTGAGGAGCATACCTCCGAGCTTAAAGTGGTGAAGGCCGTTGTTGTGGAAAGTGGAAAATCGGTTCAAATTGGATCGGAACCGGACGTGTCAGCCGGTTTTACCCTAGATGGAAAAGTCGGATTTATCGCAGGGTCCAGACCAGTTAGTGAGGAGGTCTATAAAGTTGTCATAAAGATGCCTATTACGAAACCTGATGGAAGCAATCTAATTTCGATTCGCGGGGCGGATGGCTCTTATGTTCAGGTTTCCTATGTGGTGCACGAGGAAAAGATCCCGCTTTCAAGTAAGCAGTGGTGGGTGGTTAAGGATATTAAACGGTTAGAATCAATTTCCAATTAAGGAGTTCCAATGTCCGCTATTTGTCAGAGTTGTCAAAGTGATAATATCCAGAAACTTTCCCTTGTTTATGAGGGTGGGCTTACTCAGCTGGACGGTAAACAATCCGGAGTAGGTGTAGGAATTGGCGCCGGAGGCCTAGGTTTTGGGTTGGGCTCCTCAAAATTAAAAGGCGTCAACCAGTCGATGCTTTCAAAAAGAGCTGCGCCCCCTGCAAAGAAAAGGATGATTCGGAACGCTATTTTTTATGGAGTCGGGGTTTGGTTCGTTTGGAACTTTATCCCTGGAAATTTAGGTATGGTTTTGATATTAGCTCTTGGTGGTGGGCTCCACGTCTTCTTAAATTATAAATACAACAGGGATAAATTTCCTATGCTCTTTGGAGAGTGGGATTTGTCATATTTATGCCAAAAATGTGGGGTTATTTCGACTCCGGAAAGTTCAGGCAAGCTCAAAAGTACGGTAGAAACCGCGATCCTATGAGGAAATATATATGACAAGGGTTTTGCCAAAATACGAGAAAAGCGAAATTTTTGCACCTCATTGCGTGGCATAACTTAGTGCGCATAATAAACATTATGTAAACATGCGAGTTACGGTAACATAAAAGATACTAAAAACCATCTCCGAGCTCCTCGGCCATGCCAATGTATTAACTACGGGTAGCATCTACTCCCACACCGAAGCCAAAAAACTTCGTCGGGGCTTAGCAAAATCGCTGTAGAGGCTAAAGCCTCAGCTATTTGCTTTTTCGGAAAGACTTTACCGCGTCCATTAAATCTTTGACTTGGTTGCGCAACGCCACGGTCTCCCCTGCTGAGCGCCCTAACTCAACGGCGCTAACGTTCACGGCATTTTGTGCAACCTTAAGATCCGCTCTTACGAGCTCCAAGCTTTTTTCCAACTCGGCCGCGCGTCGGGCCTTTGCCTGGGCGTCCGCGTGGGAGATTTCCATCTCTCTGATCTTTGATTCTTGGGCTGCATTTGTTTCACGCAGCTGCGCTTCGGTGACTTCGAGCCGAGCCACCTCCTGCAATGCCTGAGCAAGCTCGACGCGAACGGCGCTCACTTCGGCCGCCGCCGCTTCCTTCGCGACATGTGATTCTTTATTGGCTATCTGCTTGGCCAACGACCACGTGGCCAATACAAACTCCTTCCCTTTCGCGTCCACTTCGGGTGGAATATCCAGTGTCGCTACGGCGCCGGCGGCGCGGGCTATTCGCCACATATCCAAGAACTTTTTAACCGTCGTAAAGGAACCACCACCAATCCGACCCTGCACTGCCACAATGGAGGGATCAGCGCCTTCCGACACCATGGTGTCGGCGGTGCTATAAACCAATTCTTCGGTGATGATGGGACGCGGCATAACGGCTCCTTATGATAAATATGTTATGTAATTATGATAATTATCATAATATAATGAGCCGACGTCAAGCCCGCCATCTGAAATTGAAGAAAATGGCTCTATTTTGCCATATTTCAGAGATACCTAATTCCACTAAATCAGCCGAATTGGACAATATTTCGGCATGTTATCATTTTGTGATTGATTAAGTTATCATTTAATGATATATTATTGAGTAATGGCTTCTTACACAGTGAATTGGAAAAAGAAATTAGGGAAGGGACTGAAGAGTCTTCCAAAATCCGTGCAAGAAGATTTTTACCAGCTGGTCAAGGACTTGAAAGAGAACGGGCCCATGCCGAAAGGATGGAAGAACATGGGTAAGCTAGGCAAGGACTCATACCATTGCCACCTCTCTAACAGCTATGTGGCGTGCTGGTATAATGAAAATAACACAATATCAATTGAGGTGAATTATGTTGGCAGTCGTGAAGCAGCCCCATACTGAAATCCGTTTGTCCGGGGTCGGTGCTCAGAGTGTTTTGGAATCTCTGAAGGCCATTTACAAGAATGTGACCGTTGAAGAAGACGATGACGATCTTGAGAATTCGGATCAGTCGGAGTGGTTTAAGAAGATGGATAAGGCCGCGACTCCCGGAATGGCTCTGCGCGTTTATCGACGCAACGCCGGCCTGACGCAGGAAGAGTTGGAAAAGAAGACCGGGATATTAAAAGCGAATCTTTCCGGCATGGAAAACGATAAGCGCCCCATTGGAAAAAGTTCGGCCAAGAAATTGGCGGAAGTTTTTGCGTGCGACTATCAGCGGTTTCTGTGACTTTTTAAGGAACTAAGCCGCTCATCATATCCGCCTCATCAAATGGATGCGCCCAGAATAATATCTCTTCGTCAGTGGGCCCACACGCATACCCATTCACGCCATCAACTCCAATTAAAATGCCGTTTTTTTCTCTGATGAAAGCTGCAATCTCGGAGGAAAACTTTCCGCATGTCGTTTCCCGCGTTTGATAGTTTCCGTTTAGGCTAACCGTATATCGCATTTTTCTCTTTGAGAATTCTTCCAGTGGAGTAGCCGCGTTGGGCTTACCCCCAGGCACGGCTTCTTGGATGGAAATCTCATGATGCTTAAGGCCAAGTTTGAGATGGGTGTTGAGATGAGGTTTGTCCATGTTCCCTCCCCTATTGTCCCTCCGGCAATGGGTCTGGTCAATGGTTTCTAGAACTTCGAGAATTCTAAGCCAATACCTCGTCCACGGAAATAGAAGGGAATAATTGTTTCAGCTTGAAAAGCGTGCCCAGCTCGGCATTTGCACTCTTCCCTGACTCCAGTTTTTGATACTGGGAGACGTGCTTAATTCCCAACATTTCCGCAGCCTGTCGTTGAGTGAGCTTCGCTTCGATGCGCTCCTTACGAATCAAGGCTGCTAAGGCCACTTTCGGATCTGGCGTGACCTCAACAATATTCCTTCCCTTGATAGATTTGTCAGGCATCGGAGGAATAAACGTGGATTTGTCGTCCGGTTCTTCTAGGCATAGCTCCAATACCTCCTTCATATTGAAGTGAAGCGCCTTCAGTGAATCTGCCTGAGTATGCGCCCAATTGATTTCTACGCCTTCGGCCCAGTAGCCTGTTTTCTCTTTGTGAATTTTAAAATGGTATTTCATTTTTATTTTTCCTTCAGACACTTGAGTAGTTTGCTTTCGAGCCCTTTACCTAAATCCTGGTTTCCGTGAACGGGGATTGTTTCGTGTTGGCCATCTTTCTCAATTCGATGATGACTTCCTTTGACGTGATGGAGTCGCCACCCCGCTTCCAGGAACAGCCGCAAAATCTCTTTTCCACTCAGAGGCATACTAAATATATACCACCTATAAGTGGTCATGTCAAGAAATTTCGCTTTTAATTGATGGTACTCAAACGCAAATTTCAGAAGAGAATGCTATGAGTGGGCTTTTCCAAAAATCACTTCACCGGCAAAACAATCCGAAAATGCTGTGAGCCTGGCCGAAGCTCAACCACCGTGTCTTTGCGCACCATCCCTGATTGGTCCACCAGCGAAATTGTATGGCGGCCACTTGTTGTTTTACTGTCTTCGATCGGTGTTGTTCCAATCAACTTTCCGTCCAAGGTCACTTCCACGAACGGCGGCCGGGACTCAATGGACAGTTGCGATAGTTCCACGCTCCTCCTGACCTGTTTCAGAATAGGAGTCTTATTGCCGGCCACTTGAAGATTGGAATTAGGCTCTTCTAAAGCCTCCAGCGGAGTCGGCGCAGGTGGGGCAAGGTTTGGTAGGTCAACGGCCGCGACCTCAGGCTTAGACCCTCCCGGCGTCTTGAATAAAGGCGCTTCCTTCTTTAGTGGAGGAGCCATCCAAGCATGCACCGTTTTCCAGGACAAGGCAGTCGTGACCACGAGAATTGAAAGAAGTAAGCCGAGGACAACAAATACCAAACGTTTTGCGTTCACGGCCTCGGGCGAAGTCTTAAGTTCTTTTTCGCGAAGTGCAGCGGCAATCACCAAGGGGCTCACAAACCCAGTCGTTTGGATCCCGCGGCCTGCCAGCTCTTTCAGGTAGGTTTTAATGCATTCTACCGGATCCGCGACTTGCCTATTTAGCAGGTACCGTTTGAGTTCGCTTTTAAGCCATGCCGGCCCCTGCCCCCTCATTAATGGATCTTTTTGCAAAAGCGTTTCCACTAGGTTAGCCAAGAACGGATCGGTATCGGGACGAATGGACTGAATTGTTAAATGCGGTTCATAAACGATCTTCTTGAGCATCCCAGGCACCGAGTCTGATTTAAAAGGTGCACGTCCCGTAAGGCAGTAATAGAAAACGGAGCCGAGGGAAAAGATGTCGCTTTGGCTTGTGATACCCTTTGCACCGTCTGCTTGTTCCGGAGACATATATGAGGCTGTGCCGATGATGGCTCCAGTTTTGGTTGCCGTATGGTCCATGACGTGGGCGATTCCGAAGTCCGCAATTTTGAGGTAGCCCTTTGGGCTGATGAGCAAGTTTTCGGGCTTTATGTCACGGTGAACGACACCTCTTTGCGTAGCAGCTTCCAAGCCCTCCGCTGCCTGGCACATGAGTGCGGCCGCGACGACAGGATCCATGGGCTCATAGGCTAGTTGCTGGAATACACCGTCTAGAGAGAGGCCATCTACCAGTTCCATGACCAGGAAGGGGCTGTCATCCTCTTTCCCGAAGTCGTGGACTTCAACGATAAATGGGCTACGCAGCTGCGCGACGGTCTGCGCCTCTTGAAAAAACCTTTTAATCAAGGCCTTGTGTGTTTGTAAATGCGGATGGAGAACCTTGATAGCGACTGGTCGCGACAGGACAGGATCCCTGGCCACATAGACGCTGGCCATTCCCCCAGAGGCTAATACCTGAATAACCTGGTATCGCCCGAACTTAGTCGGAGTCTTGTCCTTTGGCTTTCCCATCAAGGCTTATTTCGTTGCTTCGGTCCGAAGGATAATAGGGGACTCCGAAACCTTTCCGGTTTTCTTCTCCTTAAGCCTTCGGTCGAGGGTTACTTGCTGTACTTTCATAGTGAAGGCGAGGCCATTGTACCAGGTGCTAAGATTTTCGTCGCTGACGAGGACGCTCTTTTCAGGACTGATTAAACTTATTTCATTGAGTATGCGCTCCGAATTGACATCGAGCCTAAACTCGGCGCTTACATGAAGTAGTTTAAACGCCGGGTCATTTAAGCCTTCGGTATTATTCAAGACCTGAATAATCTTGAATCGGTCATCTCCAGACACGGCAAAAAGCCTCCGGTTTTGGTGATACACTTTTCGCAGTTTGAGAAGGACATTGTTTTTTGGGGTTTCATATTTAAGGGGTGGCATCCAATTGTTTTTCCATGTTTCATCAAAGGGTAAACCTTTACCGTTTTCTTCCCTGAAGTGATCCCAAAAAGTCTGAGTTTCCATTGGCAAATCAAATTCCCACATCTCTTGATTCGGAGCAAGCTGCAATAATGAGGCGAAATACGTTTCCGCCGTCGCGGTATCCTTATTTAATACCAGTTTAAGTCCGCCCATGTACTGCTCCGCAAGCAAAAAACACTCCCTAGAAATTCGGATTTCTGAACGCGCACCTTCAGCCATAAAATTTTCCCATGTGTGGAGCGCTTCGCGAACATGACCATCTCGATACATTTCTCGGACCGCGAGGGTATCTAAGCAGTTCCCAGGTAAACGGTTTTGTGCATGTAGGTTACCTTGCACTGCAAGCAAAAGACCAATGAAACATGTCGGTGTAATTTTCATAGGAACGTACTACGGTTTCCAATCCGTTAGGGATCCAGGGGTCCCTGGTAACTCGGGCCGAGTGTTGGAAGTTACGGGTGGAGATGTTGATGTTCGAGGTGTGGGTTCGTTCAAATACCAAAATAGGCCGCCGCCGGTCGCGAGCACACCGGCTGCCGCCAGAGACCATAACACTGGAACTCCAATTTTTGATTTCGAAACTTTTGATTTTTTCGTTCCGGCTTCCGCAACCGGAGCTTTTACTACTGAGGTATGAAAATCAAGCGAGTCAATTTTTTCTTCTCGAAGGTTTATTTCCATCAGTTGACCTTTTGGATCAACAATATTCATACACCCTTGCATGACAACTTGTTTAAAGGTCACGTCCTCGCTTTTCGATTCTAGCGCTGGTATCGCATGATATAGTCTAACGCGCTTGAAATGCAGGGCACCGGTTTCGCTCACGCGAATGCCACCCCAAGGCCCAATTCCTGGCACAATCCCAAAATCTCCTTCTGAGATGGACCCAGAGAGGTAGATGGCGATTTCCTGAGAACCTATCGCAAGCAGCGTCCCTTGGACTAATATGATGTTTTTTTCAGTGGCGTTGGGCCCGAAATGAAGCATCACTCCAGGATTAATCGTGGAGGTATCACCTGCGCGAACAATCATTGTATCGCAGGGTAAAAGTATTGGATCTTTCAAATTAGAATGAGGACGCCCGTAAGCTGGAAGCATATACTGTTTCCAGGCATCCGTCCCTTTGCACGACCCTGCAAAAGAATTCCCGCCTAGCAATAGGACAGCCAGACTAAAGGTTGAAATGATTTTCATCGGCCCATCTCCAAGTGTAGAAGTTTTTGTTGCAGGGTTTTAGGACCTTGGTCCCCCACATAAGTGGCGCGTAGGATGTACCGGCCCGAAGACCAATGAGTGCCTGTAAGAGTTAATTCGTGCTGACCCGGTGTCATGTTCAGCATTGTAGAATGATACACAACCCGTCCATCCAAGCTCCGAACCTCCCACTCCAAATGTGAGATTGCGGCAACGGATAAAGGAATAAGAAAGCGAATGCGGGTTTCACTGGCAAATGGATTGGGGTAGTTCCCCAATAACTCGAAGGCGCGTGGTGCAGCGCGTATAAGGCTTTCACGCATCACCTCCAATTGTCCGGGCGAGACCGACACCATTAAGAAAGTATTCTCCCCTACCGCAAGCTTTACTTCCGGTCGGTCGATGAGGAGCGTTAACTTTTGAGCCGTCGGCTCCCAAAGAGCCAAGGCTTCTCCAGATGATGACTCCACTTCTCCACCTTCTACATTTACACTTTGCGCGACAGAGGTTGTGAGAATCACAGTTGCACCAAGCCCCTCCATTTTCGACAATGGTTTCGTTTGGAGCCCATTACTGGAGTCCCAGTGTGCGACCACGCCCCCCTTAAAGAAGGCCGGAGCCGGTGATGGTCTGGGAGCGGAAACAGGTACCAGCATCAGTTGGGACAGTTGGATATGACCGCTTTTCAGAATCCGAATTTGCGCCAAAGGATTTTCTATTCCCCTCTTCCCTACTGGTCCTGTGACAGGTGAAATTGGAGATTTAAAAATGAGTTTGGATTTTATTTTTCCGTGAATGGCACAGCCTTGGAATGGCTTTAGAGTGTCTGCAGGCATCCATATAGGATTCGCATTGGGTCCAGTACCATCCCAGGATAAGGTATAGCAATAGGAGACAGCCCCGTAATCAACGCCAACAGCAGCGTCGGCGATTGGAAAAGGGAAGGGATTGGAAATCATTTGCCAGCCCGTGTCCAATAAAACTGTGTCCGCCGCCCACGACCACGAAAGATTAGGAGCAGCTTTAGGTGCAAAAGATTTCGGAAAGCCAACTAAGTAACCGCGTCCGCGAATCAAATCGGCCGTTCCACTAATTCGATTCCATTTTCCGTCCCATTGAAATTGCTCTAAATCTTTTGTGTCCGCGACAGCAACATAATCCGCTATGTCCCTTTTGAAATTCCCGGCCCATGGGAATCCCACAAGCTCCCAAACACCTGGTTTGTAGGGCCGGGCAGCTGCGGCTGCGGCCGTTATAAATCCAGTAGGATCCTGAGCCACTTGAGCGACATCCATCCATGTGATTTTACCCGATAGGGATTCATAGCCTATCCTGAACGTATACATAGAAGAACCGTTCAACCTCAGCGCGAAAGCCGAGTCTCCTGACATACCCTTGGAAACAACTACCACGATTTTACCTGAGGGATCAATACTGGAGGCTTCAACATAATAACGAGCGAGTCTGGTCTTCTCCAGCGTTGTTAAAGCTGGCGTAATCGTCAGCTGCCCATTGACTAAGCCTGTAGTCGGCTTCCCTACTGGAATAACCGGCAAGGTATCCAGCTTCTCTAACACCTCCGCCACCACGATGACCGAATCCGTAGGAGTAATCGAGACGCGATAAAAGCCACCGAGATAAGAGCCACCGAGAGAGTCCCATCGAGCTCCCCGGTGCGCGAACACGCGAATATTTGGAAGTCGGTTTGGCGACAATCCTTGCAATATTGCCGAATAGGCTCCGGTGATACTTAAACCCGTTTGCGTGATCCGTCGCTTCGCCAATATTCGAAGCGAATCGGATACAAGCCCCTGAAGACTTGGAAGCGTATCCAGCGCAATATCACCCGGAGTCAGTGAGATAATGTCTTTAAGCGTGTCCTGGCCAAGGATGACGCTTGATTGAACCCCGGCCGCAATCATGTATCGGTGGCCTAGAAAATATATCCTATTTGAATCCGCAGGGGCCAGAGTCCAACTCATGATCGGTGACCCTTGCGTCGTTCGTTTAATGTCCTGAATTTGAATGGCCTTCCCGGAATCAAGTACGAAGAGTGATTGGCTTACGGAAGAACGGCGCAGGCTTACGCTTAAACTGTCCCCTTCAGTTCGTCCCGGCCACTTGAACGATAGCCCTTTAGAGAAAAACCCCATATCTGGAAATTTGACAACGGTAGGCATAAAACTCGAATCAACGGACAACTGATGCCCCTTGGCGCTCACGGTCACGATATCTCCTTGCGAATATTGCGCCGTATCCCGGCCAGCTCCAATAGCCAATCGCTCGATCATGACTGCTTGCGCGCTTGCAGCGACGGTCGTTTTCCCCCAATACTTCCCGGCCGAGTCCGTAACGGCTGAGAGGGCCCCACCCGAAAGCCAGCTCAGAGAATCGGAAGTAAATGGCTGATCGGTTCCGGTTTTAGTGAACCCAAACTTCAGTTCCCCCGCTCCCTCCGCCGTCGTCGTGTCTAGAAACCCAAAGGGCTTGGCCCCTTTCTGCAACACCCTCCACCGCTTCTTTCCAGCACCTAAGACCGGAACTTGAAATCCAGTGCGGCCGCTTCGAGTCACGGATGCAAAGGATAACACAGTATCAACCGAAAGGCCTTTTACAGCCACTTGCACGCCCTTCGGGGTGTTCTGATCTCCGAATGCTGGAATAAACTTTTTGGCAGCTGGTAATGCATTCGAAAAGACAACGGCCCCTTCGGCCCCGGAAGTACCGGGCGCATAGGTAGCACCAGACTCACTATACAGAATCGCCGTTCCATGAGCTTTGCTTTGAGGGAAGGTTATTGATAGAACAGAGGTCGGACCTGTCACCTTCAAGACCGTGTCCTTGGCCCACAAGGAGCGCGTCGAGTCTATTAAAGCAGGATACGTTGCAGTCGCATAAGACGCCGTAATCACGCGCGGAATTTGTGCGCTGGAAATTGCCAACTCCACACTGTCTTGAGTCGAAAGCCGAGTCTTATAGTTTAGGTTTCCAGGAAAAGAGTTATAGGATGGGAATGCTCCTTGGGGGTTTTGGTAACCTCTGACTAATTCAGTTGCCTGAGTAAAATTCCAGAGTTCAAGAGAATCCCCGAATTGAGACATTGCCGAATTTTGTCCGGCTGGAAATGAAGTGGAAGATGGGTAGTCATACCCAGCCCAATTGTCGAAACGAACGTTTTGAATCGTGCTGACTGTGGCAAATTTGGACATATCAAAAATAAATTTTGCTCCGATGCCGTTGAGCTTACTTAAAGATGGGGGATGCCCAAATATATTTTTCACTGCTTGAAGGGAACTTGTATTTCTCCCATCCAGGACAAATTGAAGGCGATTAAATGTGCTGTTCTGAAATTCTAGGATGGACTGCGTTGAAGCTGAAAATATCCCACTAACATTAAAAAAGCAATTGGTAATGAATATGGAATTAGCCTTGAGATCGGAAGAGGCCTTTTTTGAACCAGAGGTGCTAACAAAAAAGGATCGCTTTATTTCAATTTGTGATGATACATCATCGCCAAGCCATGCAAAAAAGGTGGTATTCAATGAATCTCCAAATAATTGACACGAATCCACCAGTAGGTTTTTGTTAGGGCTGATTGCTGCTGATCCATCAAGCAAAACCGAGGAACCGGTTTTCAACTTGAAGGCTAAATTCCGAAAGACAACAGCGGCAGCGACATTGCGAAGCTGGAACAACGTCCCCGAAAACTCCACAACCTCCGCGCTCTCCTCCGCACGTTGAAAGATTAAGCTGTCAGCTGTAAGGCTGGTTAAACTAAACGTCCCCACGTTCGTGTAAGTCTTGAACTGGACGATATGTGTACCCCCAGCAGGTGCGGCCTGGATCTGGGCGGCAATGGTCGTGAGCTTGCCGGGTGCATCAACGACATAGGTTTTCGTCTGAGCCGCTACCGCTGAGGCAGCCAGACCAAGCACC
>JAYUHW010000366.1:0-13883 GCA_043766615.1 Fibrobacteria bacterium | reverse complement strand
TGGAGTGAGCGACATGCATATAGTGGTAACGGGCGGTTGTGGTTTTATCGGGTCCAATTTCATCCGGCATATTCTCACCAATAGACGGGATTGGCGCGTCACCAATATCGACAGTTTGACCTATGCGGGAAATCCTTCCAGCCTCCAGGACATAGCCGGCAACTCCCAGTACCATTTCTACAAAGGCGATATTTGCGACCATGCTTTTACCGCCGAAATCTTTAGCGCGAATCCGGATGCCGTGGTGCATTTTGCCGCCGAGTCCCACGTGGACCGGAGTATCGACGGGCCCGAGATATTTGTACGCACCAATGTGCTGGGAACCCAGGTGCTGCTGGAAACCGCCAGGCGCGCGAAGGTATCCCGCTTTTTGCACGTCTCTACGGACGAGGTGTATGGTTCGCTGGGTCCCACCGGTCTGTTTTCTGAAACCACGCCGCTGGCGCCCAACTCCCCATATTCCGCCAGCAAGGCCGGCTCCGACCTTCTGGTGCAAGCCTATCACCATACCTTTGGCATGAATACGGTGTTGACGCGGTGTTCCAATAATTACGGCCCGTACCAATTTCCGGAAAAGCTCATTCCCCTGCTCATTTCCAATTTGATGGACGACCAACAAATCCCCATTTACGGCGATGGAAAAAACATCCGTGATTGGATTCATGTAGAAGATCATTGCGCTGGACTGCTGCTGGTATTGGAAAAGGGCCGAGCCGGGGAAACGTATAATCTGGGCGGAGGCAATGAGCGCGAGAATATCGTCATCGCCAAAAATCTATTGTCGCTGATGGGCAAGGAGGAATCCTCGATCAAATATGTGCAGGATCGACTCGGTCACGACCGCCGCTATGCCATTGATGCCAGCAAAGCCAAGTCGGAACTGGGCTGGACGCCCAAGCATGATTTTGAATCCGGATTGGCCGCCACTGTGGCTTGGTATAAAGCCCATGAAAAATGGTGGCGACCCTTGAAGAAGGGATAAGCGATGAAAATCGTCTTTATGGGCACGCCCGATTTCGCGTCCCCGTTCTTGGAATCCTTGCATAAGAGTCGGCATCAGGTGGCATTGGTCGTTAGCCAACCGGATAGGCCAAAGGGTCGGGGGCAAGTATTGACTGCGCCGCCGGTCAAGGAGAAAGCCCTGGAATTGGGGCTACCCATATCTCAGCCGCTTTCACTCAAAACGCCCGAGTTCCACGACCTTATCAAAAATGCGGCCGCGGATCTGCTGGTGGTTGTCGCCTACCGTATCCTGCCCGCTACCCTCTTTTCCCTGACCCGTTTCGGTGCCGTCAATGTGCATGGCTCCCTGCTTCCCAAATACCGGGGCGCGGCCCCGATTCAATGGGCCATCGCTTCCGGGGAAACGGAAACCGGTGTGACCGTGTTTCAGCTTGATGCCCTGGTGGACCATGGCCGGGTGCTGGCCAAGGTGACCACGCCGATTGGGCCGGAGGAAAACGCATCTGATATTTTCACGCGCCTAAGGGATCTGGGCCAGGACGTGTTGCTGAGGGTCTTGGACGATTTGGAGACTGGACGCGCCGAGTCCATCGAACAGGACCACCAAGGCGCATGCCCGGCCCCCAAACTTAAAAAGGAGGACGGTCGTCTGGACTGGAACCTTCCCGCACAGGTCCTGCACGACCGCATCCGTGCCTTCAATCCCTTTCCCATCTGTTTTACCAAGCTGGCGGGAACGGAGAAGATACTCCGCATCCATGCCTCCAAGGTGGAAGCGAGCGGGCCTCCTGGCTTGATATCCGAATCCGAATCCGCGTCCGCATCAGAATCCACATCAGAACCCTCACCAAAACCGGGCGAAGTGCGCATTTCCGCTGACCGCCATCCCTTGGTGGGCACTGGCGCGGGCGTTCTCAAGCTGCTGGAGGTGCAATGGGAAGGGAAACCGCGTCTCCATGGACCCGATTTCGTCAACGGCTTGCAGAATAGGGACGACCTCCGCTTTGAGTAAGCGGGTACAAGTAGCCGGTTAAAAGTAACCGGGTAAAGGTAACGTGTATGTTCCCTAGGAGGGCTGCACATTCCCTGCGATTAAGCTAATTTTCAAGTTTCAATCTTTACCATTTCCAACCCCATCCAGGAATACCTTGCAAGGCTATGCATCCCGGGACGCTGTCCTCAACATCCTCATGGACCATGAGACCACGGGCGCCTTTTTAAAGGACTTGTTTCCGCGCCACACCCATGAATTGACCCCGCCCGATAAAGCGTTGGTCCGGGAAATCTGTTTGGGAGTCATCCGCAACATGACCTTGCTCGATTTCAATATCGACAGGCATGCGGCTAAAAAGCCCAGCGGCGTGCTGCGGGCCGTACTGCGACTGACCGCTTATCAAATCTTCTTTTTGGAGGTCCCGGACTTTGCCGCCGTAAACGTGGGCGTTGAGTTGGCCAAGCGCTATGAGGGATCGCCACAGGCTGGTTTTGTCAATGTGGTGCTCAAGAAAATGTCCAAGGAGGGACTACAGAAAGAGTCCGGAGACAGCTTTGGATCTCTGTCTGTGAATTATTCCCATCCGGAATGGTTGGTGCGCCGCTGGTTCAAGCGTCTAGGCCGCAAAGGGCTGATGTTGGCTTTGGAGCGGAACAATCAAGAAGCCCCAATTTGGATTCGGGTCAATGTGCGGAAAGCCCTTGAAGCAGGCGGAGTCCTTGATGGGGATGGGGATGGAGATGCGGTGGTGGAAAGGGTCCAATCGCAACTGGCCGCCCTGAACGTACAAACGGAACGCGACGGATATGCCCCGATGTTTCTCCGAGTGATTACTGGCGAGCGCGGCGGAGGTGGGCAAGCTGTATTGCACTCGGAACTGTTCACCTCGGGAGCCATCGCTTTCCAGGACCCGGCCGCTTGGCTGATTGCCGAACTCGCCGACTGGCGACCCGGCAGTTCATTGCTCGATATGTGCGCGGCCCCGGGTGGCAAAGCCGCATGTCTTGTGGAGAGAGCCCAGTACCTGGGGGAATCGCATCCGGAAAATGCCGCCGTTGTCTGTGGCGATATTTCCATGCGTCGCCTCCTGCTTATTCGCGATGCCATCGATCGTCTGGGCCACCGGAAACTCTTGCCCGTGGTCATGGACTCGGCGCAGCCCGCCCTGCGAAAGACCTTTGATGTTGTGGTGGTGGATGCGCCGTGCAGCAATCTAGGCGTTTTGCGCCGACGTCCGGAGGCGCGCTGGACGCGCAGTCCCGCCGATTTGCAGCGGTTGGCGGATAAGCAGCGGGAATTGCTCGACCAGGCTGCGACATTGGCCGGCCCCAAGGGACGTATCGTCTATGCTACCTGTAGTCCGGAAGATGAGGAAACCGCCGGCGTCATCAAAACCTTCCTCGCTTCTCACCGCGATTGGGTACTCATCGATGCCGCCGAACATCTGCCCGCCTGGTCGGTCAAGCGCGGCTTTCTCTGGCTCCATCCCGGGGAGTCGGAATACGACGGATTCTTTGCCGCTCGACTGGAGCGGAAAAGCGAAAAGGCATGAAACCAGCACCTTTCATAGGGTAACGATAAGGATCAAGCCGATGGAAATTTTAAAGTTTATGACGAGGTGTGTGGCGACGTCTATGGCGACCATTACAGTAACGGTGGCGTTACTAGGGATTTCCGCATCGGTTATTTTCGGAGATCCGGTTCCCGCCTGGGCAAAACCTGCAGACATAACAGCCGAGTCCGAATTTCTGCAGAACCGCTTGGAACAACCCGAAAACCATTTTCTTTTGGACGGGACACAAGGTTTCATTTCGGGTAGGGAATTTTATCAGGCCACGGGAGAGCCGACGCCTTTTCTTTGGCCCACTCAACCCTTTCTGCATTTAGGCCCGGATAGAACTTGGCAAACGGACAGCGTGCCTTTGGTGTTTCACGCCAAGGCCGGATTTGTTCCCAACGGCAATACCGGTGTGGGTATTGGAGATGTCGACTGGGAAATGTTGGAAGGCCTTCGCCTTCATGGCGGAATCGATTTGGAGGATGCTTTATCTAGCCGCAGCTACGCCACCCGACTGGCTCTAGTGGGAGGAAAGTCGGAAGGCTTGGCCTGGCTGGGCGGAAACCTGCCTTTGCGCAGTCTGGCAAATGTGGGCGGCTCCTTTGCACATCGAGGCGCAACCATGGCTGTGCAAGCCAACCAGGGTTGGTGGTGGACGGCTTCGCCGGTATCCGGCCGTGTGTATCCCTGGGAAGGTTATAACGCAGAACTCGCCTATCGGGTGGGTGAGGATTTCGATTTGTCTTTGGTCGATCAGGAATGGGATTTGCCCATCCATCAGTCCTTTTATCGCACGCATTATGGTCGCTCTGAGCTGAATATGGGATTCCTGGGAGCTTCAGAAGGCGGCTGGGTGTGGAGACTGGATGTGGGATTTCAGCGCCGGGAAATGATTTCAGATTCTTTGTTCATGCCCTTTGTGGAAAAAACCTATCCGACGCGTTTTCGCTATCGTCAAGACTGGCATGCGCCCGACTCCTTGCCCTTGGAAATGATTTCACAAGGTGCGCTGGGATTTCGGGATCGGCTAATCACACTCTTGCACAGTTCTGAGTTTAAAGAAAAATTCGGTTCCCATCAATTCCGCCAGATTGTAAAAGGGTATTATCGCCATCCTATGCAGGGTTATAAAGTTCCCACGGAAAATTTTATCGAAGATACCGGTTGGGTCGCCCAGTCCAAACCGGGTATACAGGCGCGAGGTGTTTCCGCTGAGCTGGAGTATCGGGAAAAGCGAAAAAATTTTGAAATCGGTATTTCCGGTAACCAAGTTTTGGAATGGGAAGCGCCTTTGTTTCATCTGCAAAATATGGACACGATTAATGGTGCAAGGATACGCAGCGGTGCTTATACGGGTAGCGACTATGTACTGGAGAATGCCAGTGTGCGACTTTTTGCCGGTGGCATTTTAGGTTGGGGCGAAAAAGAAAGAGGCGGATACTGGAATGTGCAGGCGGGATGGCGGGATTTTTGGGGCCATGATGCCAAGGCCATGGAGTTTCGTCCAAGCGGTGAATGGCTTGGGCTGGGTGCGGGCTGGGATTTTCACACCGTCCTTAAAGTTGCAGCCCAGGTCGACTATGTGGGCGAAAAGGAAGTTCGAGGTTGGGGATCGGACTTTCTTGTGCCATCCCATTTTGAAAATAATGTGTCCGCGTCGCACGCTTTTGCGGCAGACAGGCTGCAGATCTCCTTGTCCCTGTTGCATGCCTTCGGAGAAAAAGTCTTAGAACAGCCCAATGGAAATCCACTCAGTTATAGAGTGATAGGCGCCGTGCAAGGTTCGTTTTAGTTATTTGATAGTCGCGGAAGACACGGTTAAATAAAGGCTTACAGTGAAGCTGTCAAATCCTTCGCCGCACTGGCAAAAGGATCTGCATAACGATGGCTGTGAGCTTTTACCTCTAAGGCAAATAACTGCGGCGTCCAGGCGGTACGGGCGCAATACTCGCCCAAGGATTCTACCACCGGCTCTTTGGCTTTAGGAGGTGCGCCATGTGCGCGGGCCAATGGGGCGCTCCAATATATCGGGTCCGGAATCAAAGGCGGCGCTAGGGCCCGGTTGGCAATAAACCCAAACTGCGATCCCGCTCCTCCTGCATTTTGGCTTTCAACCAAACTCCAGCCATTTCCAAGGTCGCTTAATACGGCCACCTCTTCATTGCGGGTAAAATGCCCTAAATAGGGGGATTTCGAAGATGGATACTGCCGATAATTAACACTCGCCCATTTTACCCGGGCTTTTTTGCCCACACTCGGCGCGGGGTTGGCCCGTTTCCATTGCTCCAGAATTTCATTGACCGGAAAGGTTAAAAGGTACGCGGCCACATAGGCGCTATCGCCGGTAGGCATGACCACTTGCACCCATTTGCCAAACACCTTGGTCACGAACAGGGGGCTGTCTTGTAGCCGAACCCCCACAATCTTGGCGTCCAGGGATGGCCCGGTGCGCAGTCTGGCTGCATCCACATTTACGGTGGCGGTGCAGTTTCCAAAGGCGATGGGATTGTCGGGAAGTGTGGCAAAAGCCTGGATTGGCAGGGCGGGTAAGAGACCGAGTACACCCAATATTAACAGGAACCCGCGCACGATGACACTCCAGTCCCAGAACCCTGGGAGTTTCTACAGAAAGTATAGGGCTTGGCTTTTCTGGGAAGCAAGCGTCAGGAATCCCTATTCAGCAGTCAACCTTTGATCATTTGGGGAGTTTCGGAAATTTGAGGTTGAAATGGCCCAAAGTTGGGAGCAGCTCTTTTTTACCTTGAGGCCGATGGCAAGTCTTGGCCCAATCCTTTTTATCAGCCGTAATTTTCCGCCAACCCAAGGCGGCATCGAGACCATGGCGGACGAACTGGTTCAGTATGGCATCCGCGCAGGGGAAAAACTGGTCCTGCTTCACATTGGGCAGCAGGCGCACGAACCCGCGCCTCAGGGACTGGTAGCGTATGCGCACATTCCAAGTACGGGTCGGTTGCGGGCTTTTCTATTGGCCAATTTTGCCGTGCCTTTTTATGCCTGGCGACATCAGCCCCGAATGATCGTTAACATGCAGGTTACTACAGGATTCGGGAGTCTTTTAGCCTCATGGCTGCTTGGCATTCCCTATGTCGTTTTGTGCATGGGAATGGAAGTGCTTCCGGGCAAGTCCGCCCTATGGCGTTATTCACGCGCGGTTTGTTTGCGCGGGGCTAATCGTGTGCTCAGTATCAGTCGCTTTACGGATGGGCTGATGGACGCCTTTGGTGTTAAGCCGGAAAACCGTAAAATCCTCCATCCCGGCACCCGTCACTTTAAGGATACCTCTTCGCCTCAAGGTCGCGCACAGGTATTTGGACCAGGTTCCGAAAATCTTTTCATTTGCCTTTCGCTTTCGCGTTTGGTGCCCCGTAAGGGTATAGACAAGGTGCTGGAAGCATTGGCCCATGTCGTTAAAGTTCGTTCTGACATTCTTTATTGTGTAGGGGGAGCGGGGCCAGACCTGCACAGGCTTAAAACCTTGGCCGAAAAATATTCACTGGAAAAGCATGTTCGCTTTTTGGGCCAAGTCCCAGATGGGGATAAGGGACTGTGCTATGCCAATGCGGATGTGTTTGTGATGCCCTGCCGGTCTTCGAAAATTCCACCCGATGTGGAAGGCTTCGGCATTGTATTTTTGGAAGCAGGAACCTGTGGGACACCATCGCTAGGGGGAGCGAGCGGAGGCGTACCCGACGCCGTTCTGGATGGTGAGACCGGATATCTGGTCGATCCGGAAGATTCGATGGCCCTCGCGGAAAAAATCCTGTTGCTCATGTCCGACAGGGTGCTTCTACAACGCCTGGGACAGAATGCACGAAGGCATGCGGAGGCTTGTGATTGGGAGCAAGTATGTCAACGGTATTTTGAGGCTTTTAATACGGTTCATCCACGGACATATTGAGCTGGATACCGTGCAGTCCATGAAAGCCGAGTTGCGCGCGGAAAAGATAAATGTCCGGACGGCGGACGCGAATGCCAAAGCCCCACGAGTTTGTAACGTTGCTAAGAAAATCGATTTTGTCCCAAGACCGACCGTAAATGCCATATTCGTCAAAGACGACTCCATCGACCAAACGCATAATTGGAAAGCGGTATTCGGCTCCCCAGGAGGCGACAGAATAGTTGCGGAAGCGACTGCCAGCATAACCGCGCATGGGCGTGTCATTCCCAAGCGTTTGCAATCCATAAACTGGCATGTGGTTACCGGGAACTTCAAACGACTGGCCGACAAATGTGTGCACTGCCAGTACCTTTCTGTTGAACAGCTCGCGTCTTAGTTTGTCATATTCCATTTTCTGCAATACTTTGCGCATGCTAAGCGAACCGGACTTGCGTTCTTCCTCTGAAGAAATCTCATATTTTTCCTTACCTAGTTTATAATAACTGGTCCAATTGCCGGACCAATTATGATAATCGTGATGGCCAGTGGTAAAATGGTATTCATAGTTAGCATTAAAATTGTTTCCCGAAAGCGGGATGTTTTCGTTGATGCGGCTATCTCGAAAGATTCCGATGTTCACCGTCCGGTCCTGCCAATTATTTTCCAGGCCGCGCATTTGAGGATCAAACACCCCTTTTTCGTTGCGGAAAAATGCACTTTGCAAGGTGTCCTCCTGGGGGGGCGCTTTGCCGTAATGATTGTCTCGAAATGTGAATGTGTTTCTCATGCCCAGCTTTTCCACCAGCATGTGAGAGAGAGCGAAGGAGTACACATTTGAGGAATCCGCAAACTTCCAGAATACGGGCGTGCCGGGTTGATTCACCGAGGTGTTTTTGACTCGAGTCAATTGCAGGGCAATTTTTGATGAGAATTGAGTGCCCAGTAGCTCGCTTGCGGAGATATAGGATCGGAATTTCCAATCGCCATTTACAAAAGCACTTCCACGAGCCACCAATTTTTCAGTGGGCCGACCAAACAAGGCTTGATGCCTTAACGTAACTCCAGTGTAGGAGCCGGTCCCGGGAGCGAGATTCAAAGTTGGGTACAGCATTATTTTATCATTTTGGCCAATACTGATCAGTCGAATGGTTCTGTCGATTACGTTTTCATTCAGAAAATACCGAAGCGGCGCTTTGGTCGGAAAGAGCAGAAGTTTGACTCCGGGAGCCACGATTTTCTCCAATGGCCAAGTAACTGCTTGTAGCACGGGATGAGCCGTGTATTCTAAAATGGTTTTGCCCTTTGGCAGGGTATCCACCAGAGACTCCAGGGAATCTTCGTCGATTTGAGTCGTATCGATGGGTTCAATGGCAAAACAGTAGGTTGCGGGAAAAAGCAAAAAGAACAAAACGGAAGCGAAACGGGAAAATTTAAATGTAAGAAAAGGAATCATGCGCGCACTTTTTCAGGAGACCTGGGTGGACCAAGATAACTCATTGCCTGGTAAAAATCCACGCGAAGCCTTTCGCCGCTAAAGTGAGTGGCAGCAAGATATTTTAACACCTTGAAATGGAAAAGCAATTAAAAGTGAAGGAGGGGGAAAATTAACTTGGCCAAAAAATAGCTGATGGCACCCAAGAGGGCACCACCCGTGATATCGCTCAAATAATGTACACCGAAAAGCACGCGTAAAAGGCCCATAAAAATCGGCAACAGCAAGGCCGGGATCAGAATATGTGGCAAATAAATGGAAATGGTAAGGGCTACAGCCATATTATTCATCGTATGGCCGGAAGGGAAGGAGTATTTGTCGAGAGGTGGGACCATGGGTACTATTCCAAGGCCGCTATTATGGGGTCGTGTCCGTTTGACCAAAAGTTTAATGGGCCAATAAATAGCCAGGCTTACAGCAATGGCAACCAATCCGTGGAAAATGGCGGACTGAAGCTGCAACATTGGAAGAGACTTCCAAAGGTAGAAGGCAATAAAAAACCAAACCCAACCATCCCCGATTCGAACTAGGAGTATTAATGGCAGGGTGACGAATTTTGGCAAGGTTAGGGAGCTGAGCACGCGAAGGCACGCCATGTCCAGGGCGATCATTCTACTAGACAAGGTCGATAGGACAGTAGGTTTTAAGTCTTTCAAATTTTTTTCCATTATTTTGCCTATACCCAAATCCAAAAAGATAACTCCGGGCGAGTTAGACGATTGCATCGCCCATTAATGTCAACATGCGGTTTGAAATATGTGTCCAGGTGAAACTGGATTCGATGCGAATTCGCGCTTGTTTGCCCATTGCCATCGCTCGTGCGCGGTTTTTGAGCAGTTCAATGAGTGCGGCCTGGAGTTTTTGCGTGTCTTCCGCAGGCACTAAAAGTCCCGTGACACCTTCTTCTACTGCATCCGGGATGCCTCCGGAAAGGCTGCCGACCACAGCTACTTCGCAGGCCCCGGCTTCTAGAAAAACAATTCCAAAACCCTCAATGTCCTTTTGAGTGGATGTACTTGGCAAAGCGAATATGTCAGCCAAGCAATAATGGGCCACAATTTCGGTATCCGCGATGCGGCCAAGGAAACGGACGGTTTTTTCCAGACCCAATTCCTTCACCCGATTTTCCAAATCTGGTTTTTCCGGACCGGAGCCGCCAATCATGAGTAGGGCTTCCGGCACCGCCGCTTTTACTCCCGGCATGGCTTCTATCAGCCGCCGTACATTTTTTCGGGCTACTAGGCGCGTTAAGGTTAAAATGACAAGGGGGCGTGGTGCGGTTGTATTTAAAGCATAACGCTCGCGCAAAAAATTGGCATCAACGGGTCTGAAATAGGTGGGATCCACACCTGGATGCACTAGATGAAGTGGTGTTCCTGCAGGCGCCCGGGCCTTTGTCATGCGCAGCACTTCCGCACTAATGGGGAAGACGGCGGCCATCTTACCGAAGGTCCTACGCATCAAAAAAGGGGCCAAAGGTCCGAGTACGGAAGTCAACAATTCACGGCCCATCACCATGCAGTAACTGCGGTGTTGCTTCCGGGATTTCGGCAACCAGGCCTCAGACAAAGATGCCGGCCACTGTGCATAGAGTATGGTGGTAACGGTAGGGTTATGCCGAAGGTAACGGGGAAGTAACACAAGGAGCGGGAGGAAAAGCCAAGAGCTGTGGACGGGAATGCGCACCAAATCCGTCAGATTAGGCAAGGGATCGGGGTCTGATTTTTTACCAGGGCAGATCACGCGAACCTTATGCCCATGCGCCAGAAAGGCCCGTGCCAATTCGAGAACAAAAGTTTGGATGCCGCCCCGTTCCGGGGGGAAATCCTGGCTGACGATAAGGATGTCCATGGCGGTTTTAAGGTAGAAATCGGGCTTTGCAGAGGCCGGATTGTGAACTAAGTTTTGGAAATGACGCTAAAACAAGCCCAAGAACAGGTAGATGTCTGGGTCAAAACCATCGGGGTGCGCTATTTCAGCGAACTGACCAATACCGCCATCCTAATGGAAGAAGTGGGCGAAGTTGCCCGCATCATGTCCCGCACGTATGGCGACCAAAGTTTCAAAAAAGCCGATCTCGCCAAGGATTTGGGCGACGAGATGGCGGATGTCCTTTTTGTCCTGATTTGCCTGGCCAATCAAACCGGCATCGATTTAACCGAGGCCTTTGCCAAGAATCTCGAAAAGAAATCGATACGCGATAAGGACCGGCATAAGCAGAATCCGAAATTATTTACCAGCCCCACCTCAAGCATCAACCCGGAAGCGAAAGCCTGAATCATGTCCAGTTCCTTCGGCAACCTGTTTCGCATCTCCACCTTCGGCGAAAGCCATGGCAAAGGCTTGGGTGTCGTTGTGGATGGATGTCCCGCGGGGTTGGCACTCAGCCAATCCGAAATTCAGGCGGAGCTGGACCGGCGTAGACCCGGTCAAAGCAAATTGACTACGCCGAGAAAAGAAGCGGACACGGTCGAAATTTGGTCCGGACTCTTTGAAGGGTTGACCACCGGCACTCCGATAGGAATGCTAATTGAAAATACCGATCAGCGCTCTCATGATTATGGCGATATGGCGGAATTGTATCGGCCTTCCCACGCCGATTACACCTACGATCTAAAATACGGACGACGCGATCACCGGGGTGGTGGCCGATCTTCTGCACGTGAAACAGCCGGTCGTGTTGCGGCTGGAGGTATCGCCCGTAAAATTCTGCGAGAAGCCTGCGGTACGGAAATCCTCGCCTATGTTTCCCAGGTCGGCCTAATCGATGCCGAAATGGATCCGCTCCTAGCAACTTTTGAGGCTGTGGAATCCAATATCGTGCGTTGCCCGGATAGCGCCAGCGCGGAAAAAATGATCGCCGCTATCGCCGCGGCCCGCAAGGCCCAAGATTCGCTCGGTGGAGTCATTCAGCTCGTCATCAAAAATGCGCCCAAGGGAATCGGGGAGCCTGTGTTCCATCGCACCGAAGCGGAACTGGCCCGCGCCTTCCTTTCCCTGCCTGCCACTAAAGGCTTTGAAGTAGGCAGTGGTTTTGCAGGATCGCGCCTGCGTGGCAGCGAGCACAATGATGCCTTTGTGAATAAAGCCCCTGGCTCCGGCCCGGCCGGTATTGGCACGGAAACCAATCGCTCTGGTGGTATTCAAGGCGGTATCACCAACGGTGAGCCCATTCTGTGTCGCATTGCCTTCAAGCCCACGGCTACCATTTCCATGCCTCAGAAGACGGTGGATAAAAAAGGCAATGAGGTTGTGCTGGAGGCCAAAGGCCGCCACGACCCTTGCGTTTTACCGCGGGCCGTGGTTATAGTTGAAGCCATGGCTGCGCTTACCCTCGTAGATTTGTTTTTGGAGCAGCGGGCCAGGTACGGGGTTTTTCCGGTGGGAAATTGAATTAAGAATATTTTCGCAAGGAGTTGGAAGGCATGCACAATCCAGCAATTGTCATCACCCTGTTCCTCGCTAGCCACTTCGCCTCACAGGGTTTTTCCCAAACGACCACACTATCCTTTACAGCCGATGACACCCTCATGATTGCCAACCCCGAACGCGGGTTCATCGGAAAATGTTATCCCGTCTGGACGGAGCCACCCACAGCGACGCGGGCTTTGACACAAGCGGATTGCGACAGAGTCAAGGCAAAGCTCTATTCCGTGATCGGCATGCGGTATTGCCTGTGGCCTTGGCGCACACAAGATTTATCTCCGCAACTTTTAGCCCAAATAAAAAACGATTGCGATCTCGCGCGACAAAACGGTTTGAAACTCAACCTGGATTTTGCCTACATGTATGCGACCAACGGTGGCATCAATGCCTATTATGATGGGATTTCCGATGCCCCGGAAAACTGGGTCTTAAGGCATATCGATCAGTTGACGACGAATGGCGGAGCCAATAATGGCCCCTTATTGGTAAGCAATGACGTAATCGCATACTGGAACATAGGATTCATCGGCTCCTGGGGGGAAGAACACCACTCCTCCAATAACCTGCTCCAGGACAATCCCGGTACCTATGCAACCTTGAACGCAGCCTCTTACAATATTTGGAATGCCCTCTTAACCAAAATCCCCACGAATAGGCAAATATCCACTCGGTATTGTGCCTTCAAAAAACAATATGCGAAAGACCTTCCCATGGATTCCTCGACTAGTGGAAATGTCGCTCGCATCGGCATCCACGATTATTCTTTTTCCGGAAACGTGGACAATTTCGGCTCCTTTCAATTTTATGCAGGAGGGATGGCTCGCGTAAACGAGCTCAGGGCTTATTGTTCCAATGAAAACAAATATACCGTAAGCGCGGGCGAAACCTACGGTGCAGATTCTTCCTTGCATAAACAACAAAACGGCGACACAGTCATTTCTGAGATGAGATATTTTGATTTGGACTTTTACAACGGCGAATTCGATCAATTGGCGGCCTATGCGGAAACCTACGACAAATGGCAACAGCAAGGCTTGCTGAATAAAATGAAAAATTTTGTGGGCTATCGCTTGCATATCCTTTCGGCAACGGCTCCTGCGGCAATGGCTGCGGGTGCTACCGCAACGTTGAGTTTTAAAATCGAAAATCGTGGATGGGGAAAAATTTTCAATCCGCGTCCGGTAAAATTGATGTTATGCAAGAAAAATGGAAATGTTTACGCAGAAAAATTCACTCTGAATACCCCCATTAATCCGCGCCGTTGGTATTCCGAATCGCAAAAAGACGAAGCGTTTTCCTTCACCGTGCCAGGCTTGGCTACACCAGGCAATTACGATCTTTTTTTGCAGATGCCGGATGAGTATGCCAGCCTCTCCGGCAACAGCGCCTACTCCATCCGGATTCCCAGCAAACACAACGGAACCGATATTTGGAACGCAGCGTTGGGCGCAAACTGGATAGGTAGCCTCACGGTAACGGGAGCTACGGGAGTAAAGCGGAAAGCGATTTTATCGTCGCCCCGCAGCAAAAACCAAGACTTATTTGATTTAGC
>JAYUHW010000365.1:0-7377 GCA_043766615.1 Fibrobacteria bacterium | reverse complement strand
CGTTACCACCACCCCCGGCTACCCAAGACCATTGCGGTGCATTGGTTGGCGAGGCATTGATGGAAAGAGTTGGTGCCAGTGGCGCGCTGCCCTTGATTTGAATACTGCGGGTGGCAAGGCCAGACCAGTTTCCAGTCGCGTCCCTTTCAGACACGGTAAGCGTATACGTGCCATCGGACAAATTGGATCCCGGAAAGGACGTGGCCGTTGTGGTAATTGGAGCGGCACCCCCTAATTGATATGTAAAGGTTCCATTGCCCCCACCACCGCTGGCCCAGGTCCATATGGGTGCGCGATTCCTAGTGGGCGAAGTGGTTGTTGAAGCGTCGACAAAAGTCGGAACGAGTGGCGCCATGCTGTCTCGAATGATTGTAAGCACAGCATCCCCTGAATTGCCAAGCACGTCGGTGGCCGTAACAGTAACGACCGTTGCCTTTCCTTCCGTGAGTGGAATACTGGCGATGGACCAAGCCCCGCCGGTAGCCAGCGACGCATTTCCTGTACCGCTGGTGCCACCGACTACGGAATACGCATAGGTGACCTTGGTGATGGCGTTTGGTCCTCCTGAGGTTCCTGATAGTGCCGATGTGGCAGCGGACATGGTATGGGTGCCGGATGCCAAAGGCAAAACAATATTCACTGACGGTTTCGTTAGGTTATATGTGATTGGAAGGTTTGAACTCGGGGACCAGTTTCCTGCTGCATCACGTTCTTGAACATACAAGGTATAAGTATTGACCGAAGTAGCTCCGGAGTCACTGAATTCCAGTAGTTTGGTTTCCGTGTCCGAGCCGGTAGGCTCTGCCCCTAAATGGTACCGGAAAGTACCAGACCCACCATTGCCTCCGGAAATCCAGTTCCACTTTGGAATTAAGTTCGTGGGGGATGCCCCTGTCAGCTTTGGCGCTGCGGGTGGATCAAAGTCGAGAGTAACAGCAACGCTACCTAGGGCCGACCAGTTTCCGGTGGAATCTTTTTCCCGTACATACACAGTATGTGTTCCCGCGGACATATCCGATGTGGATTGGTACGACAATCCCGATGTTTCAGTGGCGCCGATAGTAAAATCGAAGTTGTCCACCTTATATTGAAATGCTCCAATTCCTCCGCCGGTTCCGATCCAGCTCCAGGTGGGTCTCGGCAATTTACTGAGAGCCGGAGTGCTAACAGTGACAGTCGGTGCAGAGGGCGGCGTTACATCAATGCGTATGGCGAGTCGGCCTGATGCAGACCAGTTTCCGGCAATGTCCCGTTCTTGCACGAACAAGGTATGCAACCCTTCGGGCAACGCAAGGACAGGTTTATAGAGCGTATCCGTTATTTCAATGGCTGATGAAAAGTTTTCGATATCTAATGCTGTTCGATACGTGCCATTACCCCCGGAGCCACCGGTGGCCCAAGTCCAAGTGGGCTGTTTTGAGGGAATAAAACTTGGGCCGTGAACCAAGGGCTTATTCGGTGCCAGAGAATCCAGAATAACGGTATTTGAAGCGGAAAATGGAGTGCCGAAAGCATCCCTTACGGTGCGTTTAATGGTGTTGACACCGTCAATAAGTTTGGCCGTGGTTAATGAGTCTTGCACCACGTCATTGACCTTCCAGACCACATTGATAGTGGCAACTCGGGAATAGCTATTGTTGGCGGGTGAGACGATATTCACCACCAAGCCTTTAACGGCAGTCACATTTTTCGTCATGATCGTTTCATTGCCTTCCGTGTCTTTGACATAGAACCGAATGGCATACACTTTTTCCTGATCGAACCTATAGGATACGGATTTCACTGTGGCACTTGAGGAGTCCCATACTGCATTTCCATCGAGATCCCATTTGAATTGGACAATAAGTCCGTATTCTTGTGGAGCAATTATGGGAGTGAAGGAAAGTGTTTGCCCTAGGGCAATAACCGTATCTGGTCCAATATTCATTTGTGGTGCGTCACGCTTGACAGTTACATCGATGCTGTCCTTTTTGGTGCTGTCAGCAAGACTTGTGGCAAACACCTTGATGTTTCCAGGCGAAACCGGGCTCACCTTACCTAGGGGGTCCACAGTGGCAATAGTTGGATTTGCTGAACGCCACACCACATTTGCAGAAGCTGTGGAAGGGAATACTTGGGCAGAAACATTTTGACTGGCCCCGCCGGTAAATAGCTTAAGGGAACGCGGTGATATTCTTACACTGTCAACAACCTGAATGGACGATACGCGAACAATTAAAGTGTCCATTTTGGCTGGATTTTCCTTGGACTTGGCGATGATAAACGCCGAGCCTTCAACCAATCCGGTAACGCGTCCATTCTTTAGGGCAATTTTGTTTGGATCGCTTACAATAAATTCCACACTGGGGTTCGACTTCGGTGGCCATACATCGACAAGGAGACTTTCCGCCGATCCTCTGACAAAAATTTCAATTGAATCCTTGGCAAATCGTACGCTTTCCACCAGGATAGGATTGGAAACAACCACAATTGCGGAATCGGATATCGAAGATTTTAAAGTGGAAACAGCACGTAAAGTAGTTGTCCCGCTTTTAAGACCAAGGACGGATCCATCTGAACCTACCGATGCCAAGGTAACATCATCGGTACGCCAAATTACCTGGTCGCTTGCGCTGGTTGGAAAGACTTGCAGGGTAAGCCGACCCGGTGCGCCTGCTGCGGCTACGTAGAGAGTATCTGCAGAAAGAATCAATCGTTCGGGGATTTTTGCGTTGACCTCTACGGTATAATTGATAGTTATTTTTTTGGTGGAATCGACGTTTAAGGCGACGACCACGCTTGCAGAACCTTGCTTCAATCCATAGATGTAATCAGACCCAACCCGGAGCACTTCGGAATTAGAAGGTATCCAACGCAAGGATTTGTCAGATAAGGTACTTGGATTAACTGTGATAACCGGCAAGGGAATGGAGTCGCCTTCCATGACCTTGAATTCCAACCCACTCGCATTCAACTTGGTACCGGGAACTACGATGAGTAGTGTCGCTTCAGTTGTATTCGTTTTACCGTCGAAGCGCTTTTCGATTTTGTAAACAACCACTCCATCTTTTATTCCGATGATATCGATCAGCGCCATTCCGCCATCCCAATTTCTTACCAGTAGATTCTCAATTTCCGCATGCTTGTCCACTTTCCCCTTATAAATTGTGTCCAGCAATTCTCCGTCTCGATCTTTGAATACAATAATGACCGAGTCGTACTTGGCAAGTTCATCGTATAAGGTGGTGAAGGACGCCGCTTGCGTGGTTCCGCCGCTTTGTGTCAACTGGCAAGCCCAGAAGGTCAAAACAGAAGCCATAAGAAAAAGAGAAAACCTCTTAAACACCGAAGCCGAATTGCTTTTTATTTTTTCAGTACTCATTTTGCCGCTTTACTTTCCATATCAAACTTGATTGCTAAAAGCTAACAATCCCACGGAAAGTCATGGTGATGGGCGTCACATGGGGCTTAAAATCAATGAATATCTAAACTTTCCACACTGAAAGTTCCTGTCGTACAGCTCAATCGCAATACGGCAATCCCGCCATCCAGGATTTTGTAAACTGGAAACATTGCAAATTCCTTTCTGCTGTGTCCTGATGTTTTCTCTCCGTTCGCGCAATTTTCCATGTGCTGAAACGAGAACGGCGGATAACTATTTTTCTCAAAACTGTACGGTTTATATGTATTTTTCATGTTTTGGAGGCGTTTTTCATGAGACCCATAGGGTACCAAAAAATTGTCGAAATATTCGGACTTGTCGTTCATGAGCCTGCAATATTTTCCTGGGTACGACCAAAGGGTAGTGAAAGAATATCCCGACTGCTGAATGGCAAGATAGAAGAGATCTATCCACCGCGATATGATCCTGGGGATAGGTGGCAAGACAACCTGACCTTCGCGATTAAACACGAAGGTGTAAATCTTGAGATATTAGCAGCACTTTTCCAGAAGCTGCCAAATTTGGAGCTCATCGATTGGGTGAAATCAGCTCCTAATAGCCGTTACATAAGGATTGCATGGTTCCTTTACGAATGGTTCGGAAACCCTCGGTTGCCGGTTCCGGATTTAGCCCAAGGAAATTATGTCCCGGTCCTCGATGAAAAGCGTTGCTATACCCTGCATAAACCAAGTGAAGAAGCAAATATCAGACGGCAGCGAGTTACTGACAATCTGCCAGGTAATCCGGGATATTGCTGCACTGTTCGTCGCACACAGACACTGGTGCATTACGAATCCGAAAGGATGGACGAGCGGGCGAAATTGGCAATGTTGAAATATCCGCAAGACCTTCTACAACGCGCAACTCGGTTTCTTTATATCAAGGAAACAAAGTCTTCCTTCGCCATCGAGAAAATGGAGCCGGATCAAAAACGTACTGCACGGTTCATCGGGCTGTTGGAACGAGCAGGACGCATGGACTGCTATTCCAAAAAAGAATTGATTAAGTTGCAAAATGCAATAGTTGAATCCCGATACGCAGCCACGGATTACCGGGATTTTCAGAATTATATCGGGCAAAGCTTGGGCCCTAATCGAGAATATGTGCATTTTATTCCACCGAAACCGCAAGACTTGGCTGGATTAATGGACGGCTGGATGGCAAGTTGCCGTCGCCTCGAAGCCGAGGGGGTTCATCCAGTAATCACGGCCGCAGTAGCAGGTTATGGATTCGTTTTTCTGCATCCTTTTGAAGATGGCAATGGCCGATTGCACCGGTTCCTGATACAACATGCGCTCGCGGCCGGTGGATTCGGTCCTCATGGTGTGTTATTTCCGGTTTCAGCTACAATTCTCAAACAACTAACCAAGTATGATGCATCCCTCGAGGTATACTCCCGCCGGATTTCCCAACTTGTGAATTACAGCCTAGATGAACAAGGCGCCATGACCGTATCAGAGAACACGGGGTCATTCTATCGTTTCCCGGATTTGACTGCGCAGGCCGAGGCGCTTTTTGGATTTATTGAAGATACGATCAGTCAGGAATTAGTGGCTGAATTGGATTTTTTAGCCGTATTCGATGCAGCAAAATCCAAAATTAGGAATGTAGTGGACATGCCTGATAGGAAGCTGGATCTTTTCCTGCGGATCTGCATGGATGGTAAAGGCGTTCTTTCTAAAACCAAGCGGATTTTGTTTGCTGAACTGACGAATAAAGAGATTAAGAAAATGCAGGAAATCGTAAATGCCGCTATTACTGGAAATCGAGATTTTCCAAGCTAACAATCCCACGGAAAGTCATAGTGATGGGCGTCGCAAGGGGCTTAAAATCAATGAATATCTAAACCTTCCACACTAAAAGACCCTGCTGTACAGCTCAATCGCAATACGGCAATGCCTCCGTCCAGGGTAACCGCTTCCTTAAAAGAATCCGTCCAGTCCACGGAGGGTGGCAATGTGATTTCCTTCAATGAAACTTGACCTGCATAGCCTATGGTTAATGTGCCGCCCGTACCCTTATAATGGAAACTGAAAACGTATTTGGTGCCGAAACCCACGGAAACCTTATAGTCCGTCCAGGCTCCGGCGGAGTAGGTAACCCCTGTGGAACCCATAGCCGTGTCCAAATCAAAATGTGTAATACCGTAATTTCCAAGGTAAGCCTCAGCAGCCAAGATTCCCGGCAAGACATTCGGTTTATAGGCATTGCTGTCGGACAAGGTCGACAGGACTTCGTCTTGGTAGCGTGCAAAATCATTATCGTTTCCAGGTACGTCGAGAAAATCAAAAGTGATATCGGAAGCGGGTTGCACCAGAAGTTTGGGTGACACCTTGACCAGATTCGCGGATTTCCAAAGCCGGTGATCGAATAAATAGGCAATGGGAGCAAGGTCGCCGTAAGCGAGCACACCCCGATTGGCGTATAAAAACGCACTGATGTTTTCCCCCATGCGGGTGGTCGGTAGGGATGACAGCCTGAGCGTATCAGTAGCACCGCCAAACGAGGAGGTGCGACCCCATTGGACAAATCGGCATTTTTTGGCTATCAGATAATTGGCAACCGTATCGAAAGAGCTGAGTGTGTAGGAATATACTCCTGCCACAACCATTTTTTCTGCAATGGAAGGGTCGGTGAGATAGGCTTGCGCCACAGTAGTCAACGGTCCTCCAATCACTACTATAAGTGGTTTATCAAAAGTGGCCTTCCTGGCTTCGGCTACAATTAAATCACTGCCCACACTGGCCACAGGCACAATATCTTCGATACGGCCTGAGGGGGGCAAGGCCAGTGGCGCTGCGGCACCCGGCACCAGATCCACCAAATTGGCTAAGCCTGCCATTCGTGCCTTGTGCATATCTTTGCGGCCGCGAAGCATTTCTTGATCGATTGACGTGTTCAAACCGCCACTCATGTCTTTAGTGACGATGTTGCCTCGCAAGTTAAGCGTACCTAGGCTCGCTTTGGTCCATGCGTATTCAGCCTCTATGCCATTGCTCCAAAGCTCATTGTCCAGGATAAATGGGTTGCCGGATTCCATGCCCTCAATGGTTAATTGAGTGCTGTCGGCATGGAATATTAGTTTGGCTTCTTTAGCCAGGACCACAGTGGGAATACGCGTAGTCGAACCCGATTTAACAATTAAACCTTCGAGCACGGCCTCGCGCCGGAAGGGCTGTAGGCTGCTACACCGGATTGCATATGTTCCGGCAGGTAAGTTCCCGATTATAAATGTACCGGATGGATCAGCCTTTACCAATCTTTCCATCCCGTACACCTGAATGAAGCGCGAGGATTGCGCATCGCTGTCGGATGCAAAAACACCCATGATTCCACCGCGTGGCTTAAGCGTGTCGAGCGGCAATTCCAGTCTTGTTCCAGTTGTAGGTAACACAAAATCCCGTATTAGCCCGCCAGACTCTGTGCCCGCCAATTCCACGCGGTAAGAGCCTGCGGGCAGGCTCAGAAAGCTGTATCTGCCCCGGGAATCGGTTATGGTTTCACGGCCTTGTTTTTCTCCATCGATTGGGGAAATGGGGTCCGCGAGAAAGTCTGTGTTCCTTAAAATAACGTGCGCGCCAATAACGGGGCTATTGTCCGGATTGACCGCCCTGCCGGTCACTTCCAGTAGGGATTCCGTTTCGGTTCCTCCACCCTTACCTCCCAGTAAATTACAGGCACTCAGCATCCAACTGGATCCCAGTAGCATTGCAGTTACTATCGAAAAGGCTGCAACGGCCCGCAAGCGACTGCTCATGGCGTTTTTTTGGCAACCGGTTTTTTACCCCCACTGGAAACCAGTTTGAGTGGGCCTGAGGTTCGCACAGGCAAAACCGTTACTGGAAAAACATGAAAATTCATTTGGGTGCAGATCTTTTGAAACGACGGTATATCAAGGACTTATGAATATTTTGGATTGAAAAAGGGGCCTCCAATAGGTACTTATGAGTTTGGCA
>JAYUHW010000364.1:0-3125 GCA_043766615.1 Fibrobacteria bacterium | reverse complement strand
AATGTACCGCCATTGAAAACGCGCCTGGTTCCATTCTCCAAAGTCCAGCCGCTGTCTTTTTCCCATGCCAAAGATTTGGCATCGATGCGCATTTTTAATGGTCCTTTTTTGGGTTGGGAAATTACCGTGACGCCTTGTCCCATATTGCGCCGACCAGAATAAAAATCGAAATACAAAATCATTCCATCGGATGCCGTATATAGATAGTTGAACTTTTCCATTGGGTCGCCGGGCATATCGCCATCAGTGGATTTTGGTACATTCACTGTATATCGGCGATGATTCGCATCAGGCAGCACCGAATTTTCAAACCACAACATTAAACCGCTGGCTAATAGTCCAATCGTTAAAATGGGAGCCAAAATACGAGTAATGGGAATACCTGCCGCACGTAAAGCGACCAGTTCCAGATTCCTGGACATATTCCCCACGGAAAAAACGGACGCTAGCAAAAGGGCAATCGGCAGAACCAGGTAAACAATATGCGGCAGATAATCGAGGTAATATTGATAAACATCCTTGGGGTTTCGGCTTAGCCATATTTTGGTATTGCCGACAAAATCGACCACTAGGTATATCATAACCGACACAAAAAGAGTTATGAAAAGCAGGGCAAAGAAACCGACCAAAACATGGCGGATATAAATCTTCATTTCCCGGACCGTTTTGACCTGAAGAGTCGTGTAAATTTTTGGGGAAGCGTAACGGTATTCAAATAATTTTCCCGCGCCATCCGTAATACCAGAAATAAACCACCCAATCCCACCAAAATGTTAGGGCCCCACATTGCCACCCAAGGCTGTAGCGTCAAATGGTCTGCCATAACCTCGCCGCGGATCATGCCCACCCAGTAAAGCAAGAAAAACGCCATGCTATAGATCACACCTGTACCGATACCGCCCCTTTTGGCCATTATACCTAAAGGCGCACCAATGAAGACAAAAACCAGACAGGCTATCGGAATGGAAAACTTCTTATGGATCTCAACCATGAATTGACCAATTTCCTTCTGTTCATTTTCCTCCCGTCTTTCATAGCGTTCGATCAAATACATCTTATCCTTTTCCTGTCGTTTGACTTCCGCATAGGACAGAGTGCTTAAGGGGTTTTCCACCCACCAGGATTCCTCTAATAAACGAGGCGGAACCGTCTTTACGGAATCGGCTGTGAGGACAATATCCATGGCATGCATTTCATCGAAAATCTTTTCATGATATTCCTCCCGCAAGGCTTTAAGCCGGTCCTGACTGGCCTTAACTATTCCATACATGTCCTGAATCCGCATTTCCCTATCCGTGCGATACGAGCGCGGGTGGCGTTCCAAAGTCGCGTCTACATTGTCTATGGCCACATCCTGAGAGCGAAATCGGACACGAACATAATTAGCCGGTTCCTTGGGATCCACAAAATGATTTTCTCCGCTCAACATATGGATGACAATGCTTTTCCCCCCATTGGCATATTCCATACTGGCGGAATCGGCATAGGTGTACTTGATTGGCTTTCCGGCTTCGACACTGTAAATGCGCACCCCACCCAAAATCCCACTGCTCTGATCCAGTTTATCGATCCAGATCAAGTAGTTTTCAAAATCTCGGATGAGCGTGCGTGGCGTAATTAATGCAGTTGGTTTCTTGCGGCCAATGTCGTTGCGCAGCGCCGCAGCCCTGAAGTTTGCATCGGGCAAGATATCGTTGTTGAAATAGATAAGCCCAACACTCAGTAAAATGGATACGACCATTACTGGAAGCATGGCTTTTAAAGGTGAAATACCCAGTGATTTCATAGCGGTGACTTCGTTGTCGGAAGAAAACCTGCCAAAGGCCATCAAAGTGGACACGAGTACCGCCATGGGAATGGATAGAGCCAGCATCCAAGCCATGTTCAGAACGATGATTTCCAGCACCACCTGCCAGCCTAACCCCTTGGAAAGAATGGAGGTAAGGATTCGAATCAAAAAATCGATTAGAAAAAGGAAGGTGATGACAAACAAAGCGTAGAAGAAAGGAGCAATATGCTCCTTTAGGATATACCTTGCGAGGATCATCAATGTTGAATATACTACATCATAAAGTAAGTAAACAGGATTGTGTCATAACATGATGAATAGACAACCGATATCGGCGAAATCGGCCATCAGCGGGTTCTGGAATTTGATTCTCCAATTTTTGCCCATGTCACCTCTGATCCTAATTTGGCTACTTTCGGGCTGCGCGACTGTTCCAAAGGTCAAGTCCAGCGACCCTTCCCTACCTGAAATTGACGTCCTGCAGCTCAAGGAAAATTCCGATGAGGCGTTAAAACTGGCTCAGGAGAATAAATTGGATTTGCAAAGCTTGGGAAGTAAGGTGCATGAGCTAGAAAACCAGATGTCGGCGCTGGGTGAAGAAATGGCCAATATGCCAGCGGCTAAACTGGATGAATTGACCCATCAGATGACGTTGATGACCACCCAGTTGAGAAATCTGGAAGATCGAATCTCCAAAATGACGGCCCCTATATCCGTAAAAAAGGAATTGGCTACTTTTTCACCTACGTCTTTGGATTCTAACAAAAAGGCGGCAACTCCGGCCAAGCCGGTCAAATCGGATTCCCTACCCTCGGACAAAGCCATGGCTAAACCGGCTGTAAAACCTGTTGCCGCACCACCGACTCTGCCCCGCAAACCACCGGCCAGTGACGTGGAAGCCTTGCTCTATAAAAAGGCCTTTGATCTGTACTATGGCCGGGATTATGCGCAGTCCATTATCAAGTTTGAGGAATTGCTGCAAAAGTTTCCCGCTAGCACGTATGCGGACAACTGTTTCTACTGGATTGGTGAGTGCCAATTTGCGCTTGGTAATTTTGCCAAAGCCATCACTGCGTTTCGAAAAGTCTTTACTTTCACGGAGACAGAAAAAGCCGATGATGCCCAATTAAAATTGGGCTATTGTTACTTGCGTCTGGGCGAGCGCAAGGTAGCGACTGAGGAGTTTAAAAAAATTGTATCTTTATACCCCGAGAGTGAATATACCGAACGCGCTAAGGAAGAATTAGCCAAACTGGAATGAAATTGGGGCCCGAATGGCTTTTATAATATCCCGAATCCTACCTCGTACTCGAATTATCCCACTGCCTTTACTGGC
>JAYUHW010000363.1:0-4581 GCA_043766615.1 Fibrobacteria bacterium | reverse complement strand
CAAGTCCATCAACAAGGGCTTGCTTAAAGTCATTTCCAAAATGGGCATCTCGACCATCCAGTCCTATATCGGCGCGCAGATTTTTGAAGCCGTGGGCCTGAGTACGGATGTTATCGAAGAGTATTTTACGGGAACCATTTCCCGTCTGGGCGGCATCGACCTGAATACCTTGGAAGAGGAAACGTTGCTCCGCCACCGATTTGCTTATCCGGAATCGGGTGAAGATAATGGTGCTGAATTGGAAGTGGGCGGGCAATACCAATGGCGGCAACGGGGCGAGCGGCATCTGTTCAATCCCGATACCATACATAAGCTGCAACATTCCGCCAGGACCAACAATTACAATACGTATAAGGAATTCAGCAAGCTGGTCGATGATCAGTCTAAAAACTTGTATACCATCCGCGGGCTATTGGAATTCCAAGGGGTAACGCCCATTCCCATCGACACCGTGGAGTCAGTGGAAAGCATTCTCAAGCGATTTGCCAGCGGAGCCATGTCCTATGGTTCAATTAGCTGGGAAGCGCATACCACCATGGCCATTGCCATGAACCGCATCGGTGGAAAAAGCAACACCGGAGAAGGTGGGGAAGACGCTTCGCGTTTTGCGCCTATGGCAAATGGTGATAGCATGCGCTCGTCCATCAAGCAAGTTGCCTCGGGCCGGTTTGGGGTAACCTCCAACTATTTGGTGAACGCGGATGAATTGCAAATCAAGATGGCCCAGGGTGCCAAGCCCGGTGAAGGCGGACAGCTGCCCGGTTGGAAGGTGGACAAGTCCATCGCCAAGACGCGTCATTCCACTGCGGGAGTGGGGCTCATTTCGCCGCCTCCGCATCACGATATTTATTCCATCGAGGATTTGGCCCAGCTGATTTATGATCTGAAGAACAGCAATGACCGGGCCCGGATCGCCGTTAAGCTGGTGGCCGAGGTAGGCGTGGGTACTGTAGCCGCCGGTGTGGCGAAGGCGCATTCGGATGTCATCCTCATTTCCGGCCATGACGGTGGAACAGGCGCGTCGCCACTCACGTCCATCAAGCACGCGGGTTTGCCTTGGGAACTGGGTTTGTCCGAAGCCCATCAAGTGCTCATCAAAAACGGTTTGCGAGCGCGCGTGGTCCTGCAAACGGATGGCCAACTGCGTACGGGCCGAGACATTGCCATTGCAACTTTGCTCGGTGCTGAAGAATGGGGCGTGGCTACTGCCGGTTTGGTGGTGCTGGGCTGCATCATGATGCGCAAGTGTCATCTGAATACTTGCCCGGTAGGCGTTGCGACTCAGGATCCGGATCTGCGAAAGTTATTTAGCGGGGAAGCCGATCATGTGGTCAATTACTTCCGATTCCTAGCCCAGGATTTACGGGAACACATGGCCATGTTGGGATTCCGAACCATCAACGAGATGGTGGGCCGCGTGGATAAATTGGCCCCACGCCGTGAAGTCAAGCATTGGAAAGCCAAGCAGCTCGATCTCAATAAATTGCTGTACAACATGGCCGAGACCCATAAGGGTATCGGAACATTTTGCTGTGAGCGCCAGGACCATGGTCTTGAAAAAGCCTTGGATTGGAAACTCATGGAAGCTGCCAAGCCCGCGCTGGAAGAGGCCAAACCGGTGCAGGCGGAATTCGCGATTCGAAATGTCAATCGCACGGTGGGCACCATACTTTCCTCGAACATTTCCAGAAAATATGGTGAAGATGGGCTTTTAGAAGACACGATTAAGTTCAAGTTTACGGGATCGGCTGGTCAAAGTTTTGGAGCGTTCGCAGCCCGTGGTTTGACTTTGGAGCTGGAAGGCGAGGCCAACGATTATTTTGGCAAGGGACTCTCGGGCGGAAAATTGATCCTGTACCCGCCACGCAAGTCCACATTTGTGCCTCGCGATAATGTCATTATCGGTAATGTGTCCTTCTACGGCGCCACCGCCGGTGTTGCGTACGTGCTCGGTATGGCCGGGGAGCGCTTCTGTGTGAGAAATTCCGGTGCCCGAGTGGTAGTGGAAAGCTGCGGCGATCACGGTGCGGAATATATGACTGGCGGGCGTTGCATCGTCCTGGGTGAAATCGGAAAAAACTTTGCAGCCGGCATGAGCGGTGGCATCGCTTACTTATGGGATCCCTATGGTAAGAGCGCAGGGCGCATCAATAAGGAAATGGTCGAGCTCGAAGAAATCACACTGGCTGAAGAGTCCATGGAACTTCAGGGCATGATTGAAAAACATCTGGAATATACCGGCAGCAAATCCGCTAAGGATATCTTGGCGGATTGGAAGGGAAACGTGTCCAAGTTTATCAAAGTCATGCCCCGCGATTATAAGCGGGCCTTGGCGGACTTGGCGCTGGAAAATGCCGCGAAAGGGAAGAATTAAAATGGGTAAGGTTACCGGGTTCAAAGAAATCGATCGCAAGACACCAAACTATTTGCCGGTGGAATCCCGCGTCAAAAATTATCAGGAATTTGCCGTACCGCTTGCCAAAGAAGAATTGGAGTCCCAAGGGGCGCGTTGTATGGATTGTGGCGTGCCCTTCTGCCACACCGGCTGTCCGCTTGGCAATATCATTCCTGACTTCAATGATCAGGTCTACAACGGCAAGTGGCAGGCAGCGCTGAAAACCTTGCTCAGCACCAATAACTTTCCGGAATTTACGGGACGCATTTGCCCCGCGCCTTGCGAATCCGCCTGCGTGCTCGGCATCAATAAGCCGCCGGTGACGATCAAGAATATCGAAGTGTCCATCATCGATTTCGCCTACGCTCAAGGCTGGATGGATCCGCAGCCGCCAGCATTTCGCACTGAAAAAAGCGTTGCTGTAGTGGGTTCTGGGCCTGCCGGGCTCGCCGCCGCAGATCAACTCAACAAAGCCGGCCATCATGTTACCGTGTATGAACGCGCGGACCGCATCGGCGGACTGCTGCGGTATGGTATTCCCGATTTCAAATTGGACAAAAAGCATGTTGCCCGCCGCGTCGAAATCATGGAGAAGGAAGGCGTCAAGTTTGTGACGAATGCCAATATCGGCGTGAGCATTCCCGTATCCGATCTCAAACAAAAATTCGATGCTATTGTCCTGGCCGGCGGTTCTACCGCAGCCCGCGATCTTCCCATTCTTGGACGCGATGCCAAGGGTGTGCATTTTGCCATTCCTTTTTTGACGCAGAGCAATAAGCGCGTGGCTGGCGATACCATTCCAGCTGCCGAAACCATTATGGCTACCTGCAAACATGTGGTAGTGATTGGCGGCGGTGACACGGGATCGGATTGCGTCGGCACCTCCATACGGCAAGGCGCCGCCTCGGTTACGCAAATTGAACTGTTGCCAAAACCTCCGCCTGCTCGCACGGTGGAGACGGCATGGCCCAATCATCCGGGTCCCCGAATGCTCAGCACGTCTTCGTCGCAGGCAGAGGGTTGTGAAAGAGACTGGTCCGTGCAATCCAAGGAATTCGTCAAAGATGAAAACGGAAATCTAAAAGGCATCAATTGTGTGCGCCTGGAATGGACGGGTGGCAGGCCTGTAGAGATTCCTGGTTCGGAATTTTTTATGAAGGCAGAGTTGGTTTTCCTCGCGATGGGTTTTCTCTATCCGGAGCCGCTTGGGTTGTTGGAGCAGCTTGGAGTTGAAAAGGATGAGCGCGGCAATGTCAAAGCCGATGGCCGATATGAAACTACTGTGGAAGGCGTCTATGTAGCCGGTGATATGCGTCGCGGTCAGTCTTTGGTGGTGTGGGCGATATCCGAGGGCCGGGAATGTGCACGGCATGTGGATGAGTTTTTGCAGGGGCATGCGTCGATGCTGTATGCAAAGAATCGTTCGCAGACGGAGCTCGTAGGCTAGAAGTTCGAATGTTACATCCGGCACCTTTGTACACTGTCGGAATTCTTTCCAGTCGCTTGTTTGCGATTCCCCAATCTGTGAATGCGCCTATTTTGGCAGGTTTCATAGAGTTTTAAAAATTGTTGGAACATTTCCGCGAGACAAAACGTCAATAGGGACTGATTGACTGATATTTTATTGTGATTTAACTTACTTGTTTGCCTCAATTTTGAATGCATAACATTTTGATCGATTGCTCCGGGAGTCTGGCATGAATAAAACAATGGGATGGTCCACTTTTTCGTGGTATCACTTTAATCTGAACTTCAAGGCATGGTTGCCAGTCTTGATTTTGTGTGTAGTTAGCTGGACGGAAACTCATGCGGCCAATGTTCTCCTTTTAGTAGGCAATGCCACCTTGAGTACGGGTGACAAAGCCGTTCAGGATACTTTGAAAAACATGGGCCATGTCGTTACGGTTAAGACCGGTCTCGCTTCGGTTGCTGCGGATACAGCGGGCAAGGCCCTGATCGTCATTTCCTCCACCATTGTCCCTGCAGACGTTGGTACAAAATTTCTGAATGTCGCCACTCCGGTGGTTACTTGGGAAAACGGCCTGTATCCAACCATGAAGATGACTGGTACGGTTTCGGGAACTGACTTTGGATCTACCCTCACTCAAACCGCGATTAAAATAATGCTGCCAACCCATGCCATGGCTGCCGGTCTCACGGGAACTTCTACCGTATTGACGGCAACG
>JAYUHW010000362.1:0-8106 GCA_043766615.1 Fibrobacteria bacterium | reverse complement strand
GGTTTCAGCAGCCAGCCAATTTCGGCAATGGGTTGGATGGTTCCCACTTCGTTATTGGCCGCCATCACTGAGACCAAGCCTGTATCAGGACGCAATGCTTTGGCAATGGCATCGGGTTGGACTATCCCATTTCCATCAGGTGCCACCCAGGTGACCTCCCAGCCCTCGGCTTCCAATTTTCGAAACGGCTCCAACACGGCGGGATGCTCAAAAGCGGAAACCACCAAATGGGGGCCAACCAACTTCCCCGAGGCCGTGGCCCCGAGGATGGCCAAGTTATCTGCCTCCGTTCCCCCGCTGGTGAATACGATTTCCAATGGGGTGACGGCTAAATAGCGCGCCAAAATTTCACGCGCATCCTCAACCAAACTACGGGCCGAACGGCCATAACCGTGGATACTGGAAGGATTGCCGAATACTTGTGGTCCGAAAGCCTCCGGCCCGTTTACCCGGGCTGCCAGAATATACTTTGACATGGCCTCGGCCACTTCGGGATGCAAGGGCGTGGTGGCATTGTGGTCAAAATAATGCTCTGGCACTTACCTGTCCTTGGAAATCCTTGCCACTACAAATTCCGCGCCAAGATTGGGCCTGCCCATCCCCAGAAACAGCTTAGATAAAACCGAACCACCCAAATAACGTATCGCCTCGATGCGAATGCCTTCACGGGCGCACAGGGATCGAAAATCTTCGAGACTGAAAAGATGGATATTGGGAGTGTCATGCCAATTGTAGGGTAACGCCTCGGATACCGGCATCATCCCCGTGGTCAATAGCGAAAGGCGATTGCCCAAAAAGGCAAAATTGGGAAAGGCAACAATCCCTTTGCGGGCAGCGCGAAGCATCTCACGCAATACCAATTGCGGTTTTTTGACTTCTTGCAACGTTCGGTTGAGAACTGCGTAATCAAATGCCAAGTCCCCGACCAAGGAAAGCCCCATATCTACATCCATCTGCAATACCGGTACATTTTTGCGCAGACAGTCCACCACGTGATTGAGATCGAAGTCAATTCCAATCCCCGTTACCGCATGACTTTTATACAGCGTGTCGATTAACGCGCCATCGCCGCAGCCGACATCCAGTATGTGACTGCCCCGTTCTATGAGCGATGCCAATACTTCCAAATCCTGGACTGCGGAAAATCCATTTCCTGTTTGCATGGTCGGTGCAGAAATGCCTTGGGATTTTACGACGGTCGGTCGAACCGGGTCAAAGGCGGGCTTTTCCAGGAACCCCTGAATCACCTTGGAGAGATTTACCACTTCAAGTAGAAAGGCGTCATGACCGTGGGGTGAATCCAATTCCACCACCGATACGATTTTTTTCTGATCGAGTAGGACCCGTCCCATCTCGCGGGTTTGCTCGGGATAGAAATGCCAATCCGAGGAAAGGGCAACGAGAAGAAACTCGGCACTGGATCCGGAAAAGGCTTTTTCCAAACTTCCATACCGGGTCACCAAATCGAAATGATCCATGGCCCAGGTAATGTGCAAGTAGGAGTTGGCGTCGAATCGTCGAATAAATTGATCGCCCTGGTGGTTGAGATAGCTTTCCACTTCAAAGCCGGTTTCGAAATGCTTTTCGTCCCGCTCCTCTTTGCGATTACGGCCGAATTTCTCATGCATGGAAATGGCGGATAGGTAAGTGAGGTGCCCGATCATACGGGCGAAGGCTAAACCTTGTCCCGGTATGTGACCATCCTGATAATAGTCCCCGTCCCTGAAATTGGGATCGTTCACGATAACTTTGCGTCCGATGATTTCAAAACCCAGTGCCTGTGCGGACACATACGCCGCGGCCGCGATACAGATACATTTCCGAACGGTGCCAGGATAAGTAATGCTCCATTGCAAAGCCTGCATGCCACCCATGCTCCCGCCCACCACGGCTTCCAGCACCTCGATGCCCAGTTGTTTCACCAGTAGGTATTGCACCCCCACCATATCCTCAACGGTAATTTTTGGAAAAGCGGAGCCATAAGGATGGCCGGTATCAGGATTCTGTGAGCTGGGACCGGTGGTCCCTTTGCATCCGCCTAGCATATTGGATGAAATGACAAAATAGCGATGGGTATCGATGGCCTTGCCTGGCCCAATCATATCGTCCCACCAACCGGGCTTGCGATCCTCTGGAGAATTCCACCCTGCGGCATGCGCATCGGTAGTGAGCGGGGAACAAATTAAGATGCCGTTAGAATGCGCGGCATTCAAAGTTCCATAGACCTCATAGGCCACATCAAGGCGTTTGAGAAATTTTCCCGAGACCAACCGAAAACCCTCGGAGGGAAGTTCAAGATGTATGATACGGGTTTCCGCCTGCATCTTTTCCGGCGCCTGCATTTTTTCTGGCTCATGTTGGATGGATGGATTGGAAGGCATGGTTTGAATTTAGATATATTATCCCCTCTATCCATATGCCAGAACTACCGGAAGTTGAAACCATTGTCAGAATGTTGATGCCCCGTGTGGGCGGAAAACGTATTGTCACTGCCGAGTTGCGGCTGGGACGTCTTTTATTGGGCATGACTCCGCTGAACTTTTCCGCGAAACTTGCCGGACAAAAAATCCTGCATGTGCGTCGCCGAGGCAAGTACATCCTGGTTGAACTTGAAAACGTCACTCTCATTGTGCATTTGGGTATGACGGGGCAATTGACTTTCTCACCAATCGCCCCTGAGGAAGACGGCACTTTTATCCGTACTGTCACTGGACTTCAAAAAGCCCGCGGCGTGCATCCAGTCGACAAACACACGCATTTCATCCTGCATCTGGAAGGCGGCGAAAGAATTCTGTTTCGTGATCCGCGTACTTTCGGTAAACTCTTTTTGGTTGATGGGCAGGAATGGCCTAAGCATCCGCGCATCCGCATCCTGGGTGAAGAACCGCTCACGCTAAGCATTCCATCTTTCCTGTCCAAACATTATCCGATAGAAAGTGCGCGAAGCATCAAAAGCCTGCTGCTCGATCAAACCTTCCTGGCCGGCGTAGGCAATATTTATGCGGATGAAGCACTCTTTCGAAGTGAAATTCATCCTGCCCAATCCGTTTGTAAAATACCGGATCGCATGCGCATCCAACTGCTTAAGGCCGTTCAGCAAGTTTTAACTATGGGCATCAAAAACAGTGGCACAACATTTTCCGACTATCGTAAACCAGATGGAACAAAGGGCTCCAATGCCTCGAGACTGAAAGTCTATGGACGGGGCGGACAGCCTTGCTTAAAGTGTGGGACCACACTGGTTAAGACGGTTGTGGCACAGCGCGGCACGGTATTCTGTCCCAAATGTCAGGGTCGGAAACCAAAGTAATTTTTTTAGAGAATAAACGACATAAGTCAAGGGGGAAATAGCCCCGGAAATTCTTTATTTTTACGTTAAAGGACGGATTGAATACCCATTTGGGTGGGTTGAATACCTATTTTCCAAAAAACAAATTCTTCCTGTGGACAAACTTCGGAGCGGAAAGCATACTTGCATTATGGAACGCGATGCCAACGTGGAAAAATCTCTTCTGGCTGAAATGGGAAAAGCCAAGAGCGTGCTTTTGGATCGTGTTACGGAACACAATCAGATTATTCTGCATAACTTCAAGGAAACGGTCGAGCGCTCCACGCCTTGTAGGCTGCTTGGCTGCTGTCAGGATTTTGCACTTACGTTGATTCCAGGTCAAGTGCTCTACCCAAAATACTGCGAAGACCACCGCAGTGATTTCCGACGTCAGAATTTTATGCGCCAATTTACCTTGCGACCCGACATTTTCCAGCTTGGAAAAATCAATGTGTTGGTACCGGCCACGGATACTCTTCCATTCAAGTCATCGGAAACAGAATAACCTTTTTTAGAATAGCCCCATTTAGAATTACCCCAATTGTGAATACGATGCTGCTGAGCCTTGGCTACCTTTGGCTAAGAACATTACGGATACGATGGCTGAGCCAAGAACCCATCCCCAACCAAGCTATTCTAATACTTTGGCATGAACATTTGCCGATTGGTATTCGTGTGTTCGCGCATCACAACATCAACGTTCTCATTTCCAAAAGCCGCGATGGCCAATGGGCAGCGAAAGCATGCGCTCATTTTGGATATCGCGTGCACCGTGGCTCCACTTCGAAAGGCGGAGCCACTGGCATGCGCGCCCTCGCACGAAATCTAATAGACGGGGGGCCGATTGCAAACCGAGCTCCAGGTTCCAATTCACAGCTAGCCGGTATGGCCCTGGATGGTCCCCGAGGGCCCAGGCATGCCATCCAACCCGGCACTCAATGGCTGTCCCAATTTTCAGGCATTCCGGTGGTTCCCGTTTCCATCCGTGCTCCTTTAGCATTTCGATTGAATAGCTGGGACCGTTCACTCATTCCCCTGCCCTTTTCGGTCGTAGAAGTCCGGCTGGGACAGCCATTCCATCCAACCAATACAGCGCAAATCAAAGCTGCAATGCATGATGTAAAACGTCGGAAGTAGGACGTCCAATCTCCACTGCGGATATTTATATTCAAGTGCCTCAACCGGTCTAATCCCTAGCCCGGAAATTTAGGAGTTCCCGTTGCTTCCTTTTGTCACTATGGTTGCGTTTGATGTTGAAACTACCGGTCTGGATCCAGAGCGGGAAGAAATAATAGAACTGGCTGGAGTCAAGTTCACCTTTGCCAAAGATCAGGGCAAATTGATCACCAAAGAAATTTCCCAATACAGCAGTTTGGTCAAGCCTGGAAAACTCATCCCCGATGAGGCCACTCGCATTAATAATATCACCAATCAAATGGTCGAAAATGCGCCGGAACTGAAATCAGTCCTGACCGCATTCCACCGCTTCTGCGGACTCAGCTCAATTCTAGTGGCGCACAACGCCTCATTTGACGCCGCTTTTCTAGGAAAGGCAATTCGGAAACAAGGGCTAGTGATGCCCCAGCACCCCATTATTGACAGCTTGAAATTTGTTCGTAAAATCATGCCGGAATATGCTTCCCACAAACTTGGAGAGTTGGCCCGTAAACTTAGCGACCAAACCAGTATCACTTTAAGCAAAGGCGAATTGCATCGAGCGACATATGATTGCCAGGTTCTTAAGGAAGTGTTTTGCGCATGCCTACGCAAACGCTACCAGGACAAAGATTTGGCCATGGACCAGGCGCTTAAATCCTTTGAAAGCGTGCACGGCCCATCTCTCAGTTTTGTGCAGTTTGCTTAATTCGGATAGCATTCAGAGCCCCAAAAATCGTACAAAGCTCAAAATTAAACTCCGTTACCCTGCGTTTTTTAAGAGGTAAAAGGCACCGTCGGAAATCTTGACAGAAAAACGACGGAATTAATACTTAGCTTTTGTTAATCGCCCAAAAGAAAAGACAAAGATGAACACTACTATCTTAGTATCAAAACTTCGTTTAAATAAAAATACCATATCCTTTTTGGTGGCCGGCATTCTCGGCGCACATAGTTTTTTAATAGCATCCGATCTCGAAGAAAGAATTCCAAGCGCTGATGCCTCAACTGTATTGGCCGATGGAAGCGCAGCCGAAGACGGTAGTGAAGAGGGTAATGTTTCTGCGGCCGAAGTCAAATCTTTGATCAAGGACGTGAACAAGGTATTGACCCGGAATTATCCGGGTATTGACACTACAGCATTGGTAAAAAGAATTCAGGCGCGATTGCAATGGGGTGAAAAAGACGATCGGCTTATCGAAGCAGAAGGTATTCTTCATTGGGACCGAGGCGAAACGCATTTGGCTTTGCCCTGCTTCCGGCGCCTAACCGATCCAAGTCCACTTGCAATGGGCCTGATGGCCGAAGCCTTGCTCAAAAAAGGTGAGCGCTATGAAGCCGCCGCTTGGTTTCTAAAAGCAGCGCGTGCTTATCCACCCAAAGAAGCCGTCGCCTTAACCATGTACAAGCACTACCTGGAAATCAAATCCGAGCAGGGTAAAGTTGTTATGGAATTCGGGGCCCGACTGGAGTTGCAACAACGGTTTACGGAAGCTTTGGATATCTACTCCCGTCATCAGGCCGAAATCGCCATCGATACTGAGGCCACTTTTAGAGTCGGAAAATTGTTTTCCAAGCAAGGTATGGACAAAGATGCCAATGTACTCTATGGCCTAGCCTTACAGACCCATGCCGAAAATAAGGACCTTTGGATTCTTCGGGCGCAAACGCAGGAGCGACTGAATCAAAAAGTGGAGTCCGCCATTTCCTGGATGGGAGCGTGGTCTTTAAATCCTACCGACACATCTGCTCGCAATCGCGCCATCGCCCATTTAGAATCCGTAAGTCCAGCGGCAGACACCTTGCTCAAAGAAGTCTTGCAAAAAGGCCTTGCCAAGGATCCATTCTCCGCTCCCCTGCATTTCAAAATGGCCACCCTATTATTAAAAGCGAACGAAAGAGCTTCCGCCTATTTTCATTTGGACCAAGCGCTTAAAGTGTCACCACAAAATCCAAATTACCTGGCCAGATTATCCGAAACTGTTGAGGGCGACAGCTTAATTAAACTGCATCTCAAAACTTTGAAGCAACAAAGCGAAAAGAATGGAACCTCGGCCAGACTCGCACTTCAAGTAGCCCGCGGCAGCAGTTTATCCGGTGATAAGTCTCAAGCCTGTCAGTCTTGGTTAAAAGCGAATGCTCTTTCACCAAATTCCCTGGAAGGACGGCGCGACGCCTTTTTGGATCTGGCTGCTTGCGATGAGCCCGCCGCTTCAATCTTAGCGGAAAAACTCGTTGAAAAAGTGGTTTCTTCAGAACCCGACCGCCAGGTACAACGCGCCATCGTCCAAATCTGCATGAAAAATAAGTCCTGGGCCCGCGCATCGGCTGCCTCCATAAAACTCGTCACCGCGTTTCCGGAAGATGCCAACATTGCGCTTGCCGTAGCCAAAAACCTTTTGGCCGCCAAGGACGAAGCCAAGAGCAAAGAAATCCTAAGCGCCATTGTCCACTACATGCCTACTCCTGAAGCATCGTGGCTGCTTGGAAAAATCTTCTTCGAGAAGAAAGAGTGCCAAGCCGCTGTGGAACAATTGGCATTAGCCAGGTCCAATTACCCGGATGCGGGAAAAATGCGGGCCGAGTGTCTGGTTCAATTAAAGGACCTTGCCGGTGCTGCGGCGGAATATGAAAACCATTTTACGCATACTTCTGACAAAGAATCCTTGCGCGCCCAAGCTCACCTTTACAGCCAACTTGGAAACGCTCCTCAATCAAAACAAGCCTTGGAAACTCTGAACGCCAAAGGCTGGGCCACGGAAGACGAAAAACTACGCCTGGGCCTTATGCAATCCTCTTCGGGTGATACAGTCAAAGCTGTGGCGCTCTTTATCGACTTGTTTCATTCGCATGCTGCTTTCCCTCCGGATAGCTTGTGGTCAAAGGCTGCTTTGATTCTTGGAAATCATTTGCTGCTGGAAGGCAAATGTGACAAGGGTACCAAACTGGTAACCACCGCACTTAAAGCCACTCCCAACTTAGCCGCGCAAGTCCTCTACGGCCGTCGCGATACTTTTCTTGGCTTAGCGGCATGCAATGAACCCGCCGCGCAAAGTTTAGCGGAAATCCTGGGTGATAAAATCGCACCCAATACGCCCGATCGACAGGTACTCCGCGCCATTGTACAAATAGGTTTGCATAATAAGTCTTGGGGTCGAGTTGCCGACGCATCCAGCAAACTGGTCAGTGCGTTCCCGGAAGATGCCAACATCGCTTTGGCAAGTGCCAAGGGTCTTTTAACAGTTAAGGAAGAGCCCAAGGCAAAAGAAGTGCTCATTGCCATCGTCCTACACACCCAGTCTCCAGAAGCCTCTTTCCTGCTCGGTAAAATCCACTACGCCAATAAAGACTGCCGACTAGCGGCTGAGCAATTTGCTTTGGCCAGAACCTCCTATCCGGAAGTGGGGAAAATGCGTGCGGCGTGTCTGGTTGAACTTAAGGATTTTTCCGCCGCTGCCGCAGAATATGAAAACCATTTTGCGCATACCGGCGACAAGGAATCCTTGCGTGCCCAGTCTCAGATTTACAACAAAATGAATTCCGCTCCGCAAATCGTGCAATCCCTGGAAACACTGAACGCCAAAGGCTGGGCATCGGAAGATGAAAAACTGCAACTCGGCCTA